>JAODBI010000231.1 GCA_025463875.1 Actinomycetes bacterium
GGGGGTTCGAGCGGTGGTGGGAGCGGTGGCGGCGGGCTCGGCGCGCACCGCGAAGCCGTCGTCGCGGCCGCGATGCGGCGCGACAACGAAGCGCCCGCGGGTGCGCGCGGCGCGGAAGAGCTCGGACTGCGCGTGGGTGACGATGTGCACCACGACAAATTCGGTGACGGCGTGATCGTCGACATCACGGGCAGCGGCGACAAGGCCGAAGCGCGCGTCCGGTTCCGCGACGTCGGCGAGAAGACGTTGCTGCTTTCCTGGGCGCCGCTGGCGCGCGTCTAACCCGGTGTCGGGGTCGTCGTCTTCGGCGTGGTCGTCGTCGTGATCGTGCCCGGTGGGAGCAGGTCGATGACGACGGAATCGGTCTGGCCGACGGTCTGAATGCTCACCGGGTACTGCGCGAGGTCGGCGGGCGCGACCGTGTTGCCTCCGCACTCCCAGTGGTCGCGCTTGAGTTTCAACGAGCAGTTCTGAGGCTGGGCGACTTTGTACGCGACGATGTTGCCGTCCGCGAGCGCGAGCCAGAATCCGCATCCGGCGCCGCCGGTCTGAAAGTAGGGACCGCCGTTGTCGAGCGTGTTGCGGATGTTGGTCGCGCTGCCGATGTCGAGCTGGCCGCACACGACGTTGCCCGAGCCCCGCGTCGCGATCAGCGCCGCGCCCGCGATGAAGAAGCCGGCCAGGAGCACGCCGACGGTGGCCGCGACGAGAAGCTTGATGTCTGCGCTGCGGGCGCGAGAGGAGGCCACTACGGGTCCTTGGCTATGGTGAGCCGATGCTGCGACGCTACCGCGTCGTCATCGCCAAGCCCGGGCTGGACGGACACGATCGGGGGGCCAAAGTGATCGCACGGGCCCTGCGCGACGCGGGGTTCGAGGTCGTGTACACCGGCCTGTTCCAGACGGCCGAGCTCGTGGCGGAGGCGGCACTGCAAGAGGACGCCGACGCGGTCGGTTTGTCCGTTCTCTCCGGTGCCCACATGACGCTCATTCCCAAGATCGTCGAAGAGCTGCGCGCCCGTGATCTCGACGACGTCGTGGTATTTGCGGGCGGCATCATTCCCGACGAGGATCGCCCCCTCTTGGCCGAGGCCGGTGTCGCGGCGGTCTTCACGCCCGGCGCACCCCTGGGGGACATCGTCGATTGGCTCGAGACCACTCTCGATTCGCACACTTCACTCGAACGCACGCAGGAGTAGTTCGTGGATCTCTTCGAGTATCAAGGTAAGCAACTGTTCGCGCGCTACGGCATCCCCGTCTCCAAGGGCGACGTTGCCGAGACCGTCGACGAGGCCGTGCGCGCCGCGGAGGCAGCCGGCTATCCCGTCGTCGTGAAGGCGCAGGTGCAGGTCGGTGGGCGCGGGAAGGCCGGGGGCATCAAGCTCGCCGAGAATGCCGACGAGGTCCGCCTCCACGCCGGGAACATCCTCGGCATGGACATCAAGGGCCACGTCGTGAAGCGGGTCTGGATCGAGCACGCCTCGGACATCGCCGAGGAGTACTACGCGTCGTTCACGCTCGATCGCAGCGCGAAGAAATACCTCGGGATGCTGAGCGCGCAGGGCGGCGTCGAGATCGAGACCGTGGCCGACGAGAACCCCGATGCGATTGCGCGACTGTCGATCGACCCGGTCGACGGTTTGACGGAGTCCGCGTGCCGAACGTGGGTCGAGCAGGCGAAGTTGAACCCGGCCGCGACCGACGGCGCCGTCGATATCTTGATGAAGCTCTACAACGCCTATGTCGACGGCGATGCCGACCTGGTCGAGATCAACCCCTTGATCCTCACACCCGAGGGCAAGGTGCACGCGCTCGACGCCAAGGTCTCGCTCGACGAGAACGCACGGTTCCGTCACCCCGAGTGGGACGAGCTGGTCGGGCTCGAGAAGACGGATGCTCGCGAGTTCGAGGCGGCCGAGAAGGGTCTGCAGTACGTCGGTCTCGACGGCACGGTCGGTGTGATCGCGAACGGCGCGGGGCTCGCGATGGCGACGTGCGACATCGTGCACGAGGTCGGTGGCCGGCCCGCCAACTTCCTCGACATCGGCGGCGGCGCGAGCGCGCAGGTGATGGCGAACGCGCTCGAGGTCATCAACAACGATCCTTCGGTGCGCTCGATCTTCATCAACATCTTCGGTGGCATCACCAAGGGCGAAGAGGTCGCGAACGGGATCGTGCAGGCGTTGGATCAGGTGGCGATCGCGTCGCCGATCGTCATCCGGCTCGACGGGACGAACGCCGACGAGGGCCGGGCGATCCTGTCCGGCTACGAGTCGGACCGACTCGTCAGCAAACCGACGATGGTCGAGGCCGCGCGTACGGCCGTGGAGATGGCGGAGGCGCGGTCGTGAGCATCCTGGTGAACGCCGACACGAAGGTGATCGTGCAAGGGATCACCGGCGGGCAGGGTCGCTTCTACGCGCTCCGCAACCGGGCGTACGGAACGAAAGTCGTCGGTGGTGTGAGCCCGAAGAAGGCGGGCACCGATGTCGAGGGCATTCCGGTGTTCGCGTCGGTGGCCGACGCGGTGCGCGAGACGGGTGCGACGGCGACGATGGTGATCGTGCCCGCGGCTGGGGCTGCGAGCGCGGTGATCGAGGCCGCCGAAGCCGGACTCGAATTGATCGTCGCGGTGACCGAGGGCATCCCGGTCCACGACGAGGCGCGCTTCTACAACCAGGTGGCGCGTGACTTCCCGTCGTCGCGGATCCTCGGGCCGAACTGCCCGGGTCTGCTGACGGTGGGCGAGTGCAACATCGGATTCATTCCGGCGGAGGTCGCCAAGCCCGGCGGTCCGGTCGGAATCGTGTCGCGGTCGGGCACGCTCACGTATCAGGCGCTGAACGAGCTGGCGCAGAAGGGGATCGGCGTGACGACGTGCGTCGGCATCGGTGGCGACCCCGTTCCCGGGACGAGCTTCATCGACTGCCTCGCGTTGTTCGAAGCCGATCCCGACACCAAGGCCGTGATCATGTTCGGCGAGATCGGCGGCTCCGCTGAAGAAGAAGCTGCCGACTTCATCCGCACCAAGATGTCGAAGCCGGTCGTCAGCTACATCGCCGGCGTGACGGCGCCCCCCGGTAAGAAGATGGGCCACGCCGGTGCCATCGTCTCCGGATCCAAGGGCACCGCGCAGGCGAAGATGGAGGCCCTCGAGGCCGCTGGTGTTCGGGTTGCGACGAACCCCACCGCCGCGGGCGAACTGATGGCCGAGGTCGTCGGCGGGTTGTGACGTGGCGGGTCGACGGCTATGCGCTCGGCGGCCAGGAGGCGCCGGGGTCGGTCGGCGCGGACGGCGGCTCGCCACTCGGTGACGGTGGCTACCACGCCGACGGGTCCCACACGGCGGACGGAGCCGACGGTGGCGTCTCGCAACGGCCCGGACACGCCCATGAGTTTGACGTTCGAGGTGCCGAACGTCCTCGAGATGTGCGCCGTGTCGAGCGCCACGGTCAGGGTGCCGAACCCGGCGGCCACCGCGCCCGCCCACGTCGTGAACCGTCGCTTCGTGCGATCGACGACGAATCCGATGCCGATCCCGGCGACGAGTGTGAGGAGACCTTCGACCCACGCATGGTGCGCGGCGTTGCCGAGGCTCTCGGTCCCACTCAGCAAGGCCAAGAAACCCGCAATGACGAACGCCGGGTGCGCGTCCCGATCGCGTCGAAGCTCAAATGGCTCCGGTGGGCTGCTCCTGCATCCGCAGGACCGCGCCGACCAGAAGCGCGATCGCCGCCAACAGCATCAAGAAGAGCCCGATGCCCTTGTCCAGCGGGCTCGTGTTCTGAATGAGGAAGGCCAGCATCATGATCGTGGCCTGGAACGCGAACACAAGGTGGATCTGGTTCCAGGTGAAACCGAGCACCGTCTCCGGCAGCCGCACGCCGGACGCGAACGCGACCACGGCGACCTGCGCGGCCATCACGATCCCGAGCAGCGCGGGGATCGTCGCGATCAGGAAGTAGTGGCTGCTCCAGGCGTTATAGGTGATCGTCCCGCCGACGTGTACCCCTCCCACGTTGAAGGACCCCGTGGAGAACTTGTTGAAGGGGAGAAACGACGCGATCAGCATCACGGCCCCGCTGACGATGATGATCAGATTCGCAGTCGAGAGCTTCAGCTTGTCCATCTCTGCTCCTCAGCCGATCGCGCCGGTGTTGCGCTCACGCTGGAGCAGCACGGCCCCGACGACGAGTGCGAACCCACCCAGAATTTCGAACCACATGCCGATCTGCTTGTTGCCGTAGTCGGTCACGAGCCAGCCGAGCGCCATCAGCGCGGCCATGGCGCCGAGGGCCAGGTGCACCTGTTCCCAGGTGAAGCCGAGCACGGAGGCGGGAAGGTTCAAGGACGCGAACTTGGTGAGTGCGATCTGCAGCGCCATCACCACGCCGTAGAGCGGCAGGAGCGTTGCGATGGGAAACAGGTGACTGCCCCAGGCGCTCCGGTCGGCGGCGAAGTGCAGGAATGAGAAGATGATCATCACCGCGCCCGCGGCCATGATCGTTATCTCTCCGGGCGTGGGCGATTGCCGATCAGCCATGAACTCTCCCCTTCGTGTCAACGGGAAGTGAAACACCTTTCTCGGCAGAACCTGGGGATTTCCTGACGAAAGTCGTTCGAGACGACGCGGGATAGGGTGCCGGGCATGCGGGTCGGCGTCCTGGCATCGGGCAGCGGAACCATCCTCCAGGCCCTGCTCGCACGCAATCTGCCGATCGTCGCCGTGCTCGCCGACCGTCCGTGCGGCGCGCTCGACATCGCCCGCGAACACGGCGTCGCCGCGGACCTCGTCGAGCGTTCCGACTTCGGCCCCGACTTCGACCGGGTCGCGTACACGCACGATGTCGTCGACGTGTTGCGGCGCCACGACGTCGATCTCGTCGCCATCGCCGGTTTCGGCACGATCCTCTCCAAACCGTTCGTCGACGCGTTCGGTGGCCGGGCGGTGAACACCCATCCGGCGTTGCTACCGTCTTTCAAGGGTTGGCACGCGGTGCGCGACGCGCTCGAGTTCGGCGTGAAGGTGACGGGCCCGACCATCCATCTCGTCACCGAAGACGTCGATTCTGGGCCGATCCTCGCCCAGGAAGCCGTGCCCGTCCTCGACGACGACACCGAGGCGACCCTGCACGAACGCATCAAGGAAGTGGAGCGCCGCTTGTATCCCGACGTGATCGAACAGCTCGTGAAGGCGAGCAAGTGAAGGCACACATGAGAACGAAGATCAAGCGCGCACTGCTGTCTGTATACGACAAGGACGGTCTGGTCGACCTGGCCCGAGGGCTGCGGGAGCTCGGCGTCGAGATCGTGTCGTCGGGCAACACCTCGGCGACACTCGAAGCCGCCGGCATCCCGGTCACTCGGGTCGAAGAGGTGACGGCATCACCCGAGATGCTCGACGGTCGGGTCAAGACGCTGCACCCGAAGATCCACGGCGGCCTGCTCGCCGATCTCGGCAACGACGCGCACCGTCGTGATCTCGATCTCCATGGCATTCTCCCGTTCGAGCTGGTCGTGTCGAATCTGTATCCGTTCGAGGCGCGGCCCGACATCGAGACCATCGACATCGGCGGTCCGGCGATGACCCGCGCCGCCGCGAAGAACCACGCGTGGGTCACGATCGTGACCAGTCCCGACCAGTACGCCCCCCTGCTCACCGAACTGCACGCGAACGACGGCACCGTCGGCGACGAGACGCGCCAGGCGTTCGCGCTCGAGGCGTTCGCGCGCACCGCCGCCTACGACGCCGCGATCGTCCAGTGGATGCAGGCCGAAGAGCTGTTGCCCCGGCACCTCGTGGTCGCGCTCGAGCGCACGAACGAGACGTTGCGTTATGGCGAGAACCCGCACCAACAGGGCGCGCGCTATCGCCGCACCGGCACGAGCAGTTGGTGGGACGGCGTCACCCAACATGCGGGTCTCGCGCTCTCGTACCTCAACTTCTACGACGCCGACGCGGCGTGGAAGATCGTCCACGATCTGGGCCCCGGGCCGGCCTGCGCGATCATCAAGCACGCGAATCCGTGCGGCGTGGCGCTCGACGACTCGATCGACGTCGCGTACCAGCGCGCCCTCGAGTGCGACGAGCGTTCCGCATTCGGTGGGATCGTCGCGGTGAATCGCCCGATCGACACCGCGACCGTCGAGCGCATGGTCGCGGGCCCGCAGGCGGACGTCGTCATCGCGCCGGGCTACGCGCCGGGTGCCGTGGAGGCCCTGATCGCGAAGCGCAGGAACACGAGGGTCCTCCAAGCGCCGGAGCCAGGCCAAGACCCCCTGGATTTCCGCCAAATCTCGGGCGGCTTCCTCGTCCAGGACGCCCACCACTTCGCCGCGACCCGCAACGACTGGCGGGTGGTGACCAAGGTCGCGCCCACCGACGAGCAGTGGCGCGACCTCGAGCTCGCGTGGCGCATCTGCGGGCACGTGAAGTCGAACGCGATCGTCCTCGTGAAGGACCGCCAGGCCGTCGGCATCGGCGCGGGCCAGCAGAACCGCGTCGAGTCGGGCGAGATCGCGGCGCAGAAGGCGGCGGGACGGGCACGGGGCGGCGCCGCGGCCAGCGACGCGTTCTATCCGTTCGAGGACGGTGTGGAAGCCGCGGCCGCGGCCGGAGTCGCGGCGGTCATCCAGCCGGGGGGAGCGATGCGCGACGAGAAGGTCATCGAGCGCGCCGATGAGCTCGGCCTCGCGATGGTCTTCACCGGCGAACGGCACTTCCTCCACTGATGGCCGCGACCCTGCTCGACGGCAACGCGCTCCTCGACACCGTCAAGGACGATCTGCGCACGCGGATCAAAGCTCTCGCCGACCGCGGCGTCACGCCCGGCCTCGGCACGATCCTCGTCGGCGACGACCCGCCGAGCCACGCCTACGTGCGGCTCAAGCGCGAGGACTCCGCGGAGATCGGTGTGCGCTCGATCCCTACCGAGTTGCCGGCGACGACCACCCAGGAAGAATTGCTGGCGGTGATCGAGCGCTACAACGACGATCCCGACGTCGACGCGTTCATCCTCCAGGTCCCGCTCCCCGCGCACCTCGACGCCGAGGTCGCGCTCCTCGCCATCCACCCCGACAAGGACGCCGACGGCCTGCACCCGGTGAATCTCGGCAAGCTCGTCATGGGTGTCAAAGGCGCCCCCCGTCCGTGCACCCCGCTCGGCATCCAGGCGCTGCTCGTGATGTACAACGTGCCGATCGAGGGCCAGCACGTCGTGATCATCGGCCGCGGCATCACCATCGGCCGTCCGCTCACGAACCTCCTCTCGCTCAAGGAGCCGAACGCGAACGCGACCGTCACCGTGTGTCACACGGGCACGCATTTCCTCCCGCAGTACACGAAGGAAGCCGACATCATCGTGGCGGCCGCGGGCCGGCCGTCGATCCTCACCCCCGACATGGTGCGACCGGGCGCGGCGGTCGTCGGTGCCGGCGCGACCATCGAGGGCCGCAAGGTCGTGCCGGACGTGGACGAGTCTTGCGCCGAGGTCGCCGGGTGGATCACGCCGCGCCTCGGAGGGGTGGGTCCAACCACCCGGGCCATGCTGCTGCGCCAGACTGTAGAGACGGCCGAGCGCCGCGCCGCGTCGATTCCGGGAGGGACACGATGACCGCCGCCCCGCAGACAACTCCGCATTGCGCCGTGTGCGGTTCGCCGGTCGCCCTCGACGCACCCCGCTGCCCCTCGTGCGGTCTCTCGCGCCCCGCTGCGACCGGCAGCAAGGTGCTCGGACGCAAGGGCATCTGGATCATGTTGGCCGTGCTGGTCGCGGTCTACGTCGTGGTCCTGTTGATCGTCGCCGCCGCGAAGTAAGCCCGTTCGATTCGTCCGTCGGGCATCCCGGGACCGAAGATCAGGGCGGAGGGTTGCCCGTGTTGCTGGCCGAGCTGAACGTCCGTCACACCCGCCGGCACATGCCGACGCGCCGAGTCGCGCTCGACGGCGCGTATCTGCCGACCTCCGGACCCGCGCACGGTGTGGCGTTGCTCGCCGCAGTGGTGGCCACGAACCTGCCCGCGATCGAGCCCGAAGAGCGCGAGCTCCTGCCGCGCCTACTGCACGACGCGCGCCGTGGGCTGGCGATCCCGCGCATCGCGCTCCGGCACCGGCTCCAGTACGACACGCACGGCCTCGACCGGTCGCGCCACCGGCTGCTCGGCGAGGACGGTCACATCGTCGTCGAGATCGACATCCACGGCGCGCCCACGCCGCAGATCCTCGGCGCCGTCATGGGCGCCGCTTCGTTGCATTCCGAAGGCCGACCCATCGCGCTCGACGGGATCCGCCGCGTCATCGAGGGGCGCTGGCAGGGTCTTGCGCCCGACGTCGAGCTCCGCATCGTCGCGGAGGCGGCGTGGAACGGGATCCGTCCGCCTCTGGCGTCCGCCGACGCATGGCAGCCGGGCGGTCCGCCCGAGGAGCTGTTGTGGCGCGGGGTCGGTCCCGACCAGCGCTGGGCGATGGAGGTCCTGGGCCTGCGCGCCGGCATGGCGGTCGAGCACGACGACGTGAACCGGCGGTTCCGGCGCCTCCTGCGCGACGCCCACCCCGACAGCGGGGGCGCGAGCGCGAGCGCGGCCTCCCGCATCGCCGAGCTGACCGAAGCGCGCACGATCCTGATGGCGCTCGTGAGCGACTCGGTGGCGGCGGAAGGGTGAGAGGCGAGTAGCTTCGGCCCCGTGAAAAACCCCGTTCGAGTCGCAGTGACCGGTGCCGCCGGTCAGATCGGTTACAGCCTCGTCTTCCGGATCGGACGTGGAGATCTCCTCGGCCCCGACCAGCCGATCGTGCTGTCGATGCTCGAGATCACGCCCGCGCTCGGCGCGCTGAACGGCGTGGTGATGGAGCTCATGGACTGCGCGTTCCCGTTGCTCCTCGGCATCGAGACGAGTGACGACGCGACCAAGGCGTTCGAGGGCGTGAACTACGCGCTGCTCGTCGGGTCGCGGCCGCGGACGAAGGGCATGGAGCGCAAGGATCTGCTCGAAGCCAACGGTGCGATCTTCACCGCGCAGGGCAAGGCGCTCGCCGCCACCGCGGCCGACGACGTGCGCGTCCTGGTCGTCGGCAATCCCGCGAACACGAACTGCCTGATCGCGATGAACAACGCGGGCTCGATCCCGCGTGCGCGCTTCACCGCGATGACCCGCCTCGATCACAACCGCGCCAAGGCACAGCTCGCGGCCAAGACGGGTCAACCGGTCGCGTCGGTCACCAACATGACGATCTGGGGCAACCACTCCGCGACGCAGTACCCCGACGTGTTCAACGCCGAGGTCGACGGCAAACCTGCGAGCGAGCTCGTCGACCAGAACTGGATCGAGAAGGACTTCATCCCGACCGTGCAACAGCGCGGTGCCGCGGTCCTGGAGGCGCGCGGCGCATCGTCGGCGGCGTCGGCCGCGTCGGCCGCGCTCGACCACGTGCGCGACTGGGTGCTCGGCACACCAGCGGGCGATTGGGCGAGCATGGCCGTCTGCTCCGACGGCTCGTACGGCGTGCCCGAGGGACTGATCTCGGGCTTCCCGTGCACGACCGAGAACGGCGAGTGGAAGATCGTGCCGGGTCTCGAGATCAACGACTTCTCGCGCGGCCGCATCGACGCCAGCGTCGGTGAGCTCGGCGAGGAGCGCGACGCGGTCGCCGAGCTCGGCCTGATCTCCCGATCGACGGGGCCGTTCTCGTGAAGGCATGGCGCCAGCCCAGCCCGTACGGCGAGCTGACGGTCGTGCTCTCCGACGACGGCCTGCACGAGATCAGCCTCCCGGGTGACGACCAGCCCGAGATCACAGCGACACGCCCCGATCGGGCGGTCGCCCGCCAGCTCGACGACTGGTTCGCGGGCAGGCGGCATGCGTTCGACGTGGAGCTCGATCTCTCCGAGATCGAAGGCTTCCGCCGCGAGGTGCTGGAGACGTTGGTGCACGAGGTGCCGTGGGGGGAAGTCGTCTCCTACGGCGAGCTCGCGGGACTGGCGGGACGGCCGCGTGCGGCGCGGGCAGTCGGCAGTGCGATGCGCAACAATCGGATCCCGTTCGTCATCCCGTGCCACCGCGTGGTCGCGGCCGGCCACAAGATCGGTGGCTACGGAGGCGGTCGCAACGCCGTCGCGCTCAAGCGCGAGCTCTTGGAGCGCGAAGGGGTTTCGACACTTCGCTGAAGAAGTCGTTGCCCTTGTCGTCGACGATGACGAACGCGGGGAAGTCGTGCACCTCGATCTTCCACACCGCTTCCATGCCGAGCTCGGGGTACTCGAGCACCTCGACCTTCGTGATGCAGTCCTGGGCGAGCACCGCGGCCGGGCCACCGATCGACCCGAGATAGAACCCACCGTGCGCCTTGCACGCCTCGGTCACCGCCTTCGAGCGGTTGCCCTTGGCCAGCATCACGAGTGAGCCCCCATTGGCCTGGAAGAGGTCGACGTAGGAATCCATGCGGCCCGCGGTCGTGGGCCCGAACGATCCCGACGCGTAACCGGTCGGCGTCTTGGCCGGCCCCGCGTAATAGACGCAGTAGTCGCGCAGGTATTGCGGCATCCCTTCACCCGCGTCGAGCCGTTCCTTGATCTTGGCGTGCGCGATGTCGCGGGCGACGACCATGGGCCCGTTCAACATCACGCGCGTCTTGACGGGATAGTGCGACAACGTCTCGCGGATCTGCGCCATCGGTCGGGTGAGGTCGATGGTCACGACCGGCTCGGTTTCGAGGTCGTCGTGCGTGACCTCCGGGAGGTACTTCGCCGGGTCGGTCTCGAGCTGCTCGAGAAAGACCCCCTGGGCCGTGATCTTCCCCAACGCCTGACGATCGGCCGAGCACGATACCGCGAGTGCGACCGGGCACGACGCACCGTGGCGCGGCAGGCGGATCACGCGGACGTCGTGGCAGAAGTACTTGCCGCCGAACTGCGCGCCGATACCGAACTGCTGCGTCAGCGCGAGCACCTGCAGCTCGAGCTCTCGGTCACGAAAACCGCGGCCGAGCTCGTTGCCCGTATCCGGGAGGGAGTCGAGGTAGCGCGCCGACGCGAGCTTCGCCGTCTTCAACGCGAACTCGGCCGACGTGCCTCCGATGACGAGCGCGAGGTGATACGGCGGGCACGCGGCGGTACCGAGTGTGCGCAGCTTGTCATCGAGCCAGGTCATCAGTGACGACGGGTTGAGCAGCGCCTTCGTCTCCTGGAACAGCAGGCTCTTGTTCGCGGAGCCGCCGCCCTTCGCCATGAACAGCAGCTTGTACGCGTCGCCGTCGACGGATTCGATCTCGATCTCGGCGGGAAGGTTCGTGCCGGTGTTCTTTTCTTCGTACGCGGTGAGCGGCGCCAGTTGCGAATAGCGGAGGTTGTCCTCGTTGTACGTACGGAAGATCCCCCGCGAGATCGCCTCGCGATCGCCTCCCCCGGTGATCACGAGCTCGCCCTTCTTGCCCTTCACGATCGCGGTGCCGGTGTCCTGGCACGACGGCAGGATCCCGCCCGCCGCGATGCACGCGTTCTTGAGCAGCTCGAGTGCGACGAAGCGGTCGTTCGGCGACGCTTCGGGGTCGTCGAGGATCGCACTCAGCTGGGCGAGGTGACCGGGGCGCAGGAGGTGGGCGATGTCGAACATCGCCCGGCTGGTCAACCGCGTCAGCGCCTCGGACTCCACCTGCACGAAGGATCGTCCGCCGGCCGAGAACGTCGACACGTAGTCGGAGGTGAGCAGCTGGTACTGCGTGTCGTCGGCGCCGATCGGCAGCAGCTCCTGATACGCGAACTCGGGCATGGACAGAAAGTACCGTGCAACGAGGAGGATCTCATGACCGAGTCCGGCTACCGCGTCGAGCACGACTCGATGGGCGAGGTACGTGTGCCCAATGCCGCCCTGTGGGGCGCGCAGACCCAGCGTGCGGTCGACAACTTCCCCATCTCCGGCCGCCCGATCCACGGCGCGCTCGTGCGTGCGCTCGCGCTGATCAAGGCCGAGGCGGCCCGGGTCAATGCGCTCGACCGGCCGAAGAAGGATGCGATCGCCGCGGCCGCCGAAGAAGTGGTGACGGGGGAGCACGACGCGCAGTTCCCGATCGACGTCTTCCAGACCGGATCGGGAACGTCGTCGAACATGAACGCGAACGAGGTCATCGCCGGGCTGGCGAGCGCGCGGCTGGGCGCACCGGTGCACCCGAACGACGACGTGAACATGTCGCAGTCGTCGAACGACGTCTTCCCGTCCGCGGTCCATCTCGCCGCCGCCGTCGCGATCACCGACGATCTCCTACCGGCGCTGCAGAAGCTCGCCAAGGCGTTGCGCAAGAAGCAGCGCGAGTTCGCGCACGAGGTGAAGAGCGGCCGCACCCACCTGATGGATGCGACGCCCGTGACTCTCGGCCAGGAGTTCGGCGGCTACGCGGCGCAGATCGAAGCCGACATCGAGCGCATCCGCGACACGATGCCGCGCCTGTGTTCGCTGCCCCTCGGCGGCACCGCGGTGGGCACCGGCATCAACGCGCCGAAGGGCTTTGCGCGAAAGGTGATCGCGCGCCTCGCCGCACGCACCGGACTTCCGCTCACGGAGGCGAAGGACCACTTCGCCGCGCAGGGAGCCCGCGACGCGCTGGTCGAGACGAGCGGTCAACTGCGCGTCCTCGCGGTCTCGCTGATCAAGATCGCGAACGACCTGCGTTGGATGGCGAGCGGGCCGAAGACGGGACTCGCCGAGATCCGCATCCCCGATCTGCAGCCGGGGTCGTCGATCATGCCGGGCAAGGTCAATCCCGTCATCCCCGAGGTCGTCACCCAGGTGAGCGCGCAGGTGATCGGGAACGACACCACGGTCGCCTTCGGAGGATCGCAGGGCAACTTCGAGCTCAACGTGTTCGTGCCGGTGATGGCGCGCAACCTGCTCGAGTCGATCGACCTACTCGCAACCGCGGGCGCGGTGTTCACCGAGAAGTGCATCCTGGGGATCGAGGCCAACACCGAGACGCTCGAGCGCTATGCGGAGGCGTCGCCGGCGATCGGTACCGCGCTCAACCCGTTCATCGGGTACGAGGCGGCCGCGTCGGTGATCAAGGAGTCGAACCGCACCGGGAAGTCGATCCGCCAGGTCGTCCGGGCCCGCAAGCTCATGACCGACGACCAGCTCGACCGGGCGCTCGACGTCGAGGCGATGACCCGGGGCGGGATCATCGAGTAATGGCACCCGAGCCGGAACGAGGCGAGCCCGAACGAGGCGAGCCGGAACGAGGCGAGCCCGAAGGTCACGAACAAGGCGCACCCGGGCCCGCGCAACACGAGTCGCGGCGCGCGATCGTCGCCGCGTTCCTCGCGAACCTCGGCATCGCGGTGATCAAGTTCGTCGCCTTCATCGTGACGCACTCGAG
>JAODBI010000384.1 GCA_025463875.1 Actinomycetes bacterium
TCCTGCGTAGCGCCGACGCTCCCGAGACGCGAGAGACACAGCAATTCGAGATGCTCGGATCGCGCGTCATCTACCACCGGGGTTGGAAGGCGGTGACGTTCCATCCACTCGGCGCGATGTACGACGACGGTCTCGATCCGGAGGCGCCCTTCGACGACGACGTGTGGGAGCTGTACGACGTGACCGCCGATCCGTCCGAGACGAACGATCTCGCGGCCCGGGAGCCGGAACGGCTCGCGGCGATGATCGAGCTGTGGTGGGACGAGGCGGCGCGCAACGACGTGTTGCCACTCGACAACCGCCCCCTTTTCGCCATCCTGAACCCGCGCCCGACGACCCGCCAGGACCGCAACCGCTACGAGTACTTCGCGGGCGGCGCTCCCGTACCGGAGTCGGTGGCCGTGAACGTGCGCAACCGCGCACACACCATCACGGCGACCATCGTGGTGCCACCCGACGTCGCCCCGGAGGGAACCGTCCTTGCGATGGGCTCGGTGCTCGGCGGCTTCACGCTCCAGATCGTCGGCGGCCGTCTCCGCTACGTGCACAACCTCTACGGTGCGAAGCGTGACATCGTCAGCAGCGACATCGACGTGGCGGTCGGCGCGCACACGGTGGCGTTCGTGTTCACGAAGACCGCGGAGTACACCGGCCGGGGCGAGCTCTTCCTCGACGGAAACGCGGTCGGCGCACGCGACATCCCGCACTTCACGCCCATGACCTTCTCCTACACGGGCGGAGGAGTCACGTGCGGCTACGAGGTCGGGCCCGCGATCGGCGACGGCTACGACGCCCCGTTCCGGGCGAACTTCGAGATCGCGCGTGTCGTCGTCGACGTCTCTGGTAACCCGCACCGCGACCCGGCCGCCGAGTACGACGCGATCATGTCGGAACAATGAGGCATGTCCGAACAATGAGGAGGCATGTCCGAGGGATGAGGCATCTCCGACGAATGAAGAGCATGAGGTTCGTTGCGGTTGCGCTGGTGGCATTGGGCGCCGGCGCGGGCGCCTTCGTCGCGTTGGCGGCGCCGGCAGGCGCGCAGAGCGCGGGTGAGCACATCGCCGACTATCAGGTCGGGATGCAGCTGCAACGGGACGGCACCCTCTTGATGAACGAACAGATCACCTACGACTTCGGCCCGACACCGCACCACGGAATCTTCCGCGATCTCGTCGAACGCGAGGCCTACAGCCGCGCGTCCGAGCACCGCAGTGGGCAGTACGACCGCGTTTACCGGATCCGCGACGTGAAGGTGACCGCCGACGGGCACAGCACACCGGTGAAAACGAGTCACGCGGGCAACTATCTGCACATCCGCATCGGCGACCCCGCCAGCACGATCACCGGCCTTCACCGGTACACGATCACGTACAGCATCCAGGGTGCTCCGCAGACATTTCCCGATCATCAGGAGCTGAACTGGGACGCGATCGGCAACCAGTGGCCGGTTCCCATTGCCCGGGCCGGCGTGACGATCAGCGCGCCCGCATCGATCACCAAGGCCGCGTGTTTCACCGGGATCCAGGGCGCCTCGCTCCCGTGTCTCCAGGCGACTCCGCTCGCGAGCACCGCGACGTTCGCGCAGACCGGTCTCGGAGCGCAGGAGGGACTCACGATCGTCGTCGGTCTGCCCCCGCGAACCATCGTGCCCGATCCTCAACCGATCCTCGAACGGCGCCGCACCCTCGCCGACGCGTTCGCCATCCGCGCGAACACGCTCATCCCCGCGATCGTGTTGGCGTTGCTCGCGGTGGGCGGCGCGCTGCGACTCGCATGGCGGAAGGGCCGCGACCGCAGGTACTCCGGTTCGGCCACCGACGCCGCGTTCGGCAACGAGACCGGCGCCGAGGAGCTCGTCGGTATCCGGAGCGACGAGGGACCCGTCGAGTTCGTTCCGCCCGACGGAGTGCTGCCCGGTCAGGTGGGCACCCTCGTCGACGAGCACGCGAATCTCGTCGACGTCACCGCGACGATCGTCGACCTCGCGGTCCGGGGTTGGCTCACCATCACCGACCTCGACAAGGACTACGAGCTCACGGCCACGCAGGTTGCCGGCAAGGGCACGCCGCTGCCGTACGAGACCGAGCTCATGAACGCGCTCTTCGGAAACGGGCCGTCGGTGAAGCTCTCCGATCTCAAGTACAAGTTCCGTTCCGAGCTGACGGTGATCCAGGGCGCGATGTACGACGACGTCGTGACTCAGGGTTGGTATCGGATCCGTCCCGACCGCACCCGTCAGATCTGGACCGCGCTCGCGATCGGCGCGATCGTCGTCGCGATCGGGCTGACGGTCCTCGTCGGGGTCGTCTCGTCGTTCGCGCTCGTCCCCCTCGGGCTCGTGCTCGGTGCGCTCGCCCTGCTCGCGCTCGCGAGCCGTATGCCGGCGCGCACCGGCAAGGGCCGCGCCATGTTTTCGCGGGTGCGCGGGTTCCGGCGCCTGTTCGACGAAGGGGACCAGGGCCTACGCGAGAAGTTCGCCGAGGATCACGGCGTCTTCTCCAAGTACCTGCCGTACGCGATCGTGTTCGGCTGCACCGAGAAGTGGGCGCGCGTCTTCTCCCAGCTCGACGCGGAGCAACTCCAGACGGGCTGGTACCACGGCAGCGCGCCGTTCAACGCGCTCCTGCTCGCGAGCTCGATCAATCATTTCGGCACGGTCGCGACCGGCACGCTCTATGCCAGCCAGCCGTCGTCGTCGAGCAGCAGCGGATTCGGCGGCGGATTCTCCGGCGGGGGCGGCGGCGGAGGGGGCGGCGGGAGTTGGTGAAGCCCGAGGCCTACTTGGCCCGGTTCCCGACCCGGTCGTAGACCTTCTTCACCAGTGCCGTTTCCGTGCCGCGGTCGGGCGGC
Organism: Actinomycetes bacterium; assembly: GCA_025463875.1. Lineage (GTDB taxonomy): Bacteria > Actinomycetota > Acidimicrobiia > IMCC26256 > PALSA-610 > PALSA-610. The sequence goes on from JAODBI010000384.1 coordinate 2,854, forward strand.
GAACCGATGTTGGTGAACGAGAAATCCATACCGGCGCGGTCGCGCGGGAGGAACACCAAGTCCAGGTACACGCTGATGCTGCCGCCGGGCCCGGTGATGTGCACGGGCGCTGAGTAGCCCACCGACCGGTCACCGACGCCGACGTCGAAGCGTGTGACCGCGCCCAAGCGGACACTGATACCCGGGCCCGCGAGCGCGCCCTGGTGGGCGGCGGCCTCGAACAACTTTCCCAGGCACGGCTCGGTACCGGCCTTCGAGATCTCGGACCAACCGTTGTCGATGTCGCTCTTGCTCGGATCGACCTCGACGGCGCCCGAGACCTGGAGCTTCTGGTCCGCACTGGAGAAGTCGGGAGAGTCCGCCTTCTGTGCGCCGGGCGTGTCGTCGAAGACGCTCGTCGTCGTTCCCATGCAGTTCGCGAAGTCCTTCTTCACTCCCGCAGGTATGTCATCGCTCGAGGTGTGGGGCGTCGCTTTGTATCCGGGAAGGTCGGCCGCAGTGAGGACGGCCTGCTTCGCCACCGCGAGGTCTGCCGCGGGGTCGGCCTTGAACGACTTGCCTCCGCACGCCGACAGGGCGACGATCGGAACGACAAAGAGGATCGAGTACGCCCGAGCCGAGATCATCGAGCAACCGTACGGACGGGAGACGCCGATGTGAGGCACATGCAGATACATCGGCAAAGCGACCGGTGCACTGAGGCCGGTTCGGCATAACCCCGACTCAGTGACGGCGGCGCACCCGTTGCCAGAGCCGATCGACGATGATCCCAGCGAGGAACGTCACGATCAGCACGTAGATCAACCGCGTCTGGTGGTCACCGACGACGAATCCGACCGTCACTTTGCGGGTGTTGTCGATCACGAACGCAATGAGCAGCGCGATCAGAACGAGTGCGGCGACCACGCGTGCGGTTTCCCGCCGGTCGCGACCCTCGTGCCTCGGAGTTTCCTCAACCACGGCCACGACCGTTGCCCGAGACGAGGTATTCGTCGATGACACGATGCATGTGCAAGATGTTGCCCTCTTGCCGTGGGTTCAAACGGGCACCGGTCCAGCCCGCCGACCGCATTCCCTGCTGTACGTTCCCGAGGTTCTCGTAGTCCTGCTCGGTGATCTCGCCCCAGTTGCGATCGCGCCAGTTCTCGAAGAACTTGGGCGTGACGCGCCGATCGTCGCCGGCGTCGGGGGCACGCCACTCGAGGACCCACGTGTCCTTGATCGAGCGGTCGGGATCCTCGCCCAGAGGCCGAACGCGAAAAAGGATCGCACTGCCCGGATATATCGGGCCGACAACGTTCGGAAAACAGAAGACGTCGTCGGCGCTGGTCATCAATTCCGGTGAGAGCCCGGAGACGTCGAAGCCGCGCGCCTCCAGGAGTTTCATCCGCCGGGCCTGGTACGCCTCGAGCAGGGTCGAACCCTCGGGCGGTCCGGTCGCGCGCAACTCTTCGATCGCGGCGCGCTCTTCGGCCAGGAACGCGCCGCCGAGGCCGGCGACGAGATTGGCGAGGATCGCACCTTCGTCGAAGTCGTCGGGACCGAGGTGCAGGCGCGGGCTCGGACGGAGTTGACGGCGCGCACCGGGCAGCCGGCCGTAGTGAGCGTGCCGACCGAACTGTTCGTACTCGATGCTGACGTCGTCGGTCCACGGCAGGATCTGACGATGCAGTCCCTGCACGTGGTAACCCTCGTTGAACGCGTCGACGACGGCTTTCCAGTTGGCGTCGATGATCGTGCTCAAGGATGCGCGCAGCCGCATCTGTTCGAGGTGGTACGGCCCCAGCAACGTGGGCAGCGGATCGAGATAGTCGAGCAAAGGCTCCGCGTCGGCATCGAGGTTCACGAAGACGAACCCACCCCACGTGTCGACGCCGACCCCGGCCAGCGCGAGTCCCTCCGGCAAGCCGACGAATTCCTCGCGGTCGGGAACGTCGACGAGCCGCCCGTCGAGGGCGTAACACCAGCCGTGATACGGGCATTTGATCTCGCCCCCGGCGAAGGAGCCGCATCCGTCGGCGAGTCGCCGGCCCCGGTGGAGGCACGTGTTGTAGAACGCGTGGAGCGCTCCCGTTGCGGCCCGGACGATGACGACGGTCTCGGCGCCGATCGTGTACTCGAAATAGTCGCCCGGCGCCGCCACTTGCTCTTCGCGGCACGCGATCTGCCAGACCCGCGGCCACAGCCGCGTGTGCTCGAGCTCGGTGAAGGCGCGGGTCGTATAGCGCTCCTTGGGCACGAAGCCGTCGGGCCGGACCAGCGCGGTGTCGAGCAGGCTCTGCAGATCGCTCATGTCAGAATCGGACTGTAGTAGCGAGTCGGTGGGTCGGGCTCCGAGCGGAGCCGTTGGGGATCTGAGTCCGGGACGGTGTCGGTGGAGTTCAATCTCGCAGATCTGTTCGAGCGGGTGGCCGACGCCGTCCCCGATCGCGACGCCGCGGTGTGCGGACCGGACCGGCGTACGTACGCGCAGCTCGACGATCGATCGACCCGGCTCGCACACGTGCTCGCGGCGCGCGGTGCCGGACCCGGCGCGCACGTCGCCCTCTACCTCCGCAACTCGATCGAGCATCTCGAGGCCATGTTCGCCTGCTACAAGCTGCGGGCAGTTCCGATCAATGTGAACTACCGCTACGTCGACGACGAGCTGGCGTATCTGCTCGACGACGCCGACGCGGTCGGCATCGTGCACGACTCCGACGTACGTGAACGCGCGGCGCGGGTCGCGCCGCGCGCTCCGTTGGTCGAGTTCGTGCTCCACCTCGACGACGCGTCGGTCGCTTCGGAGATCGCCGCCGCGTCGGCCGAACGCGATCTCGGTCCCCGTTCCGGCGACGATCGCTACGTGCTCTACACCGGCGGCACCACGGGCATGCCCAAGGGCGTGATGTGGCGCAACGAGGACATCTTCTTCGGTGCGATGGGCGGCGGGAACCCGGGCGGCCCACCCATCACCCGGCCCGACGATGTGACCGTCTCCGTGATCGACAACCCGGCACAACGGCTGCGTCCGTTCCTGCCCGCGAGCGACCCCGGTCCCGCACAGTTCGTTTCACTCGCGCTCGGCCCGCTCATGCATGCGAGCGGGCAGTGGTCGGCGATCGGCACTCTGCTCGGTGGGGGCAAGGTCGTCTTGTACGATCGCCCCTCGGTCGACATGGACCACGTGCTCGACCTGATCGAGCTCGAGCGCGTCAACGCGATGAATCTCGTGGGTGACGCCAGCGCCCGTCCACTGCTCGCGACACTCGCCGCCGATCTCGATCGTCGGGACACGTCGTCGCTGCTCCTGCTGGGATCGGGCGGCAGCATTCTCTCCGGAGAAGCCAAGGAAGCGTTGATGCGCGCGATCCCCTCGGTGTTGGCCATCGTCGAGGGCATCGGCTCGTCGGAATCGCCGGCGCAGGCGGTCGCGGTCACCACCCGCGCCGGGGTCGCGGCGCCGAGCCGTTCGCTCACCTTCGCCGCCAAGGCCGAGACGATCGTGGTCGATGACGACCTCCGGCCGGTAACGCGGGGCTCCGGCATCGTCGGCCGACTCGCGACGCGAGGGCGCGTCCCCCTCGGGTACTACAAGGACGCCGATCGCAGCGCGCGGACGTTCGTGGAGATCGACGGCGAGCGCTGGTCGCTGCCCGGCGACATGGCAACCATCGACACCGACGGAACGGTGCATCTCCTCGGCCGCGGCTCGCTGTGCATCAACACGGGGGGCGAGAAGGTGTACCCCGAAGAAGTCGAGGCGGTGCTGAAGCAACATGCCGCGGTCGCCGACGCGGTCGTCATCGGCGCACCGGACGAGCGGCTCGGCCAGCGCGTCGTCGCGATCGTCGAGCCCGTCGCCGGCGCGAACCCCGACCTCGAATCACTGCAGGTGCATTGCCGCGCCCATCTCGCCGGCTACAAGGTGCCGCGCGCGACGCACCTGGTCGACGCGGTGGTGCGCACGCCCGCGGGCAAAGCCGACTACACCTGGGCACGCGCGGTCGCGACCGCGTAAGAGTGCGCGCCCACGCCACCTCCCGGAGCGAACGTCAGTCGGTCAACTCTTCGGGCGGGGATCTGACTTCTGGATCGCGGCGATGACGTCGGGGCCGATCGGCAGCGGTGCACAACCGTGGGTCGTTCCGCACACGAGGTCGAACTGCGGTTGCGCGGCACCGTGACACGACGCACAACTCCCTCCGAATCGATTCACGACCTTGGCGCCGCCGCGGCTCAGGATCCTCGTTCCGCTCGGCGACGTCTCGAGTGAGAAGAACTCCCAGTCGTGCGTCGCGGGGCTGAAGCCGGGCGCGCGCTTCACCATCGCCTCCTGCGGAACGAGCTGGATGATCGTGCCGACCGGGTACGTGCCGCCATTGGCCGAACGGGCCACGGCGAGCGCTTCGGCGAAATGGCCCCGCACGTTCGCGATGAAATGATCGCCCACGCGCGTCATGGTGTTGACGTTGCGGAAGTCGGCCGCGCTGAGCTTCGCGTCCTGCACGACGAGGGTCGTCGGCGTCGTCGACGCGCTCGTCGGTGTCGGCGCACTCGTCGGGTGGCCGGACGACCCGCCGCCGCACGCGACGAACAGGAGCGCTCCGAGCGCGATCGCGCTCCCCCACACCCAACCCTGCGTCAACCAACCGCGAGACTTGACCCGGCGCCCCATCGAATGAGATACGGCCCGCGACCGGGCGAAGTTCACACGCGCGGTCTCACTCCGCGTCGAACCAGGTCCATTGCCAGGGCGCGATCGCCTCGAGCGGTCCCGCAAAGAGCGCACGACCGGTCGACGCCGCCCGGTGCTGCGCCACGATCGGCTCGAGCCGGCCGACCATCTCGAGCGGCGGCGTATCGAGCCAGGTGACGGTGACACGCCGCTGCCCGTCCGCGAACGACCACGCGCCCGCGACTCCCGGCTCGGCGCAGAGCGCCCCGAGATGCGGGTCGATCAGGCCGTCGTCGATCAGCGCGCCGTCGGACACTCCACTTTCGGACCCACCGCTGTCCGCGCCGGCGACCTCGTCGACCTCGACGTACACGCCCAGGTTCGGCCGGTACGGGACGGCCTCGGGCGAGATGAGCACGCGTTCCGACGCCGCGGCCGACCGGAACCCGAAGGGACCCGAGAGTCGCGCCCGGCGGTGGAGGTGGAATCGCCCGACGGCATGCAGATCGCGCCCCAGCTGCATGAACTCGCGCAGCGTCCGCTCCACCGGCTCGGTCATGAGGTACAGCGTCATGTAGTGGATCGAGTCGAGGGGCGACTCGCTGACGGCGCGCGCGGCGCGACACGCGGGAGTCGACACCCAGCGCTGCCCGTACGCGATGCCGTCGAGCGGATACTGCTCCGGCATGTGGTCGAGCTGATGCCACTCGTTGTACGAGTGATGCTCGCCCGGGTCGGTGATCTCGGTGAACGAGAAGAAACCGACGCGAATCTTGTTCTTGGCGCTCATGTGCTTGTCGGTCTTGTTCATCTCGGTCCGTGATCGCGCACTGCGATCGTGACCCGCGACGTCGCGCAGAGGCGCCCCTGGTCGTCGCGCATCTCGACGTCCCAGACCCAGCTCATCCGTCCGCGGTGGATCGCGACGCCCACACCGTGCACGGTTCCTTCGCTGACCGGCCGGAGGAAGCTCGTGTTGTTCGACATGCCGAGCGGGACTTTCCCCTCGGGCAGCACGCCCTGCGCGGTTCCCATCGACGCGAGTGTCTCCGCGATGGCGGCGTACACACCGCCGTGGATGATCCCCATGGGCTGACACACACCGGGTCGCACGGGCAGATGACCGGCGCAGCGGCCGATCTCGTCGGCCTCGTCGACGACGAAGCCGATCGTCGCGTCGAAAGACTCTTCGACGGGCACACGGAGCTCGTACGGCACGGCGTCGGTCACAGGCGCCGAAGCTACTGTGAGTCGATGCCCGCAGGCACCTGGGAGAGCCACCACGCGATCACCTCGTTGATGTTCCGGTACGCCGAGTACGTCGATGCCGCCGATTTCGACGCGATCGCCGATCTCTTCGCCGACGCCGTGATCACCAACGAGGGCGTCGAAGGCGAGATCGCCGGTGGCGAGGCGATCAAGCAGCTCTACCTGGACACCAACAAGGTCCACGACGACGGAACATTGCGTACCCGCCACCTGACGTCGAACGTCGCCGTCGACATCGAGGAGTCGGCGGGTCATGCGGCGGCCCGCTCGTCGTTCGTCGTGTTCCAACAGACGGCGACCCTGCCGCTGCAGCCGATCGTCACGGGTCGTTATCGCGACCGCTTCGTGCGCGCCGATCGCGGCTGGCGTTTCGCCCAGCGCCACATCATCGTCGACCACGTCGGCGACGTGCGCGAGCACCTGGCGTTCGATCTCGCCGCATTCCAGGAACACCGCCGGAAGTAGTGTCCGCGCGGTGTGCGCGGCCGACGCCCGTCATCTCCTCGTCGTTTACCACTCGCGTTCGGGCGGTACCCAGACACTGGCCGACGCCGTGATCGCGGGCGCGACGAGTGAGGAGATCGATGACGTCGAGGTGCGAGTGCGGCACGCCTTCGACGCGACCGCCGACGATGTGCGCTGGTGCGGCGGGCTCGTGCTCGGAACTCCGGAGAACTTCGGATACATGAGTGGTGCGTTGAAAGACTTCTTCGAGCGCATCTACTACGACCTGCTCGAGGAGACGCGCGGACTCCCCTACACGTTGTTCGTGAAGGGCGGCCACGACGGAGAGGGCGCGATCCGCAGCGTCGAGAAGATCACGACCGGACTTGCATGGAAGGCCGCGCTGGCACCGGTGCTGGTCGTCGGCGCCATCGACGACGCCGCGGTCGAGCGGTGTCACGAGCTCGGCATCACGTTCGCGGCCGGTCTCGAAGCCGGCGTGTTCTGACGTGATCACCTACGGGACGCTCGCCCTGATCGTCGCGATCGGGCTTCTCGGACCGATCCTCACGCTCCTCCCGACCCGCTTCGCGCCGCCGGTCGTCATCGGCGAGATCCTCGCGGGGGTGATCTTCGGGCGCACGGGCACCCGGACGATCGTGGCGACCCAGCCGACACTCGCGTTCCTCGCCAATATCGGATTCGCGCTGCTGATGTTCATCGTCGCGATCAACCTTCCCATCCACGATCGGCGGCTGCGGGCGGCGTCTCTCCGCGGCGCCTGGGCGACGGCGGTCACGATCGCCCTGGCGGCCGCGCTGAGCCCGGTGATCGCCGCGGTCAGCGGACTGCACCGGCCCGGCATCATCGCCGTGCTCCTCGCGTCGAGCTCGGCCGCGATCGTCCTGCCGATTCTCGGAACCCGCGACCGGGACGAATCGCTCCTCGTGACGATCGTCTGGGTGTCGTTCGCCGACATCGCCACGGTGCTCGCCGTCCCGTTCGTGTTGGCGACGGGCGGATTCGGCCGTGCACTCGCGGGCGCGCTCCTCGTCGTCGCGGCCGCGGCCGGATTCGGGCTGCTGATCCGCCTGCTCCTGGAGATCGCACCGGTCGAGGAGCTCCGCCACGCCTCACACCGGCGGGGTTGGGCGTTCGATCTCCGGATCTCGCTCCTCGTGCTCTTCACCCTGGCGTGGATCGCCGAACGGTTCGACACGAGCGCGCTGCTCGCCGGGTTCGCGGCCGGAGTGATGGTGTCGTTCGTGGGCGAGCCCCGCCGGGTCGCCGACCAGCTGATCGGTCTGGGCGAAGGGTTCTTCGTGCCGCTGTTCTTCGTGGTACTCGGTGCGCGCATCGACCTACGCGCGCTCGTGCAGACGCGCGACGACCTCGTACTGTTCGCCGCGCTCGCCGTCGGCACGACGCTGGTGCCGCTCGCGGTCGCCATGATCATGCGGCTTCCCATCACGAGTGGGCTGCTCGCGGCCGCGGAGGTGGGTGTGCCGTCGGCGGTCGCGTCGCTCGGACTCGCGAGCAACGCGCTGCGGCCCGGTCAGGCCGCCGCGATCGTGGGTGCCGCGGTGCTGTCGCTCGCGGCGACGTCGGTAGGCGCGAGCCGGCTGGGGCCGGGTCGCTCAGTCAGACCCGCACCGGACGACGAGGCGTGAACACGAACGCGGCGCCGCCGCTGATCTTGGCGAGCGCGATCTCCGGCGCTTCCTTGGCCGGTGCGGCGTCGGGATCGATGACCGCCTCGTAGGCAAAGCGTTCGTCGCCCGTGGCGGCAACCCCGTGACACGCAGCCCGGGGATCGACGGCCTGCACGATCGCGTCGAGCGCACGGTCGGCTGCACCACCGAGCTGCGAGAACCAGGTGAAGCCGTCGGCCTCCTCGAGGACGGGCGACGGCCCGAGCGCGAAGCGCACGCGCTGATCGTCGAGCACCTCGATCCGGAGATCGACATAGGTGCGCGGCCAGAACACCGGATGAAAGCGAAGGAGCCGGGCGATGGCGTGGGAGTCGCGAGTCCCGATGTCGAGCACGGGTGTCAGGCGCTGCGCGGTCATCCCGGCGAGACCGGTGAAGATCTTCGGGATCAGCGCGAGGGCGGTCTCCTCGCCGTAACGCTCGGCCACGGCGATCGCGAAGCCCCGCAACAGCAGGTGGCTCTGGACCGCAACCTCCTGCAACACGGTCACCAGGGCGCGATGCGAGAGATCCTCGAGCTCGAAGTCGGGATCGAAGTCGCCGGCGTAGTCGTCCCAGCCGCCGGGCTCGGCGTCGGACCCGCCCGGTGACGGTTCCTCGGTCGCGATGCCCGCGAGCTTCGACTGCTCCACGATCGCCCGGTACGGGTGCGCGTCGACGGGCGGGAACTCCGGATCGATCGTGATCGTCCAGTGGCAGTGCGGGTGGCGGTCGGTCGGCACGCGCGGCGGCCGGTGTACCGGTCGCACCTGCGCGCGCGGGTTGGTCGCACCGGCGGTCGCGTCGAAGGTGGGGTCCTCGATCGCGTGACACATGCCGTGCACGTAGTCCTCGCCCATCGGCTCCACGTCGAGCAGCGCACCGCAGTGCGCCAGCTGGAACTCGCCGTGGTTCGCGTCATCGACACGACAACGGAAGTCCATGAAATGGGGCGGGGCGCCGATGTCGATCTGGATGTTCTTCAGGATCGTCGGCACGTCGCCGTTGCCGAACTTCAAGGCGCGCTGCGTGCGCAACGAGTAGACGGGGCTCGCGGCCATCCACTCCTCGATCGCGATGGCCTCCATCTCCTCCCGGCTCCGGCCCGTGTGCACGAGTGGCATGCCGACCCGATCCTGGAGATGGCCGTGCAACAGCCACTCGCGTCCGAGCACCGCGAGCTGCGCGCGCGAGAGGTCGTCGAGCCCGGTGCTCATCGTTCCTTCGCCTCCGCGATCACCGCGTCGATATCCGCCATTTCGGCCTCGGTCAGGTGCCACTGCGCCGCCGCGGCGTTCGCGACGACCTGCTCGGGCTTCGTCGCCCCCGCGATGACGCAGGCGACCACCGGCTTGGCGAGCAACCACGCGAACGCGAGGTCGAGCAAGGTGTGGCCGTGCGCGGTCGCCCACGCTTCGAGCGCCTCGACGCGGTTCATCACCGCGTCCGAAAGCGCCTGCTCCTGACGGTCGGCGGCCATCCCCGCGAGCCGGGTCCCGGCGGGCGGGACCTCGCCGCGCCTGTACTTGCCCGACAGCACGCCACTGGCAAGCGGGAAGTACGGGATGAACGCGAGACCGAGCTTCCCGCACGCGTCCAGCACACCTTGCTTCTCGGGACCGCGGCGCAACAGGCTGTACTCGTTCTGCACGCTCACGAAGCGAGCCCAACCGTGCTCGGCGGAGATGCGCGTCGCCGCTTCGATCATGTCGGCCGAGAAGTTGCTGCAACCGATCTCGCGCACCTTTCCCGCGCGTACCAGCGCGTCCAACGCGCCGAGCGTCTCCTCGAGCGGCGTGGCCTGATCCGGGAAATGGATCTGGTAGAGGTCGATACGGTCGGTGCCGAGCCGCTGCAGTGAGTCGTCGCACGCGCGGCCGATGTAAGACGCGCTTGCACCGCCTTTGCGTTCGTCGTCGATGGGACCGCCGAACTTGGTCGCGATGAGCGCCCGGTCGCGGCGGCCGGCGAGGGACCGCCCGAGGAACTCCTCACTGCGCGTCCCGCCGTAGATGTCGGCCGTGTCGAACAGGTTGATGCCGACGTCGAGGGCGGCATCGACCACCTTCTTCGAGGCGGCCTCGTCGATCCGGCCGCCGAAGTTGTTGCACCCGAGGCCGACGACCGACGCGTCGAGGGCGCCGATGGAACGAGTCTGCATCGGCCCAGCATGGCCCAGGGCGACGCGGGAACCCAAGCCGCGCTACGAACCGAGCCGATCGAGCGCGATCTGCAACGCGGTCGCGTAGTCGGGTTTGTTGGTGTTGGTGCGCGGCGCCTCGCCGACCAGTAGCTCGCGGGGCACCTTGTAGCCCGCGATCTTCGTACGGCAGTGCTCCTGGAGGGCGTCGAGGGTGAGCTGCGGTGCACCGGCGCGCAGCTGCACCAGTGCGACCACCTTCTGACCGAATCGATCGTCGGGCACCCCGACGACGATCGCGTCGAACACATCGTCGTGGGCCCGGATCGCCGCCTCGACCTCCTCGGGGAAGATCTTCTCGCCACCCGAATTGATGCAGCCCGATCCGCGGCCGAAGAGCACGATCCGGCCTTCGGCGTCGATCGTGGCCCAGTCGCCCGGCACGACCCAACGCACGTCGTGGGCGTCGGTCCGGAAGGTGGCGGCTGTCTTGGCCGGATCCTTCCAGTAGCCGAGCGGGATGTGGCCTCGGCGCGCGAAGAGGCCTTCGACGCCGGATCCCGGTTCGAGGGGCTCGAGCGTGTCCGGGTCGAGCACCCACGTACGACCGTCGGTCGAGAACCGCGGTCGGTCGCGCTCGGTGCTCGCGCCGACTTCGCTCCCGGCCGCGCCCGTCTCCGACGCGCCGTAGCTGTCGTTCAGCACCGCGTTCGGGAACGCCTGCGCGAGCTGGCTCTTCACCGACGAGCTCAACATCGCACCGCCGTTGCCGAGCCCGATGATCTCCGAGCCGGCCCAACGATCGGGCTCGGCGAGGGCGGCCTCCGCGAGCGGGCGCGCCATCGCGTCGCCGATGATCCCGATCGTCGTCGCGCGTTCCGCGACCGCGAGGTCGAGGACGCGTCCCGCGTCGAAGTGCCGGTCGGTGTAGATCACCGCGCGATTACCGCCGAACAGCGCGATCAGCGTGAGCCACTGACCGCCCCCGTGCATCAGCGGTCCGAGCACGAGCGGACTCATCTGAAACGCCGGTTCGGCATTGCGCGCGATCTCGCCCGGCTCCGAGATCGGGTCGAATGGAGAACCGCCCATGCAACACGCGTAGAAGAAGTCCTCGTGCCGCCACATCACGCCCTTGGGCATGCCGGTCGTGCCGCCCGTGTAGAGCATGTAGACGTCGTCGGCGGAGCGCGCTACCCCGCCGAACGCGCGCTCGGTGCTCGCCTGCGCCCACTCGCCCACGCGGATCCGGCGCTCGAACCCGACCTCGTCCAGCACCGGGAGGTACTCGCCCTCGACGATCATCGTGATGAGCTCGGCGTCCTCGATCACGTACCGGAGCTCAGCCGCGACGTAACGCCAGTTGATGTTGACGGGCACCGCGCCGCACTTCCAGCACCCGAACAGTGCTTCGACGTACTCGGCGCGGTTACGCGAATAGATGCCGACGCGCTCCCCGGGTTGCACGCCCTGCGCCACGAGATGGTTCGCGACCTGGTTCGCGGCCCGATCGAGTGATCCACGGGTATGTCGCACCGGCGGCGCGACGAGGCATTCCGAATCGGGTCCCGCGTCGCAGAGGGTCTCCCACAGATCGGCGAGGTTGAAGGTCGGACCGGCCACGAGAACGCGAGCCCCTACCGCGCGGCGGCGGCTTCGCGCTGGCGCGTCGTGCGATGCACCGGGTCGGTGTCGAACGCGGGGAGCACATGCTTGCCGAACGTCTCGATCGTCTCGAACGCGAGGTCGCGTTCCATCGTCGACGAGAGCAGACCGAACACGACCTGGTCGACCCCGGCGTCGGCATACTTCCGGATCGCGGCCGTGACCTCGTCAGGGGTGCCGTACGGCGTGTCGCCGGCCTTGATCCCTGCGTCGATCTGCTCGGGTGTCGGGTCGGGCAGGAGGTCGGGCCACTCGGGGATGCCGGCCGGCCGGGGGAACGTGTCGAGATAACGCAACAACAGACTGCGGTGGTAACCCTGGCCCATGTCGGCGCCGAGGTCGCGCGCGCGCTGGCCGTCTTCGAGACACAGCAGCTGGGTCGTGACCATGATGTTGTCGTTCACGAAATCGCCGACCGGTTCCGCGTTCCCGATCTCGTTCTTGTAGAGCTCGACGAGCGGCTTGACCGACTCCGGCCCACCGATCGTGAAGCACAACACGCCGAGGCCCATGCGCGCCGCCTTCGTGAACGTCGACGGATTGCCCGCCGCGACCCACATGGGCGGATGCGGCGCCGAATAGGGCTTGGGCAGCACGTTGCGGGGCGGCATCGAGAAGAACTTCCCGTCGAAGCCCGGGTACTCCTCCTGCTTCCACATCTTGCGGAACTCGCCGACGACTTCGTCGAACATCTCGCGGGTGAGATCCGGATCGGTGATGCCGAAGCCCTTCTGCTCGGTCGTCGACGAGCCGCGGCCCATGCCGAACTCGAAGCGTCCTTCCGAGAGGTGGTCGAGCATCGCAACCCGTTCCGCGACGCGCGCGGGGTGATTCACCGGGGGCGTGACGTTGAAGATGCCCGAGCCGATGTGGATCGACGAGGTCGCGGCCGCGAGGTAACCGAGGAACACCTCGTTGGCCGAGAGGTGCGAGTACTCCGTGAGGAAGTGGTGCTCGGTCGCCCACGTGTACTTGAACCCGACGCGGTCGGCCGTCTGCACGATCGCCGCCTCGTCCATGATGCGGCGATGCTCGTCGCCGTTGAACTGCGGCAACACACACGCGCTGTTGAAGAGCCCGAATTCCACGGTCGACCGCTCCTTCGCCGCGTACCGCGGCGTCCCGGCATCGATACGGCGCGAGACGTTATCCGGTGACGTCGGCGAACGACGCGTCGTGACACGGCTGGTTGACGTCCGCGAGTCGCGGCGTGGCACTCGAACTGATCTTGGTGACCGTGAAGAAGGCGATCAGGGCGCCCACCACGCACAAGCCCGCGCAGATGCGCATCGCCTCCGCGACGCGGCCTGTCAACACGGCGGGCGCCAGCGTCGTGTCCAGATGGACGACCGCGGGCAGCACTGCGACGGCCAGGAGCCCGGCCAGGCGAGCCGCGGCATTGTTGACACCCGACGCGACGCCGAGCTCGTCCGGACCGACCGCCGCGAAGACCGTTGCGGTGAGGGGGGCGACCGTCATGGAGAGTCCCAATCCGAAGACGAGGGTCGCGGGCAGGACCGAAGTGAAGTAGTGGCTGCCGGGCTCGATGCGGGTGAAGAGCAGCATCCCGACCGCCACGATGATCGGGCCGATCGTCATAGGGAGGCGCGGACCGATGCGCTGCGCGAGCGCTCCGGCCCGGCCCGAGAGGAACAGCATCATCGCCGTAGAGGGCAGGAGCGCGGCGCCCGATTCGAGCGCCGAGTAGCCGAGCGCGATCTGCAGCTCGAGCACCACGAGGAAGAAGGCGGCGCCGAGCGCGGCGTAGACCGCGAGCGTCGTCGCGTTCACTCCGCTGAATTGCTTCGAGCGGAAGAGGTCGAGCGGGAGCATCGGATGCGAGTGGTGCGCCTCTCGCACCAGGAATGCGATCAGCGAACCGACGCCGAGCGCGCCGCCGATGATCACACTGGCGTCGACACCCTGCGCACCCTGGATGAGCGCCCAGCACGCGCCCGCCAGCCCGAGCGAAGCCAACACCGCCCCACCGACGTCGAGCGGCGCTTCCTCCTCGGCGCGCGATTCGGGAACGTGGCGGATCGTGATCGCGATCGTCACTGCCGTGATCGGGATGTTCACCAGGAACACGAACCGCCAGGAAGCCGCGTCGACGAGCCACCCACCGAGAAAGGGTCCGAGCGCGCCCGAGATCGCGGCGAGGCCCGACCACGTCCCGATCGCGCGCGCCCGATCGGATTCGGCGAAGCTCGCCGCGATGATCGCAAGACTTCCGGGCACGAGGAACGCGCCACCCGCGCCCTGCACCGCGCGTGCGAGTGCGAGTACGAACGCGTTCGGTGCCGCCGCGCAGCCGATGCTCGCGACCGTGAATGCGACGAGCCCGACGATGAACACACGCTTGCGGCCGAGGCGGTCGCCGAGCGAGCCCCCGAACAGCAAGAGCGCGGTCAGGGTCACGAGATACGCGTCGAGTGTCCACTGCAGCCCGGCGACGTCGGTGTGGAGGTCGCGGCCGATGGCCGGCAGGGCGACGTTCACCACCGAACCGTCGAGGAAGGCGACCCCCGACCCGAGCACCGTCGCGGCGATGACCCAGCGAGCGGCCGGGGTACCGAATCGGATCACCGTCGTAGTCTGGCGCGGCCCCGGGTACAACGAGTCGCAAACGACCGAACGCCGTGAAGGAGTCAGCAGTGGACGACCGCGACCTGATCGATCGGATCACCCACCTCGTCGCCGAGGAACAGAAGCTCCAGCAGGACGCGGAGCACGACCCGGCTCAGCTCCGCGACCTCGAGGTGACGCTCGACCAGCTGTGGGATCTCCTGCGCCAACGCCGCAGCCAGGAGGAGTTCGGCCGCGACCCGGGTTCGGCGCAGCCCCGCGATCCGAAGACCGTCGAGGGCTACATCCAATAGCGCGTCACGCACCGGTCCGAGATGCCGGTTCGTGATGCCGGTTCGTGATGCCGGTTCGTGATGCCGGTTCGTGATGCCGGTCACGT
>JAODBI010000008.1 GCA_025463875.1 Actinomycetes bacterium
CCGTGGGTCTGTTCGACGGCAAGGTCGCGATCGTCACCGGCGCCGGGCGCGGCATCGGCCGTAGTCACGCGCTGCTCCTCGCGTCCGAGGGCGCGGCCGTCGTGGTGAACGACCTCGGCGGTTCGAGCTCGGGCGACGGCGCCGACGCCACGCCGGCGCAACAGGTGGTCGACGAGATCGCCGCCAAGGGCGGCCAAGCGATCGCCAACTACGACAGCGTGTCGTCGTGGACCGGCGCCGAAGCGATGGTGCAACAGGCCGTCGACGAGTTCGGAGGTCTCGACGTGCTCATCAACAACGCCGGCATCCTGCGCGACAAGATGAGCTTCAACATGGACGAGGCCGAGTGGGACCAGGTCATCGACGTCCACTTGAAGGGCCACTTCGCCACCTCCCGCTTCGCGGCTTCCTACTGGCGGATGAAGTCGAAGGAGACCGGCGGCCCGGTCAACGGCAAGATCGTGAACACCGCGTCGGAGTCGGGACTGTACGGCAACGCGGGCCAGGCCAACTACGCCGCCGCCAAGGCCGGGATCGCGTCGATGACCATCGTGATGGCGCGTGAGCTCGAGCGCATCGGCGTGCGCGTCAATGCGATCTGCCCGGTCGCGCGTACGCGCCTCACCGAGACGGTCGCCGGCGACTTCATGAACCCCAAGGAAGGCGAGTTCGACAAGTTCGCGCCCGAGAACATCTCCGCCGTGGTGTGCTGGCTCGCGTCCGACCTCGCCGACGGCGTAACCGGTCAGGTCATCAAGGTCATGGGCGGCCAGGTGCAGCTCGTCCGCGGCTGGCGCCCCATCACCGAAGCCGTCGACGACAAGCCGTGGACGATCGCCTCGATCGACGAAGCCGCGTCGTCGACGCTGTTCGCGAAGTCCGACAAGGGCACGCCGCCGTTCATGCCCAACGTGGGCGACAACTGAGCGGAGCCGGCTCGCAGCGCCGCGACGCGTCAGCTCGCGCCGAGCGTCGCCGCCGTGATGGCGGTGTCTTCGGTGCCGCGGTAGTAGTCGATCTTGCCGTCGCGGAAGTGGAACCAATGATGCAACTGCATCTCCGCGACCTTGCCCGTGGCGCGTGATCGAGCCCGGAATCGCACCACGGTCAGAACGTCATCGCCGCTGGCCGCGAACGTGAGTGGCGTGAACTCCTCGACCTCCATCGCGGCGCCGAAGTCGCTGAAGAAACTCGCGACACCGTCGGTCCCGCGCCGCGACCCGTACCAGGGCGCGGCGTCCGACGCGGTGTCGGAGCTCCAATCCACGTCGTCCGAGACCGCGGCGATGATCGCATCGACGTCGCCGCGCCCGAAAGCCTCGTAGACCGACTTGACGGTCTGGATGTTCTGACTCTCCGACACATTGCCTCCCGTGATCGAACGACTCCCCTTGTTCGCATCCCACGTCCCGGCGGATCATGTCTAGGCTCAGGAGGTGAGCATCGAAATTCCCGGTACAGATCTGCGCCTCGACGACATCCACCTCGGTGACATCGAGCAGTGGATGCGCCCCGACCGCGAGGGCATCTTCGCGAAGCTGCGTGCGGAGCGACCGATCTCGTTTCACGCGGAGCCGGTGCCGCCGCCTGAGGTCAACTTCCCGCAGGGTCCCGGGTTCTGGGCGCTGACCCGTTACGCCGACGTGATGCAGGTGTCACGTGACCCCGAGTCGTTCCGTTCCGCACCGACGTCGACGATCGGCGACATGCCCGCCGAGATCGCGGAGTGGCTCGGCTCGATGATCAACATGGACGCGCCGAAGCACACGAAGTTGCGTCTCATCGTCAACCGCGGCTTCACGCCCCGCCAGGTCGCGCGCATCGACAACTCGGTGCGCGAGCAGGCGAGGGAGATCGTCGATCGCGTGGCGCCGCTGGGCGAGTGCGACTTCGTCACCGAGATCGCGGCGGCCCTCCCCTTGCAGATCATCTGCGACATGATGGGAATCCCCCGCGAAGACACGAAGAAGATCTTCGAGCTCACCAACGTCATCCTCGGCGTCGGCGACCCCGAGTACGTGCAGTCGATGGAACAACTCATGGAAGCCGGCATGGGACTGTTCCAGTACGGCATCGCGCTCGCGCAGGACCGCCTCGACAACCCGCGTGACGACATCACCACGCAGCTGATGCAGGCCGAGGTCGAAGACGAGGAAGGGAAACACCGGCTCACGACCGGCGAGCTCGGCTCGTTCTTCCTGCTGCTCGTCGTCGCGGGCAACGAGACCACGCGCAATGCGATCAGCCATGGCATGCGTGCCCTTACGCTGAACCCCGACCAGCGCAAGGTCTGGACCTCCGACTTCGACTCGGTCTCGCCGACCGCGGTCGAGGAGATCGTGCGATGGGCGACGCCCGTCATCAACTTCCGCCGGACCGCCACGCGCGCCGTCGTCGTCGGTGGCCAGGAGGTGCAGGAAGGGCAGAAGGTCGTGATGTTCTACAACTCGGCCAACCGCGACGAGCGCCACTTCGACGACCCGTTCCGGTTCGACGTGTTGCGCACCCCGAACGAGCACTTCGGCTTCGGCGCCGGCGGCCCGCACTTCTGCCTCGGCGCGAATCTCGCGCGCCGCGAGATCCGGGTCATGTTCGAGGAGTTGTTGCGGCGCTTGCCCGACATCGAGATCACCGGCGAGCCCGACATGCTGCAGAGTGGCTTCATCCACGGCATCAAGCGCATGCCCTGCGCCTGGCACACCGTCAACGACTGACCCGAGAGCGCTCGATCAGGGCGAACGAACGAGCATCAGGTAGGCGAAGCCGAGAACGCCCCGGTATCCGCGAAGCCAGTTGTTGCGGTGCGTGTCCACGGCGGCGCGCACCTTGTCGACATCCGGTGCGTCCGGATGTTGCAACAACCTCCGCGTGGGCCGAGTCGCGGCGCGTTGAATTCGAGCTCGGAGTGTCGCGCCCGTGCGATGGCGCCCGCGCGGTCATCCGCATCCGAGGCGCGCCGTTATTTCAGTCGCGCCGCCAAGGCCTCGGCGCGCTTCCCGAGCTCCGCGGTCTTCGGGCCGGGAGCAACGTCGGCTACTGCAGCCGCCAGGTCCCGAACCAGCGCGGCCAACTCGGCGAGATCCGCGCTCGGCTCCTGGACGCGGATCCGTGAAAAGGGAAACGCGATATTGACCCGCGTGGTCACGATCTCGTTGTTCGTGTCGGCTTTCTTCGACACGTCATTGCTCTTGCTCGGATCGGCCATGCGATCGACCTCCAACCTCGCACTGCACCAGGTCGCAATCTCGGGGACGGACTCGAGCCGACATGGTCGCCGCAATGTCGTCGGCCCGTCGAGCGCCGAAAAGCTCCGGCGTGCGTGGAGAACACGTCTTTTGGGGGGCGGATGCGTACCGGAGAAGTATCGAATTCTTCTGATTTTCTCGGGTGTTTTCGGTATCGGGATGGTACGATACGAACAGATGTTCGGGATCATGGACGAGATCAGACAGGACCGGGAAGCGCTCGACGCGCAGACCGCGGCGTGGTTGGAGAAGGTCGCCGCGTTCGACCGGTCCGAGGAGTGGCGCGCGGACGGCTATTACAGCGCGACCGCCGCGC
>JAODBI010000034.1 GCA_025463875.1 Actinomycetes bacterium
AGCGCGCCCTCGACGACGCCGGGTTGCATCGAGTGGAACACGCCCGCCATGAATTGCGGGAGTTGGCTGGCCAACGGGATGCCGTCGAGATCCATGCCCCGGCCCATGCCGATGTCGCACGCGCGGCGCAGCGTGATCGCGCGCTCGGCCTCGTCCTCGTCGAGCATCTCGTCGGCCAAACGCATGAAGCCGCCCTTCCAGGGTGCGACGACGAACTGCGCCTCGGCGTCGACGTTGCCGTCCAACTGCACCTTCCAGGCCAGGACCGGGATGCCGTCGACCCACAGCCGGCACAACGATGCGCCGGTGTCGGGACCGCGTACCGGTACTTCGAGGTCGTAGACGCGCTCGTCCCGGTGCGACGCCGCGTGCGTGATCGCGTGGCACGCGGCGTCGAACTGATGGGTGCAGTTCTGCTTCGGGTCGGTCCATTTTCCGGCGGCCGTGAACCGGCGCGACAGGGGCATGCCGGCCAGATCGCGCAGCGGCACTGCCGCGTCCGGACACGTCGACCACGGCCAGCGTTCGGAGCGGGCGTCCACCGATTCGACCCGTTCGCCGTCGTGGCGGAGGGTTACGACGAAGTGGTGGAAGTCGTCCTGCAGGTCGGATTCGACCACTCCGGGAGCGATGGTGACGACGTGGATGCGACGGCGATACGCGTCGGCGTCGAGGTCGAAGTCCGGCCGTGGTGACATCGGCGTCAGAGTAGGTGAACAATGCCGGTATGCCGTCTGTCCTCGACTCCGACCAGCACCTCTACGAGCCCCGCACGATGTGGCTCGATCACATCGATCCGGACCGGCGCGACGACGCGCTGCGCATCGTCGACGACGATCTGGGCTACGCGTGGGTCACGTGGCGCGGGAAGAGGTTGGCGCCGGCCGACGTGCAGCGACCGCGGGAGACGTCCGCGCTCGGCACGTTGCACGAACGGATCCGGGCCGGGATGGCCCCGGAGACCCGTTACGACGACGACCTGCCGGCCGACTACTGGAACGCGTCGGCGCGGGCGGATCGGCTCGCGGCGATGGGCGTCGACGAAGCGGTCACGTTCCCGAACTTCGGGCTCTTGTGGGAGCGGACGCTCGACGCCGACCTCGGTGCGCTCACCGCGAACATGACCGCGTGGAACCGTTGGTGCGCGACCGTCGCAGTCGACGGGCGGGGCAAGGTGCATCCGGTCGCGCACGTCACGTTGCGCGACGAGCGCTGGCTGCTCGCGGAGCTCGCGCGGTTGGAGCGCGACGGAGTACGACTCGCAATGGTCGCGCCCGCGCTGGTCGACGGGCGTCCGCTCTCCCACGCCGACCACGAACCGATCTGGCGCGCGTTCGTGGAGCACGGTGTGCGTCCGTTGTTCCACGTGGCCGACCAGCGCCGGGTGTTCGCCGATGGTTGGTACACCGATCCGCCGGACGCGTTCGTCCCGACGCTCGACTCCGTGTTCCTCTGGACCGCCGCCGCGCTCGCGTGCACCGATCTCATCCTGAACGGAACGCTCGAACGCCATCCCGATCTGCGCGTCGGCATCGTCGAGCTCAGCGCGGTGTGGGTCCCGATGTTCCTGATGATGCTCGACGGCGGTTCCGATTTCACGGCCCGGCTCAACGGCCGTCCGCTGACACCGCTCTCGCTACGACCGAGTGAGTACTTCCGGCGCCAGGTGCGCGTGTCGTCGTTCTCGTACGAGCTTCCGGCGCGCCTGATCCGCCAGACCGGCGACCTCTACATGTGCTGCTCGGACTACCCGCATTCCGAGGGCACTTCCACGCCCATGAGCGACTACGCGAGCTCGCCGATTCCCGTCGGCCCCGACGACGCCCCCGGACTGTTCCACGACAACGTGTCGATGCTGTTGGAGCGCTGACCCCCTGAGGCCAAGCGGGATCAGCGCTGGATCAACAACTCGTCGGGCAGCGAGCCCTGGAACCACAAGGTCGTCTCGACGCGCTTCGCGATCTTCCAACCGGCGTCCGTACGTACGAAGTCGTCGTCGTAGCGCGCACCGACGAAGAAGAAGTGCAGCCCACCGTCCTTGGTTGCCGCGCCCTGCGGGTTCGTCACCATGGTCCGGCACGTGGCGCGATCGCCGTCGAGTTGCGCGTCGATGTTGGACATCAGGTGTTGGGTGACCGGGAACGCGGTCATGACCTTCGCGAGCCAGCCCCGCACTTCTTTGTACGGACCGACCTTGCCACCCGGGTTCGACGAGTAGTCGACGTGCGCGTCGTCGGTGAAAACCGTGTCGAGCAGCGCCCAGTCCTTGGTGTCGATCGCCCAGCCGTAGCGGACGATGACGTCGTGGATCTCGGCGCGGTCGGCGACTTCCTGCGGCGTCACGTCGCGAGCGGCTTGGGCTCCGCCGCGTCCGGCTTGCAGTTGATGGCGAGCGTGAACTTGGTGGTGACGACCGGCTTCGACGTCCGCTCGTTCGACCACGTGGTCTCGGTCACGTAGAACTCGAGCTTGCCGCCGCCGCTCTTCTCCTTCTCGTAGACGTCGGAGATGACGCCCTCGCCGACGAGCACGTCGCCGGCGTGGGGCCAGTCGCCGCCGTGGTAGATGAACTCCTGCTCGCCGTGGAGGATGGCGCGGCCCTTGCCGCGGAGGTTCTCGATCGGCAGCCCGGCCGCGCCGCCGACGCCCATCGAGCCCCAGTACGGCATCACGAACGGAAAGGTCGGCGGGACGGGCGCGGCGTCGCCGGTGTACACCGGATCGTCGTCCATCAGCGCCTGCGCGAAGACCCGGATCGGGCCGCGCTCGATGATGACCTTCTGCGTGCCGAGCGGACGTCCCTTGAGCTCGGTGAGTGCCACTGCATCGCCTCCGAAGTCGAGCTGACGTGCGTGTCAGCATCCCGGACGCGGGAGGTTACAAGCGCCCGTGCGGATCGTGCATCTCAGCTCGTCGGTCCGTCGTCGTGGTGCGTATGCGGCTTGCCGCCGAGGAAGTACTTGCTGAGACCGTGTTCCGCGCGCACGATCATGACCCAGCGTTCCGGATCGAAGCCGTCGGGAATCTCGCGCCGAGTGTACGAATCGGGCGGACGCAAACGGCACGACCGCGAAATGCCGTGGTCGCGTGGGCGGCGCCGTCGGTGGTACCGCCCTTGGTGCCGCCCCTGATACCACTCGTTTCGGGTGCCTGCCGAACGGCGAGACTCCATTCGGGGACCGCGAGCAGCTCGCCGGAGCCGTCGGGTTCCCGCACTGGTCGCGTGTTGACAGCCTTGACCAGCCCGGGGCGGGGTGTTCCACTGGGTGTGTGCCGGTTCTGCGACGTGCCGCCCTGCTGCTCGCCATCTGCCTGGGCGTGCAGGGGGCCGCGGCGTTGCCGGCGTCCGCGGCGCGCGGGCTGACCGTCACGCCGGGCACGGGACTCGTCAACTTCCAGAACGTCGCGGTAACGGGGTCCGGCTTTACACCATCCGTGAATGTGTCGTTCTGCCAGGCAATCGAAGACGCGACGCCGAGCAGGGCCGATTGCGGTGCGGCCGTGCCGTCCGCCTTCAGCTCGCCCACGGGTGCGGTCTCGGGTGAGAACACCGTCCGCCAGACCATCAACCCATCGAGTGTGGGTCATCCCGTCGACTGCTGGGTCGAGCAGTGCGTGATGATGGCGTGGGAGGAGAACGACGTCGCGGGCACCGTGGTGTTCTCGCCGCCGCTCACGTTCGTGCGCATTCAACCCGACGGGCAGATCCGACGCTTGAGCGACTCGGCACTGATCGGCGACGACGTGTACAACTCCGATGCTTCGGGTCAGACTGTCTCGCACGGAATCACGGACGGGCACGATTGGTCATTCGCCGTGCAGGTCGAGAACGACGGCGGGCGCGCCGACGACATCTCGGTCATGGCCGTGGCCGAAATGGCCCACCCCGGGATCGCCGTCCGCTACTTCGCGGGCTGGTTCGATATCACGTCGGCGGTGACGCAGGGAAGGTCTTTCACGTTCGCCGACGTGGCGCCGGGCGCGATCCGCAAACTCGTCGTCCAGTTCCGCGCCGCCTCGACCGCTCCACTCGACGCCATTTCGCGCCAACGGGTCACGTTCTACGTCGGGAGTCCGCCGACGATTCTGGGCATCGACGTCGTCAGGGTCGGTGTCCGCGTGCTCTCGCCGGCCTAAGGCGCGGCGAGCTCACGGAGCTTGTGCTTCATCACGACCCGGCTCACCGGGTGCTCAGGCGCGTAACCCCTGGTGTCGACGCGCCGAAATGCACTCACTTATCTTCCGAGGGACTCAGGTCCTAACGGTGCCTCTAGGCCGGGGAACTTGCACGCCGCAGTAGTTGCAGCCGGCGAGCGTCCAGACCCAGCACCGCACCGGGTCGCCCTCGTGGCGTAGCTCGCGACCCCGGCAGCCGTTCTCGTCTAGCCGTGCAGCCGTCGGGTTCGCGTCCTCGGTGCAGCACGCGACGGTGGCGTCGGGATGGAGGATCAGCGAAGTGCGACAGGTCACCAGATGACGCTATGGAGAGGAGGCGACAGTGCCTGACGTGGAGGCTTGTGGAGGTATTTCGTAAAGCTGAGCAGTTGGCTGGTGCGCGGGACTTTGGGCAATGAGGTGCATCTTGAGCGACTGTTGGAGCTCTGGTGGCACCGTCATCGGATT
>JAODBI010000044.1 GCA_025463875.1 Actinomycetes bacterium
CGTTGACACTGGCGCTGACGTGTTTCTCTCTGACCTACGCGTCCAGGCGGCGAGAAACGGAACCGTCGTATTGCAAGGTCAAGAGCGTCGATCGCTTCGCCTCGTAATGCCGGCAAAACCACGCTAGGAAGTCGGGCGCAATGGCCCGGCTTCCTAGTGCGAGCTGGCCGCGCATTTCGTAGAACAGCATGTTCCCGTCACCCACGAAACGGGCAGCGCAGACTCTTGACCGCCGTTCGAAGTGCACGCCGCGCGCGACAACTCAGGAGCGTCCAACAGAGGGTGACGATTATTCAAGCCGGTCTCGGAGGAGGACTTGAACTCGCGATCACCATGTTGCGTTGTGTCGGTCAAGGCTGCGAGGTGTGGCGCTGTCCGGAGATCTCGACGACTGGTGCTGCTGCTCCATTCCGGTCCGGCTCGCCCAGTCCGTGACCTCAGTTGTGACCGGCGATTGCCTATGGGCGGTTGCGGAGATCATCCGGTCGCTCGACAGTCCCGAGTGGTCAGCGGTGGCTACGAGAATGGATACAGCTGGCCGTCCTGACCGATGAGCGTGTATCCCTTTCCATTTGGGATCATTCCTGCGATGGGAGCCGAGAGCGTGCGGCCGCCGAGTGATCCGTGGAAAGTCGCATCTCCAAAGGCGAAGATGCCCCCGTCGCTTGCGACCATCCAGTATCCGCGACCGTCGGGCGTCGGGATCATGGCCTCGATCGGCTTGTTCAGTTGCAGGCTTCCGGTTGAACCGTAAAAGGGTGCGTTGAATGCAAAGATTCCACCATCCGAGGCGACCATCCAATAGCCGGTTCCGCGGGGCGTGACGGCCATACCGGTTACTGGCTTGTTAAGTCGGATGCTCCCAGTCGATCCATGGAAGCGCGCGTCGCCAAACGCGAAGATCCCTCCATCGGAGGCGACCAGCCAATAGCCGCGGCCGTCGGCCGTCGGGCTCATTCCCACCATTGGTCGATTGAGCTGCCGACCTGCCATGTCTCCGAAGTTGTTGGCCGGCGGCCCGCTGAACAGGTTCTCACCAGTTATCGCACCGGTGGCGTCCGCTACCCATGCATTGCGCGAGATGGAAGAGCCGGAGCAATCGGTGCTGTTCTGCCAGACAGCGACCAGGTGATCAGTTGTCCCAATGGTCGAGAAGGCGCCCGCTATCTGGAGATGTCCTGTGTCATCGATCGAATACCCGGTGTACGAGGTCGGGAAGTAAGGCGCACCGGTCGAATCGGCCACGATGACACCGGGCTGGACCGATGCCTCGGCTGGAGTTCGAAAGTCACCGCCATCCTGTGAACAGTCGAGGGGAACTCGGGCAACGCGTGCTTGCCGTGGAAGCGTTGGGGCGCGGGGCGTCACGACGGCCCCTGCTGTCCCGACATTCACAGTCAGGGCGACACTGACTGCGGCGAGAAACACGCGCGATCGTTTCAATTGCGCCTCCCGGCAGTCATGTGCAAGCGGTCCTTGAAGGCGATCGACTCGTGAACAAATGCCGCCGAGGCACCGCGACCTTTTCGGTTGATGACGAACACTCCCACGAGAGGCACGTAGTCCACAAGGTGAGGCTCCCTCGTCGTGGAGAGACAACTCAATCCGGATCGCGGTGTCGTCCCGAGCGACTCCACATGCAAGCGACGCCGGCGAGACGCCAATCCCGAATGAATCGCAGCGTGCCCGTCAGACGCGCCCGGCAAAACGGCGCGACTTGCCACTCATGCCAATGTGCGAAATGCGACTGTTCCGATGAACCTACGCTCGGGTTAATCCGTCAAAGAACCGAGATAAAATACAGAGCGGTGTTGCTGCTTATATGCAGCACTCTGCGGTGCACCCGCATATCCTTTCTGCATGAGCAGGCAAGCGAGAGCCGTACTGCCGGACGTGCGTACAGCCCGTCGACCTGTCGGACTCCGACGACCCGGATACCGGTGTGAGGACGTGGATCCGAGCTGAGCTGCGAAGTCTCGCCCCGCGGGTAGCACGGTCCGCTATCGCTGAGTAGGACGCGTGACGGTGACGCCGTGTGCCGCGAAGAACGCGAGTGCTCGAAGCATGAACGCCGCCGCGGTCTGTCCCTGCTCGTTGTCGAGGACTTCGCTTTACGCCAACCGCGAGTATCCGTCGATCGCGATGTGCACGTACGCATAACCGATCTTGTCCCGCTTCTTCTTGTGGGCCTGGTGACCGCTCGCGGCGCGGCCGTTCCGCCTGGTCGTCAGCCGCAACGCCGACTGTGAGGGCAGCGCGTCGTCTGCCGGAGGCGGGGACGTCATGCTGACGGTGGCATGATCGCCGGATGAGTGGCGAGACCTGGACCGATGATGCTTGTTCGCTGGTTGAGGCGTTTCGGCGGGGAGAACGGTCTCCTCGCGAGGAGCTGGAAAGTTCCCTCTCGGCGATCCACTCCTCGTCGCTCAACGCGTTTTCGTTTCTCGATCCGGAACGCGCGCTGGACGCGGCCGCGCATGCCGACGTCACCAAACCATTTGGCGGGCTGCCCGTAGGGATCAAGGAGCTCGAGCCGGTCCGAGGGTGGCCGAATACCGAAGGGTCGCTTGTCTTCAAGGACCGGCTTGCTGCGGAGACTTCTACCGTCGTTGAGCGGTTGCTCGGAACCGGTGGCGCGGTTCCCGTGGGGCTCACTACTGCCTCGGAATTTGGGGGGCTCAACGTCTCCGTCACCAAGCTCAATGGGGTGACGCACAATCCTTGGCGGTACGGGAAGACCGTGGGCGGATCCTCTTCGGGCTCCGCGGCCGCGGTCGCGGGCGGGCTTGTTCCGCTTGCTACG
Source organism: Actinomycetes bacterium (assembly GCA_025463875.1). GTDB lineage: Bacteria > Actinomycetota > Acidimicrobiia > IMCC26256 > PALSA-610 > PALSA-610. The sequence continues at coordinate 2,804 of JAODBI010000044.1, forward strand.
GGTGGAGACGGGGGCGGGTCGATTCGGATTCCGGCCGGTTACACGGGGCTGCTCGGGATGAAGGGCACGTACGGGCGGATCCCGCGCGGGCCGCACGCCTACTTCACGCCGGGAACCATCGTGCTGGGTTGTCTTGCTCGGTCGGTGCGCGACGCGGCGCGGTACTTCGACGTCTGCGGCGGTCCCGATCCGCTCGATCCGTCGTCCCTGCCGGCGCACACCAACTGGGAAGGCAACCTCGGCACGAACGATCTCAAGGGCAAGCGCGTTGCCATCGTTCCCAACCTCGGAGGCGTCACGCTCGAAGCGGGCGTCGAGGAACAACTTCGATAATCGGCACAACAACTCATCCGCAACACCGGGATGCTCCAAGTCGATCTCGAAATACAAGTTCCGAATATGGCGGCGCAGTGGATGATGGGCAACCTCTCCACTCTGCTCGCCGACCTTGGTGACCGTTGGCCGGCTTGCGCGCGCGACCTGACCGACGAGATTGCGGTCGGGCTGTTTCTCTCGCAGTCGATGTACAACCTCCACACCGCATCCGTTGCCGAAGGACTGCGACTCGAGGCCTACGCGGAGATGGCAAGAGCGTTCGAACAGGTCGACTTCGTCATCGCCGCGACGAACCCCGGGCCCGCGTTCGCAGCTGACGCCGCGACGAGCAGCCCTACGTCGAGCTTCATCGACTCGGTCAAAGCGAGCCGCGCCGCGCAGATCGGCTTCCGCGGCGTCATGGGAACGGTCCGCCTCGCCGGCGCCGCGTTCCCCAGGCTCCCCGCCGCGCTCCTCGAACAGGTCTCGGAGCGATTCCCCGACCTCGTCCGCATGGGCGCGCTCACCATCATCTCCAACATCTACGGCAACCCCGCGGTCTCGATCCCGAGCGGCCAGATCGACGGCCTTCCCGTCGGCATGCAGGTGCTCGCCCGTCACCACGCCGACGAGCTGTTGTTCGATGTCGCGCTCGCGGTCGAACGCAACAACCCCTGGCCGCTCGTCGCCACACCGCAGCCGACCTCGGCGCCGGCCCGGTAACCGCCTCAACCTTTCGACCCCTCAGACGTCAAGCACGCGACACCGAGGCAAGGTCAGGTCGATGACCCGTTCCGTTCTCCCGCCCGCCCGAGCCCGCGCTCGTCGCGGCGGCACTCGCACTCGCGTTTGCCGTGCCGAGAAAAGCCGGCGCCGCGCCCGGTCAGCCCGACACCACCTTCGGTCACGTCGGCAACGGCATCGTGCTCGCCGACCACGGCCTCGCCATCGCGGCAACTTCCTGACCGGCGCTACCCCGCGAACGTGTAGGTCGCGATCGTCCGCGCCGGAAGCTTGACGAGCCACGCGCCGGAGTCGGTGCGATCAGGGGCGCGCACACCACCGCCGGTCTCCAGGTTCTTCGACTCATTGGTGATCACGGCGTCGCGCGGCCGAACGTCACCGCCGGGCAGTCGCAACCCGTAGGTCGCCGGTGACGCGTTCTCGTTCCACGTCACCACCGTCCAACCGCCGCCCGCTCCAGATGCGAACGCCAGCGCGTGCACACCTTTCGGCAGGCTCGACACATCGTGGCGCACCGCGCCCGGCCGCACGTACCGACTGAACTGACCCATCACGTAGAAGCGCTTCGTCGTGAAGATCTTCGTCACGCCGTCGGTCGGGCCATGCTGGTCGTAGTAGAGCAACCCGTCGTTGAAGCCTTTCGTGTTTACCTTCGTCGGGCACGACGGATCGGCCTTCGGATCGCAACCGAGCACCGGCGACAGCGCCGTCCACCAGTACCACGCGCTGTCGCCCGCAACGGTGAAGTCGCTCTCGATCTGGTCGGCCAGCCAGAAACCCTGCGTCATCGTCGGGTCGTAGTTCGCTCCGAGGCTCGACGCCACGCCCCCCGATCCCTTGTAACAGCAGATCTCCGTCATCCATGTCGGCTTGTGGAACCGCGCCGCGATCGGGGGGACCAGCTTGCGCAGCGCGTCGTTCGGAAAGTCGTACGTGTGATGCGCGATCGCCGCAACGAACGAAGCCGTGCCCGGCACGGAGAGCCACTGCGGCGCTTCATTCGCGAGGATCGCGTCGGCGGTCGTCTCGTCGGCGATGACCTTCGTGTACGGCGCGCGCCGGGCGAGCTCCTGGCCGAGTGCCTGCACGACGGCCGCCCGTTGCGACACCGGAACCTGCATGCCTTCCTGACTACAGGCGCCCATCGCGTTGTCGGGCTCGTTCATCGGACTGATGTATTTCAGGGTGATGTGGTCGCCGTCGTGCAACCCGACGACGACGTCGACGAGGTGGTGCGCATACGACGCTTCCGTGCCCGGGATCAGGTTGCCGCCGCACGCCTTACCGTTCGTGGTCAAGCTCGGAGGCGCGCTGTAGACGAAGCCGGTCAGGATCGGCACGCCCGCGCTGTTCGCAGCATGCAGGAACAACAGTCCGGCCGCGTCGTCGGCGAACTCCTTCGGCGCGCGGTCGGGAGTCGTGACGCCGGTGCCCCCGCCGCCGATGTTGTACCGGTACCCCGACAACGAGATTCCGTTCGCCGTGAACAGCATGTTCGCGACCGAGCGCTGCACACTCGGCGGGAAGCTGGCGAGATCGATCGGCCACCACGCGCCCGAGGCGCCGAAACCCTGGATGGTCTGGCGGACGGCCGGACTGACGTTCGCCACGACCAGATTCGCGGGAGTCGCTACCGACGGCGCGGGCGCGGAAGCCGTCGACGAGGTCGACCCGGCCGGCGCGCTCGTGTGCGAAGACGACGAGCACGCGGCCGTCGCGAGCGCCGCGACGGACAGCGCCGCCGCGCACCGCACCACTCCCCCGAGGACACGCATCCGCAGGATCATGGCATCTTTGGCATTCGGATCCGGCCACACAGCGCGCGCAAGAGACCGGTCATACGGGGTTCCAAACGACGCCGGCACCTGCGAGGCTGCACCCGAGTACGAAGCTCCATCCCCCCGTACGAGGTGCAGCCGATGGCACGTCTCCCGTTCGCACGCCCGATGTTCGCCCGCCGCCCGACCCGCGCCCTCGTCGCCGTCGTCGGCGTCCTCGCCGTCGTGTGCGCGCTGCCGACCGGCGCGTCCGCGTCACCCGGGCAGATCGATCCGACCTTCGGTCACTCGAGCAACGGCACCGTGTTCGCCGACTACGGGCGCAGCGAGACCGTCGTCAAGGTGCTGCACCAGACCGACGGCAAGATCGTCACCGTCGCGAGCGACATCGACCCCAACTCCGCCATGATCGCCAAAGTGACTCGGTACACCGCGAACGGTTCCCTCGATTCTTCGTTCGGCACCGGCGGCGTGTTCACACTCTCGCTCGCCGGCAACGGAGCCGTGGCGGACGCCGCGCTGCAGCCCGACGGGAAGATCGTCCTCGCCGGGACGAACGGCGTGCCGGAGGACTTCTTCGTCACGCGCCTCCGCACGAACGGCACGGTCGATCCCACGTTCGTGACCGCGCACCCGACGACCAACTTCGGCGGCACGAGCGTCGACCAGGCGTTCGGCGTCGCGCTGGCGCCGGGCGGGAAGATCGTGCTCGCCGGTCGTTCCGACCAGAACGTCGCCATCGCGCGCTACACGTCGACCGGCGCGCTCGACCAAACCTTCTCGGGCGACGGTCTCCTCACGCACACCTTCGGCGGGCAGTCGCAGGCGGACGACGTCGCGGTACAGGCGGACGGCCGCATCATCGTCACCGGCAGCGAATCACCGACAGCCGGTTCGCCGCGCATGCTCGTCGCGCGGTTCACCGCGGTCGGCGGTATCGACGGTACGTACGGAACCGGGGGACGCGTCGCGACCGCGGGTTCACCGCTGCAATCCGTCCACCGGGTGTTGCTCCAGGGAGGCAAGGCGGTCGTCGCCGGCATCATCGACATCCCGACCGCCGGCATCTCGCGCTACAACGTGAACGGCACCCTCGACACCACGTTCGGGTCGGCCGGCACGGCCCGCGCCCACGTGAACAAGTTCACGCGCCTCTCCGATCTCGTCGCCGACGGGTCGGGCCGGTTGATCGGCGTGGGGCAAGCCGCGTACTCGGACGCCTTCCCCGACGTCCCCAGCTTCGCGGCGCTGTTCCGTTACTCGGCCAACGGCGTGCCCGACACGACATTCGGCTGCTTCGGGATGACGCTCACCGAGATGCTCGGCAACGGCGC
>JAODBI010000056.1 GCA_025463875.1 Actinomycetes bacterium
ATCTCCTTCTCCGGGATCGGGAAGCCGTGCGGGCAGGTCTCCGGCCGGTGCAGCGCGACGAAGATCCGGTCCTCGACCTCTTGCGGGATCTCGTGCTCGAAGCTCGTCGCCAACCGGTCGGCTTCGTTCCACGCGTAGCCGAGCATGTCGGCGAGGAAGCGCTCGACGATGCGGTGTCGGCGCATCGACGCGAGGGCGGCGCGGTTGCCGTCGGCGGTGAGCTCGACGCCCTTGTAGGGCTTGTGGTCGACAAGGCCGCGATCCGCGAGCCGCTTGATCGTTGCCGTGACGGTGCCCGGCGAGAGGCCGAGACGCTCGGCCAACACCCCGGTGTGCGCGTCGCCGTCGCGGGAAAGCCGGTAGATGGCCTTCAGCGCCTCGCGATCGGTTTTGGAGAGGGCTTCCATCTCAGCTGCGATGGCTGACAACCTAAGTTTCGCCCTCTCAAAAGTCAAACGTCCCTCTGACGGGCTATTTGGTCTGATCGAGGTGATATGGGACGGACGTGACGACGGTTCCCTTGCGGAACAGCAGCCGGCCCTTCAGCATCAGCGCGCTCTGGTTGTGAAGCAGCTGGCCCCACCACGAGCCGACGACGAACTCGGGGACGACGACGGTGATGATGTCGTTCTCGTAGCGCGCGTCGAGCTCGTCGATGAAGCGCAGGATCGGACGTGACAGCTCTCGGTACGGCGAGTGCACGATCTCGAGCGGGACGTCGATCTTGCGCTCGGCCCAGATCTGCTCGATCTTCTCCTGCTCCTCCTCGTCCGAGACAACGGTGACCGCGAGCAGGCGGGTCGGATGCAACGAGCTCGCGTAGGCGAGGGCCTCGAGCACACCACGGTGCACCGACCCGACGAGTACCACGACGGTGTGGTTCATACGGCGCGGTCGGAAGTCCTGGTCGGCCTTCAGACTCTTCGCGACCGTCTCGTAGTGACCATGAATGCCCCGGAACAATGCGATCACCAGAAGCACGACGACGATCGAGACCCACGCGCCCTCGGTGAACTTCGATGTCGCGATGATCAACGCGACGATCGCCGTCGAGATCGCACCGACTGCGTTGATGACGATGTTGCGGCGCCAGCCCGGCTCGTGCTCCTTTTGGTGATGGCGGACCATTCCCGTCTGCGACAACGTGAACGACGTGAACACGCCGACCGCGTACAGCGGGATCAGCTTCGACTCGTTGCCGCCGAAGATCACGACGAGCACGCCGGCGGCGATCGCCAGGGTCAGCACGCCGTTGCTGAACACGAGGCGATCGCCCCGGTTCGCGAGCTGACGCGGGAGGTAGCCGTCGCGCGCGATGATCGAAGAGAGCCGGGGGAAGTCGGCGTACGCGGTGTTGGCCGCGAGGGTCAGGATCGCGGCGGTCGCACCTTGCAGGACGTAATAGAGAATGCCTTTGCCGAACACGGTCCGGCCCATCTGGGAGAAGACCGACTCGCCAACCTCGAGCGGGATCGGGTGCAGGTGGTGCGCCAGCACCGACACGCCGAGGAAGAGCCCGCCGAGGATGACGCCCATCCAGACCAGCGTGATGGCGGCGTTCTTCGACTCGGGGCGTTCGAAGGCGGGCACGCCGTTCGAGATCGCCTCGACACCCGTGAGGGCGACCGCACCGGACGAGAACCCGCGCAGCAGCCGGAAGAGACCCAACGTCCCGATCCCGGCCGCACCGATCCGGAGCTGCTCCCTCGTGTGCGCGATCTGTGCCGGCGTCAGATCCTTCGTGACGTCGGCGAAGGAGATGTTCGCGAACTCGTGCAGACCGAAGAGGTGGAACTCGTGTGCGAGGCCCCATGCGATGAGTCCGGAGAGCACCAAAATGTACACGTACGTGGGGAGCGCGAAGATGCGACCCGACTCCTTGATGCCGCGCAGGTTCGCGACTGTTATCAACCCGATGGCCGCGAGACACAGGAGCACGCGCTGGTCGGTGAGTGAATGCAATGCGGGGATCGATGTGATCGCGCGCACACCCGCGCTCACCGAAACGGCCACGGTGAGGATGTAGTCGACGAGGAGCGACGCGCCTGCAACCATCGACGCGGTCGCACCGAGGTTCTCGCGGCTCACCACATAGGAACCGCCACCACTCGGGTAGGCGAAGATCGTCTGGCGGTACGAGGTGACGACGATCGCGAGAAGGATCGCGACGACGATCGAGATCGGTACGAGCTTCGAGAGCCCGAGCGCGAGGCTCGAGCCGCCGACGGCGACGACGAGCAGGATCTCCTGCGTCGCGTAGGCGGTCGACGAGATCGCGTCGGACGAGAACACCGCGAGCGCGATGGTCTTGCCGATGCGTTGATGTTCTTGCTCGGAGGACGCCAAAGGGCGGCCCACGAGCACGCGTTTGAAGCTGTCGAGCACAGTCGTCCCGTCTACGCCCGTCGTTGTTCCGGCGCCAGCATGCCATCGCCGGTGCTCCGAACCCCGAACCCGGTTTCACTTCGGGCACGGCGAACGCCGTAGCATCCGCCGTCGAAGCTTGGGACGGGAGGCCGAACGTGCACGTCGTCGTCATCGGATGTGGGCGGGTCGGCAGCGAGCTCGCGAGCGCGCTGGAGCACGGCGGGCACAGCGTCGCCGTCGTCGACAAGAACGCCCGGGCCTTCCGGCGGCTCGGCCCGGGCTTCGCCGGCAGGACCGTCACCGGGTTCGGCTTCGACCGCGATCACCTCGCCCAGGCCGGGATCGAGGAGGCCGGGGCTTTCGCCTCTGTGACCAACGGCGACAACTCCAACATCCTCTGCGCGCGGATCGCGCGCGAGACCTACGGCATCGAGCACGTCGTCGCCCGCATCTACGATCCGCGGCGCGCCCTGATCTACCAGCGGCTCGGGATCCCGACCGTGGCGACCGTCGCGTGGACGACCGACCAGGTGCTGCGCCGGCTGCTCCCCGGCGAGACGAGCCACGACTGGGTCGACCCGACGGGTCGGATCGGTCTCGTCGAGCGCACGATCCCGGCGAAGGCGATCGGCAAGAAGCTCGCGAAGCTCAACCGGCCGGGACGGTTCTGGCTCACCGCGGTGACCCGTTTCGGCAAGGCGCAGATCGTCACGGCCGACCTCATCGGTCAAGAGGGCGACGTGCTCGCGTTCGTCTCCGACATGGACGGCCTCGACGAGCTCCAGAACCACATCGAGTCGGGAGGCGGCGACTGATGCGCGTCGGATCGCAGGAGCGGGCAACGTCGGGGTGTTCATCGCGAACGATCTCGTGACGACGGGCCACGAGGTCCTGGTGCTCGAACAGAGTCAGGACGTCGTGCAGCGGGTGCAACCGCACTCGGCACCGGGAGTCGAATGGATCGTCGCGGACGCGTGCGAGGTGGCGTCGCTGCGACTTGCCGGCCTCGAACGCTGCGACGTGGTGGTTGCCGCCACCGGCGATGACGAGGACAACCTCGTCATCTCACTGCTCGCCAAGCAGGAATTCGGAGTGCCGCGTGTCGTCGCGCGGGTCAACCATCCGAAGAACGAGTGGCTCTTCAACGAGAACTGGGGCGTCGATCTCTCCGTGTCGACCCCGCACCTGATCACCGCGCTCGTCGAAGAAGCGGTGTCGGTCGGACGTCTGGTCCGGATCCTGCAGTTCGAGGGCGGCAACGTCCGACTGGTCGAGGTGACTCTCGCCGAGGACGCCCCGGTCGTCGATCACGCGATCCGCGACCTCGACATCCCGCGCGACGCGACCATTGTCGCCGTCGTGCGCGGCGAGCACGTCGTGATGCCGCGCGGTGACACCGTGTTCGAGTCCGGCGACGAGGTGCTCGCGATGGTGACGAGCGACTCCGAGGACGACGTTCGTCAGATCCTCACCGGCGGCTGAATCCCGCGGCGTTGCTCTACCGCTAGAGAAGCTCGTACACGGGGTTGTACATCAGGCAGTCCTTGCCGCCTTCGGGATTGCCCGCCGAGCGCTGCTTGGTCGCAACCCCTTCGAGTGCGAGCCGGCGTCCGGGCGACATGCCCGCGATCTTGCGACGCCCGAGGAAGACGGCGGTCATGGTGCCCTGGCCGTCCTGCACAGTCGCCTCCAAGGAAGCGGCGCCCGCGCGCGGCACGATGCGCACCGAGCGGATCTCGCCGACCACGCGGACCGGCTGTCGGAGCACGAGTCCGTTGAGTGGGGTACCACCACGCTCCGCGCACCACGTGACCAGGTGTTCGCGATCCTGTTCGTCCACCGGCTTGGTGAACTTCTCGGCGAATTTCCGTATGCCCACGCGCAGGCCTCCAGCTCGGTACCGAGAATAGCGCCGCGCAGATGCGAAGATGGCAGCCGTGCTGATGCGCAATCGAACTTCCCAACCCCGCTTCGGCGCGGGCGCGACCACGGGCGTGGCCGTACTCGCGCTCTGCCTCGCGCTGACGGCGTGCTCGAGCGGGAGCAAGACGAAGACCACCGAACCGACGACCACGCAGCCGCCCAAGGTGCTGACGGTGACCACGGCGACGCTGAAGATCGGCAAGGTCGACGTGCAGAGCGCGGGGCCGCCGAACGTGCAGATCGACAAGGCGACGGGCAAAGCCGTGCTGACGTCAGCGCAGAAGTACATCGACACCGCCGTGTTCGGTCCCCTCGGCAAAGGTCAGCTCGGCAGCGGTTACAGCGCGCTGTTCGACCGAGGACTACAGAAGGTCGCGACCGGGCCCGACACACCCGCGCTGACCGATCTCGACGTCGGCAAGGTCGCGACGTTCACCGCGAAGGCGACGCCCGTGACCATGTCGGCGCTCGTCGGGACGCTCGGCGAGATGATGTACATCGCCACCGACTTCGACCTCACCGTGAAGGCGACGGCGACCGCGGGTCCGTTGACGGTCACACACCACGTCGAGTTGACCTTCGCCCAGACCGGAAAGACCTGGCTCGTCACCGCGTACCGCGTGCAATCGGTGCGCAAGACGACAAAGAGCACGACCACCACCACTGCGAAGGCAGGGAGCACGCCGTGAGTGACCTCGCCGCAAGAAACACGTCCTCGACCCGCCGCCACGGGGCGGGCGCGGACGCGACGAACGACGGAACCGGTCGCACCCGCCGCTTCCGGCTCGGCCGCCGGACGAAACGGGTACTGCTCGCGCTCATGGGCGCGACGACCGCGGTGGTGCTCGGATGCATGGCGATCTTCGCGGCGTGGCTCGCGGGGATGCACGTGCCGATCGCGTCGGGTGCCACGTATCTCCGCGTCTCGAAGATCGCGCCTCTCTCGGCCGCCGATCGCGTCGCGGGAGGCCCGAGCGCGCCGTTCTTCATCCTGCTCGTCGGCAACGACTCCCGTCCGGGCGTCGGCGGAGCGCGGGGTGACGCGTTGCACGTGATGGGTGTCAACCCCGCCAAGCATCAGGCGAGCATGATCGATATCCCGCGCGACACCTGTTGGAACGGCGACAAGATCAACGCCGGGAACACGCACGGGCCGCGTGCGCAGGCCGACGCCGTCAGCGGTCTCGTCGGCGTGCCGATCTCGTACGTCGTCGACGTCGACTTCGCCGGCTTCACGGGCCTGGTCGACGGTGTCGGTGGCGTCCAGGTCAATGTCCCGACGGAGATGCACGACGCGTTCTCGGGCGCGTACTTCAGTCCCGGCAAGACCGTCATGAACGGTCAGCAAGCGTTGGCCTTCTCGCGCGACCGCCACGACTTCCCGACGAGTGACATCGTGCGCACCAACAATCAGGGCCTCCTGATCCTCGACGCGATGCGCAAGCTCCGCTCCCAGATGCAGAACGCGTCCGGCGAGTTCGAGCTGCTGGCGCTTCTCGGCCGTCACGCCCAGCTCGACGGGATCGGGATGAAGGACCTGTACCGCCTCGGCCGGGTGGCGTTCTCCTTGAATCCCGACCAGATCAAGAACGTCACGATGCCGTACACAGGCGGTTCCTGCCTCGGGCTCGGCGGCAGCGCGGCCGGCCTGTTCGCCGACTTCCGCGACGACGGGGTCATCGAGAACGCGCACTAGAGAGAATCAAGTACTCGTTGGCGGCGCACCCGATCGGTACCCTCGGATCGATGGCAGTCGGGACTGAAGGGCCGCTCACGGAGCACGCCGGGACGCCGAGTGGCGCCGACCACTTCACCGACGCGCGCGCCGCCCTCGACGAGCTCGCGGCCGACCCGGAGCTGCTGGGCCGCTGCGTCCATCGCGAAGTGCTGGCCGAACGGCCGGCGCGCTACGCGGAGCCCGTCACCCGGTTGCATCCCGAGGTCGCGGCCCGTCTCGTGGCGCGCGGCATCCCACACTTGTACGCGCATCAGACGGCCGCCATCGACGCGTTGCACGATCAACGCAGCGTCGTCGTCGCCACCGGCACCGCGTCGGGGAAATCACTCTGCTACCAGGTCCCGATCGTGTCGTCGGTCGTCGCCGACCGGCGCGACACCGCGCTGTTGTTGTTCCCCACCAAGGCGCTCGCCCAGGACCAACTCCGCTCGCTGCGCTCGTGGCTGGTCCCCGGGATGCGCGCGGTCACCTACGACGGCGACACCGCGAACGACGACCGCGCGTGGGCGCGGAAGAACGCGAACGTCGTGCTCACCAACCCCGAGATGCTGCACATGGGGATCCTGCCCTCGCACAAGCGGTGGGCCACGTTCCTCATGCGCCTGCAATACGTCGTGGTCGACGAGTTGCACACGCTCCGGGGGATCTTCGGGTCGCATGTCGCGCACGTACTGCGCCGCCTGCGCCGATTGTGCGAGCACTACGGCTCGTCTCCGACCTTCTTCTTCGCGAGTGCGACGATCGGCAATCCGGGCGAGCTCGCGAGCGCGTTGTGCGGCCTCGACGTCGACCAGATCGACGACGACGGGTCGCCGCGCGCCGAGCGCGTCCTCGCGTGCTGGCAGCGGCCTCTGCTCGACGCGCACTCGGGTGCGCGCGGATCGGCGAACGTCGAGACCGCCGAGCTCATGACCCGTTTCGTGCGCTCGAATCATCAGACGCTGGCCTTCACGCGCAGCCGGCGCGGCGCGGAGGTGGTGGCGCAGTACGCGCGCCGGCGCCTCGCAGGTGTCGCGCCCGAGCTCGTCGACCGCGTCGCGGCCTACCGCGCCGGATACCTTCCGGAGGAACGCCGCGCGCTGGAGCTCGACCTGGCAAGCGGTCGGCTCCTCGGCATCGCGGCGACGAACGCGCTCGAGCTCGGTATCGACATCGGCGGCCTCGACGCCGTGGTGCTCAACGGCTTTCCCGGGACGCTCGCGTCGATGTGGCAACAGGCGGGTCGGGCGGGGCGCACCGGCCGGCGCTCGGCGGCGGTGCTCGTCGCGGGCGATGATCAACTCGACCAGTGGTACGCCGCGCATCCGACCGAGCTGACCCGGCGCGCGCCCGAACGCGCGGTGGTGAACCCGCAGAACCCGTTCATCGTGCGCGCTCAGGTCGCGTGCGCGGCGAACGAGATGCCCCTCACTCCCGACGACGAGCGCTGGTTCGGCGCCGCGCTCGACGACGCCGTCCGCGACCTCGTGCACGCCGATCTGCTCACGCCCCGCGCCGGCAGCATGTACTGGTCGGGCGGCCGGGCACCGGCGCGTGGCGTCGGCCTGCGGAGCGGATCGTCGATCGAGTACCGGCTCCTCGATCTCGAGAGTGAGCGCACGATCGGCACCGTCGACGACGCACGGGTGTTCTCGGTCGCGCATCCGGGCGCGGTCTACCTGCACCAGGGCCGGCAGTACCGGGTCGACCGGCTCGACCGCGACGAGCACCTCGCGATCCTCGAGCCCTACGACGACGCCGACGAGTACACCCAGGCGCGCACCACCACCGACATCACGATCGTCAGCGAGGACACCTTCGCCGCGCTCGGTGCCGCGATCGTGCACCTCGGAACCGTCGAGGTCCGCAGTCAGGTCGTCGCGTTCCAGCGCAAGCAGATCTCGACGAACAGCGTCATCGAGGTGTGCGATCTCGAACTCCCCGAGCGCGCGTTGGTGACCCGTGCGTGTTGGTACACCGTGCCGCCCGAGGTGTTGGACGCGGCGGGCATCGCCACCTCGGAGGTGATCGGTGCGGTGCACGCCGCCGAACACGGGTTGATCGGCATGCTGCCGCTGTTCACGATCTGCGACCGCTGGGACGTCGGCGGAGTGTCGATGGCACTGCATCCACAGACGATGCAGCCGACCATTTTCGTCTACGACGGATACCCGGGCGGCGCGGGCATCGCCGAGCTCGCATTCGACGCGGCCGCGCGCCACGCGCGCGCCACTCTCGACCTCATCACCGCGTGCTCGTGCGACGACGGGTGCCCGTCGTGCGTGCAATCACCGAAGTGCGGGAACTGGAACGAGTACCTCGACAAACGCGCTGCGACGGCGCTGCTCGGAGTGATGACAACCGACCTTCAGGAGTTGTCCCCGGGCGCGCGACCCGCTCGGTAGGCGACGTGGGCTGGGCCCACGGGCGGCTCGATCGCCTGGCCGGAATCCTCCGCATCCATCCACTCGCGTAGGCGCCGGCGCTCGCGATCGAGCTCGACCAGCCGCTGGATCAACGTCGAGCTCGCGTCGGCGGGAATGTTGTCGGCGCGGTCGTCGGAGACGGCGCGGTCGTCGGAGACGGCTGCTCCGTCGGCTTCGTCGTCTTCGTCTCCGTCGTCGAGGAATCGCGCTTCGATCACGTGTCGCGGATCCGGCTCCGGACGCGCCGGATCGCCCGCCGTCGGAGACGCCGAGCGAGGAGACGCGATGGGTTCGCCGTGCCGGAACGGCGGCTGCAGCAATGGCTCGACGTCGGGCGGAATCGGGCCCGCGCGTGCCGGCTGTAGGTCGTCCCGATCGGGATCCGGTCCCCGAAGACCCGGGCTGCGCGCGCGGGCCCGGTCGTCCGCGACCTCCCAGGTTTCGCGGTGCACCGCAACGAGCTGGACGATCACTTCGGTGAGGCGAACCAGTTGCTTGGCGAGGTCGATCGAGTCGTCATTCGGCGGCGGTACCCAACCGGCGCGCGCGCCGGAGCGCCCGACCTCGGTGAGGGAGCCGTCTCGCCTTCGGCGCGAGGCGCGCATCTCGAACCCGAACCACAAGCCGGCGCCGAGCAGAGCGACGGCCGCGAGGACGAGCGCCCACGGCTGCTTCCACCACGGTTTGGCCGGCACGAGCGAACTGCCATCCGCGGGCGCGGGCTCCGCTGCAAGAACCGCGGTGGTCGGGGTCGCGGTCGGGGCGCCTGATTGTGTCGACAGATCGGTCGGCGCGCCACCGAGGCGCGACGACCAGGAAGCGACGTTGCCGGCGCCGTACTCGAGGTCGACCGCGATGTCGCTGGCCGAACCGGCGGGAGGCGCGTTCCAGCCGAGGTCGACGGTCGTGTCCCGGCTCGGCGGAAGCTCGGCGCGGAAGGCAAGCGTCTGCGGCCGATCACCGGCGACCCGCACCTGCCCACTGACCTGCGCGCCCTGGTCGCCGAAGTTGCGCAACACCACGGCGAGTTGGTGCGACGAATCTCGATCCACCCGGTGGACGTCGGTGATCGCGATCTGCGCGGTTGCCGTTCCGCGCACCGAGATCGACACCGGGAAGGTACGGGTAGCGGTGCCGGCGACGGGCGAGCCGTCGGCGGCCGAGACGGCCGACTCGACGGTGGCGCTCGCGTGCGCGAGCGCCGAACCCGGTTGCGTGTCGTGCGGGACCGCGATCGTCATCGGCACCGTCGTCGCAGCGTGTGGATCGAGTTGGATCGCGTCGTCGCCGAAGGCCAGCCACGAGGCCGCCGCGGAACCGAGCTTTCCGGTCGCGTCAGTTGCGGTGAGCTTGACCGTGAGCCGCAGGTTCGCGGTGTGATTCGACACGACGATGTCGTGCTCCTCGGACGCGCCCGAGTCGAGCGTGACGGCAAGTCCCGAGCCGACGACCTGCGACAGCGTGAGATCGACCGCGTCGGAAGGCACGGTCGCGCTCGGCGCGTCGCTTCCGGCCGACGCGCTTTTCGGCGCGCCGGGATCCGCCGCGACAGGTCGTGCCGCGACGACGAGCACAGCAGTGACGCCCACGAGGAGCGCGATCGTTCGCCTCATGTCGGATGTTCCGGGCGGCGGCGCTCGGAGCGCCGACCACCGAGGTCTCATCGGTCACGTCGTCCGGTAGTTGACGGGACAGGGGCCCCGCCGGCGGCGCCGCATCACGAGCGCGGCGGCGACCAACACCACGACGAGTGCGGCGGCGATCAGGACGACCGGAACACCACTCGAACCGTGACCACGCACTGTCAAGTTCTGCAGGGCCGACTGGAGTTTGCTCTGGGCGTCGCCCGCGATGACGACGGTTCCCGACCAGCTCGTCCGGCGGCCGCCCTCGTACGTGAGGTCGACCTCGACGTGGTGCGAGCCGGGCACGACGGTCTTCGTCCAGCGCATCGGAAAGACGATGGCGGTGTGGGCGACGAAGGTGTCGATCCGGAACGAGAAGTCGGTGTTGGTGTCGGCGACGCGCACGACGCCGGTCCCGTGCGCAAAGGCATTTCCGGTGTTCGCGATGTGCACCCCGAGCGAAACGCCGTCCGGCGTCGCCGTCGGTTCGACGGCGTTCACGGCGAGGTTGGCGAGCCGCGGGCCGGGCACGTCGATCTCGACCGCGATGCCCCGTTGAAAGCGAACCGCCATGGAGAAGCCTGCCTTGCCGGCCGGCGGTTGCTTCGTCTTGGTGTCGTCGGACGACAGCGGAACCGAGGCACTGATTCCGGCGAGGTACTGGCCGGGCGTGGCATTCGGCGGGACGTGCAGTGTGAACGGCACGTCGCGCGCCATCTTCGGCGCAAGCGTGATCTCGGGACTCGACACCACGAACCAGCGGGAGGTCAGCGCTCGCGGGCTCCCGGGTCGTCCCAGCTGCACACCGGTGAGGTCACCGGTTACCGCGTCGACGGCGTCGAGCGTCACCGTTACCGAATGATCGTTCGGATTGCTGACCCGAATGCTCTGCGTCACGCTGTCGCCCGGCTTCGCGTCGAGCAGATAGAAGTGCCCGATCGGGGAGATCTTGGAACCGGGGGACGCCGTCGCCCCGACCACGTCTCCGAACTTGCCCGCGCCGGCCGGTGCGACTGCTCCCGCCGACGCGATGAAGGCGGCCGCCGCGAAGACGACCGCACGTCCAACCCGCCGCATCCCGATGCCCTCCCGGGTACTGCCTTTTCCGATAGGCGGAGGCGCCGGCTCAGACCCGAAAAACGGTCCGAACCGGCGCTTCCTAGCCACACTTCATCGGCACTCAGGGGGTGTTCACGATGGCAATGGTCGCCGTCGTGGTGTACGCACCGGCCAGCGCATTCGCCGGGACGATGAGCTTCAGGATCTGGGGCGACACCAGGTAGGTGCCGACGCCGGCCACCTTGGTCAGGCCGTCGGGACCGAGCGGCGCACCGCCGTTGTGGGTCGTGTCCGCCGGGTTGGCTTCGACGATCGTCTTGGCCGTCGTGAAGTCGACGTTCGGGTCCGACCACACACCGCCCATGGCGGAGTCGGTGTTACCGGGCGCAACCACCACCGCATTCATCTGGACTCCGGCCGCGGGCAGCACGTTCGCACCGCTGGTGAAGTTCGGCACGAGGAGCGTGACGTGCCAACCGGCACCCGTTCCCGAGTCGTCGATCACCGTGAACGGGGCGATCGAAGCGCTCGTGAGCTGCGGCGTTCCGTTCATCGTGACGTTGGCGAAGTTCCCGACCGTCGGGAACACTGCGCCCGTCGCCACTGCGGTGTCGAACCGAGGGCCGGCACCGGCATTGATCGTGAATCCGGGCGCGCTGTTGTTACTGAACTGGTCAGCGGAGGCGGGCCCCGCGCTGATCGCGGCGATGAGCGTTGCCGCCGCCGCAGCTGCAAAGAGCTTCTTCTTCATGGACATGGTGACAATCCTTGGGGTCCTCGCTCGGCCTCCGTGCCGGGCAGTGCGGCTGAGATCGGCGCTCTTCCGGAACCGCTTGAGCGGAACGTGAGTCCAGCAACCGTCGAGTGGCGAAAATCACCGCTGTACGTGGTGTGATTGCCGGGAGGAGGTTCGGACTCGCGCGGAAGCGCCGGCATGATTCACCCGGAACCGGACGCTTCGTGGGGGATGCCGGATTCGCTGCCACTCCCGTCGACCGCGCCGCCGGCATGGAGGTCGAACTGGGCGCGGGCCCGCGCCCGGGCGCGATCGAGAGCCACGACGACGTCCGCGATCCCCGCGGCGCCGCGACACGTCAGCAGGCGAGCGCCGTTGTCGACTGCCGTCGTCCGCGCGACGGCACACGCGTCGGTCATCGGCAGGCCGCGGGCGAGCGCGCCGGCCGCCGCGAGCGCAGCCGCGTCGGCGGCGTTGCCCGCCCGCGACTTTTCGACCACCGCGCCACCGAGGCGGGCCACCGCGCCCGCGAGCAGCATCGTGACGACGATGAACGCGGTGACGAGCACGCTGACGTTTCCCTGCGCTCCCCTCGCGACTCGCGTGCCCGCGCTCACGGGCGCTCGACCCGCATGACCGAGCCCCCGTGCACCGTGATATCGGGCAACAACGCACCGATCAGCGGCAGGTCGGTGCGCGAGACATAGCTGACTTCGACCTCGACCGGCGCGCCGACCCCGCCGCGCCGAACGACACGGACGGTGGCGCCCGGAAGGTTGCGGGTCGCCGCGGTGGCGATGCGACCGGGGTCGCGCGTCACCGTTGCCTCCCGCGCCGCGTCACGCGCGACGTGCACGACGAGGATTTCGTCGCGTGCGACCAACGCCACTTGGAATACGAGTACGAGCAGGGCGAGCACGATGGGCAGTACGAGGGCGAGCTCGACCGTTGCCTGCCCGCGTTCGGAAGTTCGCGGCTCTGACATTCGGTGGTCGGAACGCGCGCGTTGGCGCGCGTTCCGACCTCCCGTGAGGGGAATGGGCATCAGAGATGCAGCAGGCCGTGAACGACGGTGTCGAACAAGCCGCCGATGAGGTTCGTGTGCTTCGCCCAGGTGAGGACGAGGCCCGCGATGGCGCCCGCGGAGATCATCACCAGCGCATATTCGGCAGTGCTCTGGCCCGCCTCGGAACGATCCGAGCGGTGTACCAACGAGCACAGAACGTTGGACAAGAGTTGCAACACGAACGACCTCCAAGGTCGACGAACGCACGTCACGCGTGCGCGAACGGTTGCGGGGAAGGCGGGCGGGTCAGCCGCTGATCCCGGCGACGATCACCGGAACCACCGTCAGCAGCGCGAAGGCGGGCAGGACGCAGCCCACGAGGGGAAAGCAGAGACGGACGGGCACCGTTCGCGCTCGGGCCTCGGCCCGGCGCCGCAGGTCGGACCGCAGTTCGGTGGCAAGCCGCGCGAGAGCCGGCGCGGCCGGCGATCCGAGGCGCGCGCTCGTGCGCAACGTGTCGGCGAGCCCGCGTGCCGCCGGTGTGCGCCGGCCGAGCCCTCGCAACGCCTCGTCGAACGACTGACCGGTCGCGCAGGCGCGCAGGGTCGCCTCCAGCTCCCGCGCGACAAGTGGCGGACACCATCCGGCTCCGAGTTGCACCGCGAGATACGGGGTGTGACCGGCGGCCACGCCGACACCGACGAGATCGACGGCCACCGCGATCTGGCGCGCCATCTCGTCGTCGACCCGCCGGCGTCGACGCGAGCGGCGCGGCGCGCGCAACACTCGAAACAGGCTTCGAACGGGTGGCATCGCCGCCACGACCGCGAACGCTTGAAACGCGAGCCGCGAGAGACGTCCGCGTGCCGCACGCGCCGGGCGGGGCATCAAGGCGCGCACATGTTGCGCGGCGGAAATTCTGCGGCCCAGCGCGACGAATGGAAGCGCGACGACGCCGGCCCATGCGATCGCGAGGAAGCCGATCACGAGCGGCTCCCGCTCCGGACGATCGAACGCATCCACCATGCGCCCAAGGCTTCCAGGGCGAGCCCGAGCAGCAGGCAGATCCGACCGAAGAGCGTGCCGGTGAGCACGTGCAACGCGCCCGGATCGACCAACGCAGACCACGCGATATACGCAACGGGTGCGCCACCGACGACGACCGCCGACATCTGCGCCTGCGACGACAACGCTCGCGCTTCCGCGGCGACTGCGAGCCGGTCGCGCCGTGATGTGGCGAGCCCGTCGAGCGCGTCGGCCGACCTTCCGCCGACCGAGGCACAGAGCGCGAGGGCGCCCGCGGAGGCGTCCACGCCGGCCACGCGGCGTTCCCTCGACCACGCGCCCAAGGCTTCGGAAAGCGAAGCGCCGAGGCGCACCCGCGTGTCGACCCGCGCCATATCGGACGCCAGCGGTCCGTCACCGGCGGCGACCGCACCGACCGCCGTGGCGATAGTCCCGCCCGACCGCAGTTCCGACGCGACACGTTCGAGGGTCTCGGGGACCGCGATCGCGATCTGGTGCGCTCGACGTTCGTGCAGCGTCAAAACGATGATCGGGGCGCCGGCCGCGGTGGCGACCGCGAGACCCAGGGCGATCTGCGGTCCGCCGAAACCGAGACCGACGACGGCTGCAACCGTCGCCGACCAGATCCACGTCGACAGCGCGTGTTGCACCGGTACGTCGATCGCGGCGGCATCGAGCGCACGCTCGACCCGAGTGGCGAGCCACGCCGGCACTCGCCGACCCGAGTCGGCGCGGTCGGGTCGGAGTCGGTCGGTCACGGCGTATCGACGCGCCGCGATCACGCACCGACCCGCGACAAGCATGCCGACGACTCCGATGATCAGCGCGCGCACGAGGCCCACTCCCGAGCGAGGTCGACCTCGGATCGACGCGCGGGCCGGTCGGGGGTGGAGTACGCGATCAGACGACCGTCGACCCGCGTCAGCAGATTGCGCGTTCGCGCACCTCGACCGCTTCCCAGCTCGGAGACCGCAGTGATAACGCGTCGACCGTCGAGACCGCGCCGAACCTGCACGATTCCGTCGATCGCGGCCACGAGCTGTTGCCGTATGGCTGGCAGCGGCAACGGCACGTCGGAGCAGAGTGCAAGCGTCTCGATCCGCGCGAGCGCGTCGTCGGGACTGTTCGCGTGCACGGTCGAGAGCGAGCCGTCGTGTCCCGTGTTGCAGGCTTGCAGCATGTCGAGCGCCTCGCCCCCGCGGACCTCACCGACGACGATGCGATCCGGCCGCATGCGCAACGCGCTGCGCACCAGATCGCGCACACTGACCGCCCCAGTGCCCTCGGCATTCGCCGGCCGCGCTTCGAGCCGCACGACGTGCGGTTGGAGGAGCTGGAGCTCGGCGGTCTCCTCGATCGTCACGATGCGTTCGGCGGGGTCGATCGCCCGGGCCAACGCGTTGCAACATGTCGTCTTCCCCGAGCTCGTCGCGCCGGAGACGACCAGATTCCAGCCCGCCCGCACGAGGGCGTCGAAATAGGCGCCTATCTCGGGATCGAGCCCGAATGCCGACATCGGTACCGCGCGCGCACCGAAACGACGGATCGAGACGCACGGACCGTCGGGCGCGAGCGGCGGCAGCACTGCGTGCAGGCGAGAGCCGTCGGCGAGGCGTGCGTCGACCATCGGCGACGCGCGATCCAACCGCAACCCGAGCGGGGCGACCACGCGTTCGACGATGCGCACGATCGTCGCGGCGTCGATCTGGCACGCGACCGGGACGAGCCGCCCGGCGCGCTCGACGAAGACGCGGTTGGGCCCGTTCACCATGATCTCGGTGACCGACTCGTCGTCGAGCAATGGTTCGAGCGGACCGAGTCCGCCGACGTCGTCGACCAACTCGTCGAGCACGACGTCGACTGTGGCCGCGGCGAGCAAGGGGGCCTCTTCGCGCAGCATGCGAGCGAGCCGGGTGCGCAGCTCCGGACGCTCGAGCAGCGCCGGATCGAACGGTGCGTCGAGCAGGCGCCGTTGCAACGTGGCGCGCAACGCGGGGTCGCGCGGCCCGGCGTCCCGCACGGCACGAGTCACGCCGCCTCCTCGTCGCCGAAGCAGCCGGCGCGCAGCAATGCGTGATGCAGTGGACGCCCGAGGCTGTCGGGGAGGCGAGCCGGCAGGACACCCGCATCGACGGCCCGGGCGATCGACGTACGCGCCGGGATGGTGGCGAGCACGGGAAGCCCGAGGACGTCCTCGACGTCGGGCGCGCCGAGCGACCGGCCGTGTTCGTCGATCAGGATCGCGCCGATTGCCTCGGAGATCGCGGGGTGCCGCACCGCGCGCCGCAGGGCGAGATAGCAGCCGCGTACGACGATGACGTTGACCCCCGCCACCTCGGCGAAGGCGCGCGCCGCGGGGTCGTCGAGCCGCCCGAGGTCGCACACCCCGGGCCGGGGATCGGCCTCGAGTGCGAGCGCGAGCACTGCGCCGGCTTCGGGGACGGGCTGATCGCCTTGCATCTCGCCCGCGGGGAGGAGATCGAGACGCGGTGCGACGTTGACCGCGAGATGTTCGAGCGCGTCGGTCGGCGCGGTGGGACCGGCGCGCATCCAGTCCACCAGGCCCGGCACCGGGTCGTGTGCGAGACCGAGGACGGCCGGTTGATCGCCGGAGAGATCGATGATGCGGGCGTCGGTTTCGCGCGCCATCACCAGCGCGGACGCCGCGGCGATCACCGAAGTGCCGGAGCCGCCCTTTGGCGACCAGAAACACACGAGCATGGAGCTCTCCCCACGTCGGGGCGCCCGCTCGACAGCGAGCGGCGCGCGACAACACGACGAGGAAGAAAAGGGGAAAGCGATGCGCACGATATGTGTGCGCCACACGCTGGTCAAGGGGCGAGCGCGACAGAAGCGCGAACGTCAACCCGAAAAGTCGCGCGTTCGAACGTAGGCTGAGCGTTGTGGAGGCTGCGTTCTTCGATCTCGACAAGACCGTGATCGCGACGAGCTCGGTCATGGCGCTGGGCGGCACGTTCTACCGCGACGGCTTGATCTCGAAGCGCACGATCGTGCGAGGTCTGTACGCGCAGGTCGTCTATCTGCTCGTCGGCGCCGACGACAACAAGATGGAACGCATGCGCGAAGCGATGCTCGCGCTGACCAAGGGCTGGGACCAGCAACACGTGAAGGAGCTGGTGCGCGAGACACTCGACGTCGTGCTCACGCCGATCATCTACGCCGAAGCGCTGGAGCTGATCGAAGAGCACCGCAAAGCCGGGCGCAAGACGGTCATCGTGTCGTCGTCACCGGCAGAAACGGTCGAGCCGATCGGCGAGTATCTCGGCGTCGACGACGTCATCGCCACGCGGGCGCGCCTCGACGCCGAAGGCCGCTACACCGGCCAGCTCGAGTTCTACGCGTACGCCGCGCACAAGGCGGATGCGATTCGCGAGATGGCGGTAGCCGAAGGGCTCGACCTCGCGGGGTCGTACGCCTACTCCGACTCGATCACCGATCTTCCGATGCTCGAGCTCGTCGGACACCCGGTCGCAGTCAATCCCGATCGGGAGCTGGTCCGTGTCGCGCGCGAGCGCGAGTGGGACGTGCGCTTCTTCCAGCGGCCCGTCCGCCTGCGCGATCGTGTGCCCGTTCCGCCGAAGGGGCCGACCCTCGCGGCCGGGGGTGTCGCGATCGCCGCGGGGACCGCGGTCGGCGTGTACATGTGGCTGCGCAAACGCGGGTCGACGACCAACCGCTAGGCCGCGCACACGAGCGGGAAAGTGAAAGGCGTGTGCGAGGATCTCGACGACCCTCCACACACGCCTCTTCACATGCGTTCGAGACTCAGGCTTCGCGCACTTTCTTGGCGATGACGGCACCGAGTGCGACGAGCACGAGGAGCAACAGCAATTTCTTCACGAACAACCTCCTGCTGACAGCGACCTCAAGACCTTAGCGGCTCCAATCGGCGGCGCGTTCGGGACCGGTTCGACTGCCCGGCTCGAATGGGCCGATCAGTCGCGACCGCTGTGGGAGCCGCCGCCGTGATCGCTGCCACCGTCATTGCCGCCGCGGGGGCGAGCGCCGTCGTGGTGGCCGGAGTCGTCGCCGGAGTGACCCTCGTTTGCCCCGGTCTGGCGGGCCGCGTCGTCGGCGTCGTCGTGGTCGGCGGCCTCGAGATCCGCCGCGTCGTGATCCCCGTCCTTGTCGTCGTCGGGTTCGACGCTGGTCGGGGTGGTCGGCGCGAGAGTCGTGCTGGTGTCGTGCTCGACGGTCGTCGAGGTGGTGGCCTCTTCGACGGTCGTGCTCGTCTCGTCGTCGGCGACGGTCGTCGAGGTCGCGCCGAGCAGATGCCGGCTCCCCATGCCCTTACCCCGCTGATGATGAGCACCGACGACCGTTGCGCTCGTCACGGACGTGCTCGTCCCGCTCACGGGATCGTCGGCATGCGAGCCGTTCCCGCTGGTCGCGGCGGCAACTCCGCCGACGCCCAGCACCACGACCAGGCTCGCGGCCGAGGCCACGATCGTTCTGCGCGTTCCTCGCATAGATCACTCCTGTCGATCGTGCCGTCCCGATCCTCATGAGCGAGACGAACGGGTAGACACGCCGCGGCGCCCGGATCGGTTTGGCGGGCGGCCGCGAGACCCGAAGAATCTTCGGAAGAATCCTCCGGGGGAAGGCTCAGCCCTGCGTGACCTCGTGGGTCAGATGTCCGTCATGGTCCACCCGCACCCGAATCCGCCACCGACCCTGCGCCCCGTCGAAGCGGACGTCGATGTCGTCGGGCTGGTCGCTCCCGATCGTTGCCTGGTAGCCGGTCGCCGCGGATTCGCCCAGCAGCTGCAGTTGCCCGTGCGCGAAGCGGACGGTGACGGTTCCACCGGCTGAGCGATAGGTCTGGACCTCCGACGTCGGCGGCACTGTCGTCGACTGCGGACCCGATCCCCCGCCGCTGTTGTCACCGCCGCCCGACAGCCCCGGGCCGCCACGGTCGCCATTCGGCACCGTTCCCGGGACGGTCCCCGGAGATGGCGACGGGCCTCCCGAGGGATTCAACGGGTTCGAGGCGCCGGAAGGACCCGAGGAATGCCCGGAGGTCGTCGGCGAGCTCGGCGGTGGCGTGGAGCCCGGCCGGGTCGTCGTCGAGACCGAGGCCGAGGATCTCGTCGTACTGCTGTGACCGCGCGTCGAGGGGGATCCCGAGACCTGCACGTGTGAGCGCTCCGAGTCCGGGGCCGCGAGCAGAGCTACCGACCCGATGGCAACCAGCGCGACCAGCGAGACACCGATACCTGCGGCCCGCCGACGCGTGCGGGCCCGTCGGAAACGCGGGCGCAGCGCGTCCAACGTCTCGTCACCACCGTCGACTTCGGGCGCGAGCGCCGACAGGCCGTGGGCGAGGGCGCGGTCGATCTCGTCGAACGAGTCGTCGCTCACGACTGCGGCTCGAGGGCTCCGCGCAACGTCGCCCGCGCGGCGTGCAGGTGGTATTTCACGGCGCCTTCGCTGAGGCGCATGGCATCGGCGACCTCGCTGACGCTGAGGTCTTCGACGTAGAACAGCGCAGCCGCGATCCGCTGCTGCGGGGGCAGCTGCGCAAGGAGGGCAGCCAGTTCACTCGGCTCGCGGGGCGCATCGGTGACGAGGGGCTGCTGGACGCGGATCCGGGTCAGCGCCCGGGTGCCTCGCTCGGTCTTGCGGAAGTGGTCGCGCATGCGATTGACGGCGACATAGCGGATCCAACCAACCGGATCGTCGAGGCGCGACACCCGGTTCCAGCGCACGTAGGCGCGCATGAAGGCGTCCTGGACGCAATCCGCGGCAACCTCCCGGTCGCCGGCCGCAACCGCGAGCGAGCGCACCATCGTTCCGAAGCACCGCCTGAACGTGTCGTCGAAATCCAAGGAGCGGTCGGGAGCCTCCTCCTGGCCGTCTTCCATGTCGACACCTGACACGCTCGAACCGTCGCCGAGGTTTGGTCGGCTGTTCCGGGGTGCCACAGGAGTAGAAACGGCGCCCGATCGTGTTCAGTTCAGGCCGCGATCGTCCTGTTTGAGCGCGGTGTCGACGCATAGGGCCGCGGCAATCACGAGGCTGCGCAACGGCTCCTCGAGCGGACGGTGGATCTGCACGACGTAGTTGTCGGGGATTTGATGATCTTGCGGGGTCGGCTCAACACGAGTTGCGCGACGTCGTCTGCGTCTGCGCGCGGCGCCGGGCGGCGACCTACCCGCCGGCGCCGGCCGCACCGAAGGGTGTCACCGGTGTGAGCGTGCCCGGATCGGCCAGCGACCGTACGAGCACGAGCTTTCCGGACTCGACCCGATACAGGCCCCACTTCCGGGCCTTCGCCTGTGCCGCACCCGCGACCACGTACGTACCGGTCGCGGTCGGCACCAGCTGCGCGATGCTCCACGCGCGCGAGGAGAGGATGGTCGCCGCCGGCTGCAGGCCACGTACGTCGAGCCGATCGATCCGCGCGGTCGCGGTCGTCCGGCCCGCGATCGGCGTGAGCTGTTTCAGCATGTACAGGCCACCCGGTCCGAACTCGATCGTCGCGGAACGGATCGACTGCCCGGGGTAGGCGCTCCACGACACCGGGTCGACAACGAGCGGCGGCCCCAGCTCGGCCGGCACTTCGATCCGGCTGAACGCATCGCATCCCGCAGCGCCGCAATTCACCGCGGCGAGATAGGAGCCGTCGGGCGAGAACCGCAGGCTCGTGACCTGGGAGACCGCCACCGCCGAGCTCTGCTTCGTGGTGAGATCGACCACCACGACCCGACCCGGCCCCGCAGCCGGTACCGGCGCGCAGTGATCCGTGGCCAGATCGCCCGCGCCGTACAGCGCGAGGCGGGTGCCGTCCGGGCTCACGTCGAACGCGACCGCGTGAGTCACGATCGTCGACGAGTGTCCGGACGCGATGTCGGCGCGCACGACATCGCCGCACGTCCGCAGGCCCTTCTTCAGCGAGAGGTACCAGAGCGCCCGGTGATCGTCGGTTGCGCGCGCGTACTTGATCTCGCCCCGCAGAGCCGTCACCATCGTGGCGTTCTGGTGCCCGGTCGAGTCGAGCGAGATGACGTCGAGGCCGCGGGCCGAGAGCATCACCGTGCCGGGCTGCAGCGCGTCCGAG
This sequence comes from Actinomycetes bacterium, assembly GCA_025463875.1. Classification (GTDB taxonomy): domain Bacteria; phylum Actinomycetota; class Acidimicrobiia; order IMCC26256; family PALSA-610; genus PALSA-610. Next base: position 20,967 of record JAODBI010000056.1, read on the forward strand.
GGCGGCGACGCGGTCGTGGACGAAGTGGCGATCCGGATGGTGCCGCGACCGGCCGTGCCGTGCATGATCGCGACTGTCGCCACCGTGGCGACCACCACGGCCGCGACCGCAACGCTCGACCAGCGGCGCAGGGCGCGGGCTCGTCTCCGGTGGCGCGCGACCTGCAGCTCGAGGTCGACCGGCATCGGAAGCTCGTCGGCGACCGTGTCGGCGACCGCGCGTAGCTGCGCGGCGAGGCGCTCCTCGAGGGCGTCACGCATCGCGGAATCCCTCCCGCAATTTCGCGAGGCCGCGCGACAACAACGACTTCACGGTGCCGAGGGGAACGCCGAGTATCCGAGCGATGTCGTCGTGCGAAGCGTCGTTGTAATAGCGCAGCACGATCGCGGCCCGTTGCCGCATCGGGAGCCGCCGGAGCGCGACCAGCAGCGCGTCGTTCGACGCGACGTCTACCGCGGGCACGACGAGCGAGGCGAGATCGATCGTGCGCTCGTGACGCGCCACAACCTTCTGATGACGGAAATGCGACTTGGCGAGATTCGCGACCGCACGCGTGAGATAGGCGCCGAAGGCGTCCGGTTCCCGCAACGTGTCGAGCTTGGCGGCGACGCGCACGAAGGCTTCCTGCACCAGGTCCTCGGAGAGCTCGCGCTCGCCCGTCAGCATGAGGGCGAACCGCAGAGCCGCGGGCGCGTGGGTGCGGTACAGCCGGTCGAGCAGCACCTCATTGCGGACTGCCAATGGGGCGACCGTCTGCACGACTTCCAGACGCCCGCCGGGCCCCGCGAGTTTCACTTTTCCATGGTGCGCGGCGGACCCACCGGCGCGCCAGTCTCAGCGCGCGAAGCGATGGACGACAGACACGGTGAGATGCCGGAAAAGCACCGCTCTCGAAAAGGAGGCTCAGACCGCGAGCAGATCGCGCGCGCCCGTGTCGGCGCTCGGGTGCCGCAGCTTCGACATCGCCCGGGCCTCGATTTGGCGGATCCGCTCCCGGGTGAGGTTGAAGTACTCGCCGACCTCTTCCAGGGTGCGGGGCTCGCCGCGGTCGAGTCCGAACCGAAGGGCGAGGATCTGACGTTCGCGCTCGTCGAGCGGAGCAAGCAGCTTCTCGATCTCGGCGGGCAGGAGCGCGGTGGCCGCGACCTCGAACGGAGACTCGACCGAGCGATCCTCGACGATGTCGCCGAGCTCGGCGTCGCCGTCTTCGCGCAGCGGCTCCGACAGCGAGAGAGGCTCGGCCGCGAACCGCAACGCCTCGGTCACCTTGTCCTCGGGCATCTCGACCTCGGTCGCGAGCTCCGACAGCGTCGCGGGCCGGCCGAGCTTGAGCTCCAGGCGCGACCGCGCCTTCTGCAGACGGGCGAGCGTGTCGCCGGCGTGTACGGGAAGGCGGATCGTGCGCCCCGTGTTGGCGATGCCGCGCGTGATTGCCTGGCGGATCCACCAAGTGGCATACGTCGAGAACTTGAATCCCTTGCGCCAGTCGAACTTCTCGACCGCGTGCATCAGCCCGAGGTTGCCCTCTTGGATGAGGTCGAGCAGCGGGAGACCCGACGCCTGGTACTTCTTCGCGATCGAGACGACGAGTCGCAGGTTCGACTGGACGAACGTCTGCTGCGCGTCTTCGCCGTGACGAGCGCCGCGCCGCAACTCTCGCTTCTTCGCGGGAGTGAGGCCCTTGGCGGTGTTCAGCTGCTCGCGGGCGACATTGCCCTTTTCGATCTGCTGCGCCAAGCGAACTTCGTCGTCCTTGGTGAGCAGCGGATACTGCCCGATGTCCGTCAGGTAGAGCCGGACGAGGTCTTCCTCGTCCCGTTCGATTCGCTCCTTCGCCAACCGATCAATCCTTCGTTCGGACAGCCGTCACCAGAATTTCTTCGGACAGAAACCCCGTAGCCCCGTTGGCTCGGTTCCCCCACCCCGTGCTCTGTACGATAACCACCCCGTCAAGCCACCTTTTGGGGCCCCGGAGCGGGCTCCTCGCACGCCCGAGAGGAAGTGCCGAGTGCCTGATCCGACCGGGGAGCCCGCCGTCGAGATCGCGGTGCTCACCGCCTCGTTCGACGCCCGTCCCGGCGCCGAGGAAACATTGCTCGCCACGCTCTCGAACTACGTCGTGATGACCCGCCACGAGCCGGGCTGTCGCAACGTCGACCTCGTCGCGTCGGTCACCCGAGGCGGACGCTTCTTCGTGATCGAGAAATGGGACTCGGCCGACGCGGTCCAGGCCCACCTGGATTCGCCGTTGATGACCGAGATGGCGCGCGCCGCGATCTCGTCGCTCGCGTCGAAGCCCACGATCGACCTTTACGACTCCATCTCCGCCCACGATCTGAAATGAGGTGTGGCTGAACCGAGCTGTGGCTGAACCGAGATGTCGCTGAACCGGGAGCGTTCCTTCGCGCGGAGCGTTATTTCTGGCGGAGGAGGTCGACGGGGACTTTGGAGGCCACCCGGTCGGTC
>JAODBI010000059.1 GCA_025463875.1 Actinomycetes bacterium
CACGAGCGGGTCAGAACATCCCTAGTTCGTGACCCGGAAACGGCGAAGCGCAGTGGGCACGCGGCCTCCGACGACGCTCGCCACGATCACCGTGATGAGAACCAGGCTGACGGTACCCGCCGCCCAAATCGCGCTCGGAGACGTGGTGTCCGACGCAATTCCGACATGTGACGCGAACGCGCTCCACGCGAATCGGCTCGCGATCAAGCCGATCGGGATGCCGATCACGATTGCAGAGAGCGTCAGCATGAGCCCCTGCCAGCGCAGGGTCGCGGCCAGCTGGCGGCGCGTGCATCCGAGCGCGCGCAGCACCGCGAGATCGCTCGTGCGGCGCCGCATCGTGCTCACGAGCGCGTGCACCAACGTGACCACGAGGAAGAGGGCGAGCACGACGCCGATTGCGACTGGCAGATTCTTCGCGTTGCGGTAGCCGTTGATCTCCGGCGGTCGGCTGTCGGTCAGCACGCACGAGGCGTCGGAGCAACCAATACCGGCCAGGAACGCGCGCAGCTTCACGGCCGAAGCTTCTGCCTTGCCGGGCTTGAAGCGCAGCAGCACGTAGTTGTACCGCCCCGTGGGTTCGTTCTCGTCGTGTATCGGGAACCGACTCGCCGTACCGAGCGCGCCGGTTCCGAGCCCCGTCTCCCCGAAGCGTGCGTTCCCGAACGACGGAAGGGTCGTGCGACCCACGACCTCGAGGTCGACGACCTTCTCCTGGATCGTGGCGGTGATGTGTCCGCCGATGTGCGTGTGCAGGTCGCGCATCGTGCGCGCGCCGAGCGCGATCTCGGCTGCGTTCTCGGGGTATCGGCCTGCGTCCATCTCGGGCGCGAGCGGTCCGACGGTGCGGTCGACCCCGATGGTCGGAACGGCGCGCCCGCCGACGGTCATGCGGCCCACCACGAGCGCGCCCGTTTCGGTGACATTGTCGAAGTGGGCGAGTGCCTGCACGCCTTCCGGGGGCACTGCGCCGAAGCCCGAGCCCACCGCGGCGTCCCAGTTCCATCCGTACAGGTGTGGCGTCGATGTCCAGTGCCCGACGTTCGCGCCGAAAGCGAGAGTGCCGGTCACTGCCGCGACGACGAGCGTGAGGCTGGCCAGAACACTGCGTACCGGTGTCGCACTGCGCCCGCGGCCCGTCTGGAACGCGAGGCGCGTGCCCACGACGGCCGGGACACCGAATCCGGCGCGGCTCGCGAAGTCGGCCACCCTCGACTTCCGCTCGCCCGAATCGGTCGCGCCGGGGCCCGGCAGCCATCTCTGGTTGACGAGTCGCCAGAGTGCCGGCAGCGCGGCGATGACAGTTCCCGCGAGGGTCAAGCCGACAGCTGTCGCAGTCAGGGCCAGGTTGAGCGAGAAGCCCGGATGCGGTTCGACGTCGCGCGCGGCACCGATCGGTGTGACGGGCGAGAGCAGGTAGCAGAGAACGCCGGCGACCAAACCCGCGGCCAGACCGACGATGACCAAGGTGCCCACCTCGAGCGACACGCGTTGGCGCCGCGTCGCGCCGAGTGCACGAAGCTGCGCGTGATCGTCGGAGCGAGTCGCGAGCGATTGGCCCAGCGACTGCGCGGTCAACATGATTCCGACCAACGCCGCGAGCGCGGCGATGATCCAGAGTCCGTTGACCACGGGCCCGTTCGCGTTCGTCGCCTTCCGGAGCCCGTCGTCGGTAGGCGAGATCGGCATCGAGATGTTCGGCGCAGTCCGGTTCACGTCGGCGACGAAGGCGCGCAGCGCCGGCATGTCGGCCGACCCGCGCCGTAAGCGGACAACGTCATTGAGGTAGAAGACCGAGTCCGGGTGTTGACGCACGAATGCCGGCGTCAGGAACACGCGCGGCAATCTCTCCGTCGAGGCTTGCATGAGCTCCTCGGGCAGATCGCCGATGCCCACGACGACCAAGTTCGCAGGAGATCCGCGACCGGCGCGCGGGTTGCCCGTCTCGGGCGCGATGTCATCGGAGTTGAAGACGCGCAGGTCCGTCACGCGCGTCCCCACCCGCCAGCCGGTGATGGCGGCGGCCGACTTGGAAATCGTCATCTCGTCGGCGCGTCCCGGATCCGCGAGCCGTCCGGCATGCATCCGCAACGATGAGATGGTGCGACCGACGGCGTCGTCATACGCAGCGAGCCCGAAGGCCGATCCGGTGTTGAGTCGCTCATCGATCTTTCCGTTCTGTACGCGGTACAACCACATTCCGCCGAACCGGCCGTGGGCGACGACGAGGGGTGAGCGGTCGACGGCGTCGAGCATCCGTGCGCCTTGGGTACGCATGGCGCGCGATTGCTTCGTGCTGAGGGTGTACGCGTCGGCGGCGACGGCCGCGTTCGACGCGTGGCCGGCGTCGAGGTTGCGCGTGAACGCGGTCTCGGTCCGGCGTGCCGCTTGCGCGGCGAGCAGGGCGGCGCCCGCTGCCAGCGCGATGAGGAGCACGGCGCCAATCCGGCGCGCGACCGTCCGGCGCTCGGTACGCAGACGAAACGTCAGCAGCCCCACGGCCGCAGTCTCACGATTCGGATCCGGCGCGGCAACCGGGGCACCACGCCGTCCGCCGGGATGCAGCCACCCCCGATCCGGGAAAGCACCGCGGTAAGGGCGTAGCCCGCCTGACGAGGTCACGCGTTTGATGAGCTCCGAACCGGAGCTTTCGGCGGCGGCCGTGGCCGCGCACCCGACGGCGATCCTGGAAGCCGTCGCCGCGGGTCGGGGGGACGCAGCGGCGCGGTTGGTCGGGCTCGGCTTCGATGTCAACGCGCGCGCCGGACGCGGTCAGAATTTCGTCACCGGTGCGACGGCGTTGCACGCGGCCGCGAGCGACAACGACGTCGACGTCGTCGTCGTTCGCGCCTTGTTGTCTTTGGGTGCCGATCCCGACGCGCGGGACGACGCCTTCCACGGCACGCCGCCCGGGTGGGCGCGATATGGCGACGCCCACGAAACGGTCGTCCTGCTCGAAGCGGTCGCCGGCCGCCCAGATCCGGCCTGAGCGTCTCGCGGCGCTCGACGGCGGGCCGTCACGCTTCCGTGACGCGTCGTCGTGAACATTGCATTTCGACGAGTCCAACTTCGCATCTTCGGTCGGACCGATTGTGCGAACGGCTCAAGACCCCTTCGATACGTGACGAACACCTCGACTGCTTTCGGTTCCGCGGAATGTCGCGTTGTGACCGAAGCGCGGCTCGGCAACTGACCAGATAGCAGCCGTAGTTCGCGCCCCACCTCCGTCCGCGGTCGAGGCGCCGGCGACGCGAACGAACGGAAGACCTTGCACCCAGCGAAGCGCGTCATATTCACGGGTCTGCTGACCAGCATCTCGCTGGTCGCAGCACTGGTCGTCGCGCTGATCGCAGTGCCGCACGCATCCGCGACCGCGGCAGGACAGCGCTGCCTGACACACCTGCCGACCTCCGTCGCCGATTACGGATCGGTCACGGATTCGCGCGACGCGAGTTTCGGTATCGGTGACGTCACCTCGTCGGTGCTGCTTCCGGATGGGCGGCGATTCTTCGCCCTCGGTGACACCGCGTACTACGACGTCGCAGCGGACGGCAGCCGGGGTCAGATCAAGGCGTTCGGCAACAACTCGGCGTGGGTCCAATCGGGTAATTGCTTCACGCTGTTGAACGGAACCAATCCCGGCACGAAGAGCTGGGTCGTTCCGCCGCAAAAGGACGGGTCCTTCTACTGGCCGGGCGCGTCCGTCGTCGTCGGGTCCCACCTCGAGGTGTTCATGCAGCGCCTCACCCTCGGCGACGGTTTCGGAACGTCACTCGGCGCGGTTGTTGCGGAATTCAATCTGCCTTCGTTGACGCTGACCCGCATTTCGCCCATACCCTGGATGCCACACCGCGTGTACGGAAGCGGCGCGGTGTACGACGGGGGCTATGTGTACGCATACGCATCGCAACCGCGTACCTGTACCTATTGCTTCTCGAGCGATCTCTACGTCGCGCGCGTTCCCGCGAGTCAGCTGACGGTGGCGAGCGCGTGGCGCTTCTCATCGGGCACGAACTGGGTCGCCGACCGAAACGCCGCGTGGCCGGTGTTGGTCAACGCGGTGAGCAGCACCGACGTGCAGCCGTACGGCACCGGATTCCTGTTGATCACGAAGCCACTCAGCGTCTTCGGCGCCGGGGTGGAGGCGTGGTGGAGCCCGAGTCCCGAAGGACCGTGGCGCGATCTCGGAAACATCTTCACGATCGCGGATCCGCCGACCTCCCCCGTGCCGGGCAACACGTATCAATCTGCATACACGTACAACCCGATCGTCTACGCGAACCCCACGTTGGGCGACGGCACGTTGCTGGCATCGTTCAACGTGAACACATTCGACTCGGGCGAGGCCCGCACCGACGGTCGACTGTGGGGCCCGCGATTCCTCTCCGTCACACTTCCACCGCCGCCCACCGAGTCCCTGCCCCCGCCTCCGTCGGTGCAGCCGCCACCGCCTCCGTCGGTGCCGACCGCGTCGAACGCGACGTTCGTCGTCGACCGCTTCGGCCGGGTGCGGACGGGAAGCGGGACTGTCTTCGAGGGCGGGTACACCACGCACGCCGTCGGAGTCGCGGCGACGATGAACGCACGCGGAGGATGGGTCGCGGCCGCCGACGGCGGAGTGTTCGCGTTCGGCGATGCGCGGTTCTACGGGTCGATGGGAGCGGTTCGGCTCAACCAACCGATCGTCGGCATCGCGGCGACGCCGACCGGCCACGGCTACTGGATGGTCGCACGCGACGGAGGGATCTTCTCGTTCGGTGACGCACGATTCGCAGGGTCGACGGGCGCGATCCGTCTCAACCAACCGATCGTCGCGATGGCGGCGTCGTCCAGCGGTGGCGGGTACTGGTTCGTCGCGTCCGACGGGGGCATCTTCTCGTTCGGAGACGCGCAGTTCTTCGGCTCCACCGGAGGTTCGCCGCCCCGCTTCGCCGTGACGGGCATGGCGGCCAAGCCCGGCGGTCGCGGCTACTGGCTCGTGACGGTCGCCGGTCAAGTCTTCTCGTTCGGTGGCGCGAAGGACGAGGGCGGCGCGCCCCTGCCCCTGGCCGCATTCTGCGTCGGCATCGTCGCGGCGCCCGGTGGCTATCGCATCGTCGACACCTCCGGGAACGTGTTCATCCGCTCGGCGACGCCCGCTTGGAAACGGATCGCGACCTCCGAACCCCTGGTCTCCGCGGGCTGAGATCCCGCCTCGACCGCTCGACGTCCGCGAGAGTGTGGTCGACGAGTGGCGCGGATCGGTCCGCCCGCGCGAGGAGGTGCGGTGAGAGCAGCGACGGATCGCGTGCCGCGCGATGTCGTCGCGGTGATCGCGCTCGGCGGCGCGCTCGGTGCGCCGGCGCGCTACGAGGTCGCGCAGCTCATCCACGTCGCACCGGACTCCTTCCCGTGGGCCACGCTCGTCACGAACCTGTCGGGCGCGTTCGTCCTCGGACTGTTCCTCACCGTCGTGGTCCGACGCATGCCGACATCGCGCCACCTCCGGCCGTTCTTCGCGGTCGGATTCCTCGGCGCGTTCACCACGTTCTCGACGCTCGCTGTGGAGACGGTGACACTCGTCAAGGACGGCGATGCAGGTTTGGGGATCGCCTACCTGCTCGTCACGGTCGGGGTCGGTCTCCTCGCGGCGTACCTTGGCATCGTCGTCGCGCGACGGCTTCCTCGACGTACGGTCGGTGCGTGATGCTGGTTCTCGGCATTGCGCTCGCGGGCGCGGTCGGGGCTCCGGCGCGGTACTTCGTCGACCGCGCCGTTCTCGACCGGACGCGCGCCGGGCTTCCCATCGGAACGTTGTTCATCAACGTCACCGGCTCGTTCGTCTTGGGGGTGCTCACGGGACTCGCGCTCTATCACGCGTTTCCGTCGACGCCGAAGACGATTCTCGGGACGGGCTTCTGCGGTGCGTTCACGACGTTTTCGACGTTCGCGTACGATGTCGTGCGACTCGCCGAGCAGGGCCGACGCGGTGACGCTGTCCGTACGCTCGTCGCAGGCGTCGTGCTCCCCACGCTGGCGGCCGCGCTCGGCCTCGCGCTCGCGGCCCTCTGACACTCTCCCGAGCGACCGGCGGATCGCCGCGATGGTGGCGTCAGCGCGCGATCGTGAGCAGTCCGCCCGCGAGCATCGAGATGCCGATGCCGTATGCGAACGTGAGTGACCGTTCCCGGACCCGCAGCGCCATCGTCGCACCCAACGTCGCGAAGGGAACCGAAGCGAGACCGAAGACGAGGGTGAGCGACCAGTCGATGTGCCCGAGCCACGCGTGCACGAGGGTGCCGGGAACGGCGAGCGCGGCCGCGAGCGCGAGCGACGTCCCGAACGCGCGCCGCACCGGCATGTGCAGCACGCTCATGAAGAGCGGCGCGAGCAGGAACCCGCCGCTGTTGCCGAGGAGTCCCGACACCAACGCCGCGCCGGCGACCATGAGGCTCGTGCGCAGTCGGGGCGGCGCGCTCTCGTCGACCGCGTCCGCGGCTCCCGGGTCGGGCGTCGAGCTCGCACCGATGAGAACGCGCACGCCCAGAGCCAGGATGATCATGTCGGTGGCGAGCACCAGGGGTTCGCCGGATATCCAGCGCGTGAGGAAGGCGCCGAGCGCGGTCAGCGGCAACCCGAGCATCAGGCCGATCCGCAGGACCCGCCGATCGATGTGCCCGGCGCGCGCGTAGCGCCGACCGGCGAGAAGCGTGGCCGGGATGGTCGCGGGGAGCGGCGACGCGATCGCGACGATGGCGGGAACACCGAGAACGTGGAGGAGCGGGGTCGACAGGGCCGAGCCGCCCTTGCCGAACGCGCCGGACAAGAAGCCGACCCCGGCCCCGATCACCAGTGCTCCGAGCAGGACGTGCATCTCCACGACTCCATTGTTCGGCGCGGAGGTAGCATTGAGCAAGCCTCTACGGACTACCGGTATCATCGGATTTACCTATGGAGCTTCGTCACGTCGAATATGTGCTCGCCGTCCTCGACAACGGGAGCTTCACGGCCGGGGCGGCCGCGGTCGGTGTCGCGCAGCCGTCCCTGTCCGAGGGCGTGCGCCGGCTCGAGACGGAGCTCGGCGTGCGGTTGTTCGATCGGATCGGGCGCACCGTGGTCGCCACCGACGCCGGCCGGGCGTTCGAGGGGCCGGCCCGCCGGATGATGCGAGAGCGCTCGCTCGTGCTCGACGCAGTGGGCGCGGTGCGCGAGCTCGACGCGGGAACGCTCGACCTCGTCGCCATACCGACGCTCGCGGTCGATCCGCTCGCCGCGCTCGTGGGTCGTTTCCGCAGGTTGTACCCCGGCGTCGTCGTACGCGTGGAAGAGCCCGACGACGCCGCCCAGCTCGCCGATCACGTCGCGGGCGGTCAGAGCGAAGTGGGCCTCGCGGAATTGCCGGCGCGTCGCGACGATCTCGTCACGATCACGCTCGCGCGCCAGGAGATCGTCGCGGTGTGTCCTCCCGGAACCAAACTCCCCGCGTCGGGCCGGCTTCCGGTCCGCGCCCTCGCGGGTATGCCCCTCGTCGCGACGCCACCCGGCAAGTCGACACGCGACCTTCTCGACCGTGCGCTCGCCGCGGCCTCGGTCGCGCCGTACATCGCGGTGGAGATCTCACAGCGGGAAGCGCTCACGCCCCTGGTGCTGAACGGTGCGGGTACCTCCTTCCTGCCCCGCGCGATGGCCGAGCCGCTCGCGGCCCAGGGCGCGGTGGTCGCCCGGCTCGTTCCCGCGCTGACCCGCACGATCGGGCTCGTGCATCGCGCCAATCCGTTGACGCCCAGCGCGCGTGCGTTTGTCGAGCTCGCGCGCGGCCGGACCCGCTGACGCGGACGGATCGCGCCCTCAGTCCAGCCCCGCGACGCGCGCGACGGCCGCGGCGAGGAAGTCGTCGGCGGCGCGGATCACGGTGTCGTCGGAGATGTCGGGGCGGCCGGCCTCGTGCCAGCGCCAGGTGTCGAGATCACCCCATCCCACCACGTCGACGACGTCGAACCACGCCAGATCGTCGACCGGGCCGTAGCGCCGCGCGAAGTCGTCGGCGACCTCGAGGCCGAACAGGAGTGCGAGATTGTTGCGGCAGTGCGCGACGTCGCACGCGACCGGACCGCGACACGTGCTGGTCCAGTCGACGACGCCCGTGACGCGGCCCTCCTGCCAAAGCACGTTGCCCGGATGGAAGTCGCGGTGACACAGCACGGGTCTGTACGCAGGTACCGGGCGGCGCGCGATCTCGAACGCCCGTAACCACACGTCGGGTCGTCGGGTCCAGGGTGGGGGATCGGTGAGGTCGTCGAGACCCCACGGGAAGTAGTCGCCCAGCGCGTGGTCGGGAACGGGCGCGGCGTGTATCGCGCGCAGGGTCGTCACCAGGCCGTCGAGATACACGTCGCCATCGGCCGGCGTGAGGTCGTCGCGACCCGGCAGTCGAGTCATCACGAGCGCGGGCACGTCGGCCGAAGTCGCATCCGGATCGGAGATGACGAGGCGGGGCGCGACGAACCCCGGCGCGCAGGACTCGAGAAACGTCAGAACCGCGGCCTCGTTCTCGACGACCCCGACGTCTGTCTCGAGGTCGACGCGGGCCCACCGGCGGAGGACCAATTCGTGCCGCGTTCCCGTCGCGTCGTCGACATCGAGCGCGTGTACGGCCGCCGCCCAAGCGTTGCGCATGCGCCGGATTCCCGTCACCTGCGCGCCCGCTCCGAAGTGCCCGGCAATCCACTCCAACGTCGACCGCGGAGGGTCACTTCGCAGCTCGACGGGTATGTCCATCCGACGGGAACCTTTTGGGTAGAACGATGGTTCAATGGACGGTAACCGCCCGGAGAAAAACGAAGAGGTGTTTGATGTTCCTACGTCGCGACAAGGCCAAGCTGCCCGGCGCCGACGAAGCCCTCCCCGGTCGCCCCGAGCGTCCGTTCGCCGTTCCCGAGCGCCACTTCGTGCTCGGCACACCCCTCGAGCCGCCGTTCCCCGAGGGCCTCGAGCAGGTCGTGTTCGGCATGGGTTGCTTCTGGGGTGCGGAGCGCAAGTTCTGGACCGCCGAGGGCGTCTACACGACCGCGGTCGGATACGCCGGTGGATTCACGCCGAACCCGACCTACGAAGAGGTCTGCTCCGGTCGTACCGGGCACACCGAGGCTGTGCTGGTCGTGTTCGATCCGAAGGTCACGTCGATCGACGAGATGCTGCGCGTGTTCTGGGAGAACCACGACCCGACGCAGGGCATGCGCCAGGGCAACGACGTCGGCACGCAGTACCGGTCGAGCGTCTACACGTTCAGTGACGCGCAGGCGCAAGCCGTCGACGCGTCGCGGGCAATGTTCCAGGAGCAGCTGAATCAGGCCGGCTTCGGTGAGGTCACCACGGAGATCAGGCCCGCGGGCACGTTTTACTACGCGGAGGATTACCACCAGCAGTACCTGGCGAAGAACCCGATGGGTTACTGCGGCCTCGGCGGCACGGGTGTCAGCTGCCCGGTAGGGGTGGCACGCGCCGAGTAGGCGTGCAGCCGACATGGAAACCGACGAATCAGAGATCGATCCGTACGTCGACATCGCGCGCGACGAGTGGAGCCGGCTGCGGGCGTCGACTCCGCTCTCGTTGTCGGAGGACGATCTGGCCGCGTTCCGCGGTCTCGGTGAGCCGATGCCGATGGTCGAGGTGGAAGAGGTATACCTCCCGCTCTCGCGCCTGTTGAACCTGCGCGTCGCCGCGACGCGGGAGCTGCATTCCGTCACCGAGACCTTTCTCGGGCATTTGCACGCGGGTGCGCCGTACGTCATCGGCATCGCCGGAAGCGTCGCGGCGGGCAAGAGCACGATCGCCCGGATGTTGCAGGCGCTGCTCGCACGCTGGCCCGCGCACCCGCGCGTCGATCTCATCACGACCGACGGTTTCCTGTTCCCGAACGCGGTGCTCGAGGCGCGCGGACTGATGGCCCGCAAGGGCTTCCCCGAGAGCTACGACGTGCGCGCCCTCATGCGGTTCCTCGCCGAGCTGAAAGCGGGTGCACCGAAAGTGCGCGCGCCGCGATACTCGCACCTCACGTACGACGTCGTTCCCGACGAGGTGATCGAGCTCGCGTCGCCCGACATCGTCATCGTCGAAGGGGTCAACGTGCTGCAGACGCCGTCGCGTCGCGGTCGGGTCGAGGCGAGCGTCGTCGTATCCGACTTCTTCGACTTCTCCATCTACGTCGACGCGACCGAAGCCGACCTCGAGCGGTGGTACATCGACCGGCTCCTCCTGCTCCGCGAAACATCGCTGCACGATCCGCGCTCGTACTTCAACTTCCTCACGCAGTACAGCGAAGAAGCGACGCGGGAGTTCGCCCAGTCGGTCTGGACGCAGGTGAACCTGGTCAACCTGCGCGAGAACATCGCGCCGACCCGGGGTCGCGCGCACCTCGTCCTCGAGAAGGGCTGCGACCACGCGATCGGTCGGGTGCGGTTGCGGAAGCTCTAGTCGCGTGACACGTCGGTGCGGACTCCGCGGAGACCGAACCACGCCAGCTCCGAGATCCACTGCGCGAGTTGATCGGCGTCGACGACGGCGTCGGGATCGCGCAGCGCCTTGAGACCCACCGACTCGGCCATGCCGACGATCGCGTTGGCCAACATCTGACGGTGCTCGTCGGTCGCCGGTATCTCGATCAACGTCGCGATCGTCTCGGCCGCGGCGTCGAGGATCTCTTCGACGATGCGCGCGAACTCGGGGTCGGAGCGCAACGACGTCCCCAGGAGGAACAGGAACGCCGAGCGGTGACCGACCGCGAAGCGGAAGTACGCACGAAACCCGAGCTCGACCCGTTCCCGCAGCGATCCCGCCTCCGCGGTCGCATCTGCGAGCGTGCTGAGCAGTTGCCGGCCGGTCTCCTCGAGCAGCTCGACGTACAACGCCCGCTTGCTCGGAAAGTGTTGGTAGAGGACGGGCTTGGTGACGCCGGCCGCTTCCGCGATCTCGTCCATCGACGTCGCGTGGAATCCCTGCTGCGCGAACCGCTCGCGTGCGACTTCGAAGAGTTGCTGGCGGCGTTGGTCCGCCGGCATCCGCAGGGCGGGACGAGCGGACCCGTCTTCCGAGTCAGACACTCGATTTCATGGCCATCTTGTAGCGGTCGACGTGGTCGAAGTTGCGGGCGTGCAGTTCGGCGAGCTCGGTGACCTCGTCGGGCGAGAGCGGGAGATCCGCCGCCCGCGCGTACTCGCGCACCTCGTCGACCGAGAGCACGGTCGGCAACACGGATGCGAATCGGCGATTGGCGAGGATGCCCGCGATCGCCGCCTGTCCGATCGTGCGACCGGTCTCGCCCGCCCAGAGGAAGCCGAGCGTTTCCGCCTTCTCGAAGTTGTCGAGCATGTTCTCGCGGTTGCGGTGGCCGCGGTGGTCGCCCGGCGGGAAGACGGTGTCGAGCGTGATCTTGCCCGAGAGCGTGTCGGACGCGTGGGGTACCCGCGAGATCAGCGACACGTCGCCGTTGCGTACGCGTTCGCGTGCCGCGAAGGTGAGTCCCGGTTCCTGTTCGAGGATGTTGAAGACGGTCTGCAGGGTCGTGATCGGTCGGTCGTCGATCGCGATGTTGCCTTCCTCGACCCAACCGATCGCCGGTCCGAGCGCGACGCCGAGCTCCCGTACCTTGCCCTCGGTCTTCAGCGCGACGAGCGTGTCCCAGAGCGCGTCGTCGACGATGGGCTGCATCCGCGGGTTGTGCAACTGCAGGAGATCGATGTGGTCGATACCGAGACGCGCCAACGACGCGTCGACCTGGTGGCGCACCGACGCCGGCTCCCAGTCGTGCGGGCGCTCGCCCTGGCCCGCGATGCGCTCGGCCTCGATGTCGTAGCCGACCTTGGTGGTGACGACTATCTCGTCGTGGCCGGCGAGATAGTCGGCCAGGATCGTCTCGCCCGCGCCGTCGGCGCCGTAGACCGGCGCGGTGTCGAAGAACGTGATGCCCGCGTCGAGCGCGGCCTTGATCATGTCGTGCGGATCGTCGGTCCGGCCCCACCAGTCGGTGACCAGCGTCCACGTACCGAACCCGACCTCGGAGACGACGAGGTCGCTGTGACCCAAGCGGCGTTGCTGCATGGCCCGAGGCTACGTCGCCCCCCTTCAGATCCCGTAGTCGACGACCGAGCGGGCGACTTCGCCCGCCTCCATCGCCGCGAACGCGTCGTTGATGCCTTCGAGGTCGATGGTGCGCGACACGAGCTCGTCGAGCTTCAGCGTGCCGTCCTTGTACAGCGCCACGAGGCGCGGTACGTCCCGCTGCACGTCGGAGGAGCCGTACCACGACCCGCGTACCTGCTTCTCGTTGACCAGCAGCTCCATGGCGATCGGGATCTCCATGATCTGCTCCATCTTCGGCACGCCGACGATGATCGCCTGGCCGCCGCGACGCGCCATCGCGAACGCCTGCTGCACCGTGTCCTTCAAGCCGATGACCTCGAACGACACGTCGACGCCGCGCCCGTCGGTGAGCTCCTGGACCTGGGCGACGGGGTCGCCGTTGGTCGCGTTGACGAGATCGGTCGCGCCGAACTGCTTCGCCATGTCGAGCTTCGAGTCGAACCGGTCGACGGCGATGATCCGCTCCGCGCCCTTCCACTTCGCGCCCTGGATCGCGTTGAGCCCGACGCCGCCGCAGCCGATGACGGCGACGGTGTCGCCCGGTGAGATGTCGGCCGTGTTGGTGGCAGCACCGAAGCCAGTGAGCACCCCGCAACCGATGAGCGCCGCGCTCGTGAACGGCACGTCGGGGTCGATCTTGACCGTGCTGATCTCGGGACAGACGAGCTCTTCGCTGAAGGTGCCGAGCGCCGACATCTGGTGCAGCGGTGTGCCCCCGCGCGAGAAACGGGGCGTCATGTCGAGCTGGGCCCCGAGCGCCATGGCCATGAAGCCGGTCTCGCACATCTCGGGCGTGTCGTGCGTGCACATGTAGCAGTAACCGCACTGCGGCACGAACGAGAGGACGACGTGATCGCCGGGCTTCACCCTCGATACGCCTTCACCGACGGCTTCGACGATGCCCGCGCCCTCGTGACCGAGCACGGCGGGCAGCGGCGACAACAGGGTGCCGTTCACGACCGACAGGTCGGAGTGGCAGACGCCCGAGGCGCCCATGCGGATGCGCACCTCGCCCGACTTCGGATCGTCGAGGCCGACGTCGACGACCTCGAGCGATTCACCGACCGCGGGACACACAGCTGCTCTGGGCATGGCCATCCTCCTGGGAGAGGCCCGATCGTAATCCCGGGCGTCAGACGCCTCGCTCCCGGTCCTCGCGTGCCGCGGCCCGGACCCCGTAACCGAAGACGATCGGAAGCGGGAGGACGACGCACGAGACCGCGAGCCCCGCGATCGAGAGCGCCACCGTCCAGGCGGGGAACTGCGTCGCGACGCCGACGAAGAAGGCAACGATCGCGACGAGGAGCGCGGTGTAGCCGACGCGCTTGCCGACCGAGACGTACCGGGCGATGCGTTCGCGCCGCGCCAGCACCGGGTCGTCGTTCACCATGCGATCCATCCGTGGGCGGCGAAGGTCTCCTCGATCGCGGCCGGAAGGTCGACGAGCGAAAACGACACCCGGGCGCGACTGACGTTCGCGTCGAAGTAGCGCTCGCGTACGGCCGCCGGCTCCGCCAGAAACTTCGCGACCGCGTCGGGCTGTTGCGTGGAGAACACGCGGATGCCGGCGGCGACGAGCTCGGCCAGCACCGGGTAGGGATACGCGACGCACGCGCGACGATACGCGATGGCCTCGATCACCGGATTACCGAATCCCTCCCAGGTCGAGGGATAGACCACGAGGTCGGATGCCGCATACGCGCTGCCGGCCGCGGACGCGCGCCCGATGGTCATCGGTGTCTCCGCGCGTTCGATGATGCGCTCGAGCACGGGCGCGTAGCCGTCCTCGGCCGGCCCCGACACCCACAGCTTGAGGTCGAGCGCGGGTGCAATCTCGTGCAGCTGGCGGGCGAACCGGAGCGCGCCCGGCACGTTCTTGCGCTCGATCGCCCGCGCCGGTTGAAAGAGCACGAAGTCGTCGTCGTGGAAGCCGAACTCGCGGCGCGTCGCGCTCCGGTCGCCGGGCGGCGGATCGAGGTCGAAGTAGTTGTGAATGGTCACCGCGTCGGCATAGCCCCGCGCCTGGAGCTCTCGGCGGCTGCGCAGGTTGATGGTGGCGTGCAGCGCGCCCTCGAGGCGCGGTGGAAACTCGTCCTCGAGATGCTTGAGATGACGCCGTTGCCACGGGAGGTCGTGGTGACGGAACGCGACACGGCCCGCGTGTCGTTCGACCGCGCTCGCGACGACGCGCGCGGCTTCGGCGTTCAGCGGGAGCGAACAGAGGTTGTCGACGATCACCAGGTCGGCACCGTCGAGCGCATCGCGAACGGCGCCCGGGTCGAGGTGGTCGGAGCCGGCGGGTTCGATCGCGAGCGCGGGGATCACGAGGTCATCGGGTTCGGTGGCGCCGACGATCTCTCCCGCGACGCGGCGCGTCTCGAAGCCCAGCTCGTGCAAAGCCCGCGACCATTTCCGGGCCTCGACCGAGACGCCGTCCTCACCGCCGAATCGGAACGAGACGGTGACCGCCTGCGGCGCCATGGCGGCGACGATAGAGGGAATTAGGGAGCGGCGACGTACGCGAGACGACGGTTGGTGGCGTCGAGGACCGCTCGGGCGACGGCGTCGGCCTCCTGCGGCGGGCGCACGATCGCCGAGCCCGAGACGAGCTGCTCGGCGGGCGGGATCACGAACACGACGGTCACGACCGCAACGTCGCGCGCGCCGATGCGCTCAATCTGCGCGTGGTCGATGTCGACGCACTCCGCCGCGGGCTCGAGCTGTCGTAGCGCGTCGACGGTCGCCAGCGCGACGAGACGATGGCGGGCGGTCGTCGCGATCGAGCCTTCCGCGAAACCGACCGCTTCGTCGTCGTCGAGCGCAAGCGTGACCCGCACGAGCGACCGCAGACCGCTCGCCTCCGCGGTGATGGCGACGATCGACGGACGGGGACCGGGCGCGGCAGCCTCCGTGAGGACGTTGCCGCCGAGCTGGACCACGGAGATCACCCGGCGGTCGAGCTCCAGACCGAAGGACGCGAGCGCGACCGACTGCACGTCGCGGACGATCTGCTTCGGATGCTTTCCTTGCAAGGCGACGACGTGGACTTCCGACACCCGGCCGTCGGGCTCACCGACGATGCGCACGATCGAAACGTCGGGCAGCCGACAGATCTCACGTTCGACTTCGGCCAAGTCCAGTTCATCCACTCCGGATTCTTTCCACTCGACCGCCACCGCACGACCTTAGGCCGTCGTAGTAGTCGGCTCGCGGACCGTGGGATCTTTACCGCGGCGTCCACCGCGCCATGTGCCGGCTCGCCTGTCGTGCTCGCACCGTTGATCTACCGGTCGAGCGCGGGTTGCTCGATGAGCTCGACGACCTCGTCGTCCGGTCCGCGAAAACACACGAAGCGCAGGTTCGGGAGTCCGCGACCCATCGCCATCTCGACCGGCGGGGAGATCGTTGCAACGTCGTGACGGGCGAGCTCCGCGACCGCCTTGTCGACGTCGGCGATCAGGAACGCGGCGCGCCACATGCCGAGCGTGTTCGCCGCGCGCGCGGAATTGCGTTCGCACAGAGGTGCGCGGAAGCCGACGAGGATGAAGAGGACGTCGCCGCCGCCCGGTGCCGTGAGCACGATCTCGTCCATCGCGACCGTGCCCTCGACGTGCAGGTGCGAACCGTCGGCGTTCTCGCTCGGATAGCGCGCCACTTCACGGAAGCCGAGCGAGGCGTAGAAGTCGAGCGAGCGCTCGAGGTCGGCGCACGTGACCGCGACGAACGACAGTGCGGCCGCACCACCTTCGATCAGCTCGATCGCGGTGCCGTCGGGGTCGTTGACCATCGTGAGCCGGATCTCGCCGCCGGCCGCCAGGGTGTGGGTGACCGGCTCGCTCCAGACCGCGCCGCCCAGCGCGCCGACCCGCACGAGCGCGCCGTCGAGGTCGGGGACGCGCAGACCGAGCCGCTGGAACCCCGTCTGGAAGAGCCGGGTGGGAGGTGCGCCGACGGGCGCCGGCTCCTGCCACTGGAGCAGGTCGACGGCCCCGCCGTCGTAACCGCGGGGTCCGAGCAGGATCGACGCGTCCCAGCGGGCCCGGTCGAGCCCGAACGCGGCTCCGGGCTGGGCCGTCTCGGGCGCGGTGCGGGCGCCAATCTCGAGGCCGATCCCCTCGGTGTAGAACCGGCATGACCGTTCGAGATCCGAGCAATTCACGTTCACGTGGAAGAGGCGCGCGTCGTCCAACGGCATGGCGGCCAAAGTATCTGCGAGTCACCGAGGACGCCCTCTGGTTGGCTGCAGCCCTAGATGTGGTCCGGATAGCCCCAGACGTTACGAACGTGACGATATGTCCGATCTTGTCCGCCGCAGCCTTGCGCATTGGCCGCAATGCGGTGACAATTGGCAGATCTGCACGGGTGGGGCTGCTGTTGTTCGTGTGAAACAACGAACAACTGTTGCTGTTGATGATGGAGGTCGGTCTAACTCGTACTTCCAGGAGACAGACGGCAAGGTCTCGGGCCGAGTTCAACTTCACCGAATACGAACTCCTCAGCGGAGCGGGTAACCCCGTCGCCCATAGCGGCAGTGGCGGAGGTCCTTACGCAAGGGGGAATTCCCTGTGAAGAAGATTGCTGTCCGCGTCGTCGCTATTTCGGGCGGGCTCGTCGCCGTGCTGCTTGCCGGTGGCGCCAGCTTCTTCCGAGGCTAACGGCTCTGCTCGTGGCCTTGCCGCCTGTCTCCAGATCTGTCTCGAAGTGCCGACAAATAGGAAAGTATGTCCCCGTTCCCTCGCCAGCTCCGGTGGTTCACCGCCGCAATCTTCGCGACTGCGGTAGGCGTCGCATTGTCGCTCGCGCGCGCCGAAGGCTTGCCGTCGGCGGGAGCGCTCTTGGTCTTAGGTGCCTTGGTCGTGTTGACGGCACAGATGCCCGTCCGGCTCAGCGAGGGTGTACTTCTCTCGCCCGGGTTCATGGTGTGTATGGCCGCGATCGTCGTCTTTCGCCACGAACAGTCGCTCCTCGGAGTGATGCTCGTTTGTGCGGTAACCGCCTTGCGGCCGGTCTACTTCTCGAAGGCGTCGTGGTGCTGGCTGCCGTTCAACGCCGGTCTGTCCGCGCTCGCGTACCTCGCCGCAGCGTTGGTTTATGGAATTCTGCCGTCTGCAACGACGGGATCGGCGCTGTATTCAGTTGCCATGGTGCTGCCGGCAGCACTGGCATACCTCTTCGTCGCATGGACGCTGCTGCTCCTCTCTTACGTCATCGAAGAGGGCGTGAGTTCGTGGCGGACGGTTCTCGGCCAGCTGCTTCCAGCCGGTGCTGAGGTCCTCCCATTCGCGGTGCTGGGTTTTCTGCTCGGCCGGCTGTACCTGTCGCTTGGTCCGGCGGTCATGTTGCTGATCATCGTGCCCGTTCTCATTGCCCGGGAGATGTTCGCCTCGTACCTACGGGTCAAGGAATCGCACGACGAGACCGTCGGGATGCTCATCCACGCGCTGGAGGCGAAGGACCGTTACACGTCCGGGCACTCCGAGCGCGTCGCCGAGTACGCCCGATATATCGGTGAAGAGCTCAATTTCATGCCGGCCCGACTCGAGCGGCTCCGATTCGCCGCCCTGATGCACGACATCGGCAAGCTCGTGGTGCCGAATCAGCTACTGAACAAACCGGGACGCCTGACGCCCGAGGAATTCTCACAGGTGCGCGTGCACGAAAAGGTGAGCGTGCAGATGCTGAGCCACATCGACTTCCTCCGGCCGATCGCGGCGGCGTCGCACAGCGATGCGACCCGCTTCGACCCCGACGATCCCGATCACCCGATCGAGCCGTACATCGTCATGATCGCCGATGCCTACGACGCGATGACCTCGACGCGTGCCTACCGC
>JAODBI010000078.1 GCA_025463875.1 Actinomycetes bacterium
CTCGCCACCCAGTTCTGTCCGGGCTTGCTGTTCAGTTGACAGGTCGACGGCATGTGGAACGCCTGCACCAAGCGGCCGTCGGGCATCGGGTTCGCGTCGAGCGGCTTCCCGTTGGCGTCGAGCCTGAACCCGTCGCCGCGCCCGAGCATGCCGAAGCGACCGTCGAAGGAATGGTTCTCCATCATCACGACGACGATGTGCTCGATCTTCGGCAGCGTGTCGGTGCCCTCGGGCAACGTCGGGTTCGGGCGCGATCCGGGTTTGCGCACGACCTTCGGGATCGTCGACGAGGTCGGGACCGACACACGCGTGCCGCCAGTACCGCTCGTGGTCGTCACGGGTGGGCTGGTCTTCGCCGACGAGGAGCAACCCGTGAGCTCGGCGATCGCGATGCCGGCGCCGGCGACCGCCATCCCCTTCAACAACGACCGGCGGGTGAGCGGTGTGATCAACGCGGCGGGTTCCGGCCCTTCCGGTGAATGCATGCGCACGGTCTAACACGCCCTTCGGCCGCTCGCGCTGCGCCGACACGTGCTCCGATCCGCGGCCGGCGCGGGTTGTCTTCGGTCGGCTCCGCTGCTGTTCCTATTGGTCGCTCGCGCTCCGCCGACAAGTGCCCCGATCCGCGGCCGGCGCGGGTTGTCTTCGGTCGGCTCCGCTGCCGCTCCCGGCTTTCGTTCAGCAGCCGTTTACCTTCGGGCGCGCCGCCGCGCGGTTCTGCGCGCCCGGGGTTAGCGGGCTGCGGCGGGCTGCGGGATGAGCTCGGAGATGCGGATCCCGAACTCCTCGTCGATCACGACGACCTCGCCGCGCGCGATCAACGTTCCGTTCACCAACACGTCGACCGGCGCACCCGCGGCGCGGTCCAGGTCGATGACGGCGCCCGGCGTGATCGACAGCAGTTCGCGCACGGTCATGCGACAACGTCCGAGCTCGGCGGTGACACCCATCTCGACGTCGGCCAACACGTACGACGCTCCGAGCGGATTGTCGGAACCACCTGCGGACTCACGCGCCGTGAGGGCGGGGTTCCGGCTTCCGTTCGCGTCACCGGCGGCCGCGGGGGAAGGCGCGTCCGGCACGGATGCAGCCGGGCGCACCTGCAGCATGACGCAACCGAGGAGGTCACCGCCGTCGAGCAGCGGATAGATGACGCGGCGATCGACGGCGTCGTCGAACTGCGGTTCGGTGTCGATCTCCGCGGCTGCGTCCGGGTCGATGTCGACACCGGCCCGTTCACCGATCGTGCGGACGGCGGCATCGAGCGCGCTTGCGCAGGCGGTCAACAAGATCTCGTCAGACGCGGCCTGCTCGAGGGCTTGACCGAGTGCCTGACCGGCGAGCAACGTGACCACTCCGGTCTCGCCGCCGGCCGCGGTGAACTCCAGCGCGAGGACGCGGGTCGGTCCGGCCAGGGGCTCGGCCGCGCCGTCGCGCGCCGATCCGACGGTGAGGATGCGGTCGTCGCCGAGTTGCCGGTCGAGCGACTCCGCGAACGCGAACGCCCACTCGGACGACGCAAAGACCTCGTCGAATTGGCTCATCGGGCCGCGCGCCGGTTCATGGGTCCTCGATCGGCGGGAGTGTGGTCGAGTTGAGCGCGCCGACGCTCCCCGTGAGGCCGGCCGGACGGCGGAGAGTCCGGCCCCCGGCCGGTCCCGGGGCCCGCCGCCGGTCATCGGTACCCGGCGCCGGGTCGCCGGGTGGTCCAATAGCGGCGATGCCGTGGTGCGTGCACTGCAACAAGTTCCTGACCCCGTCGACCGTGCGCCCGGACGCGACGTGTCCGAAATGCGGAAAGGTCGTGGAACGGGGGCTGATCCCGGGCATGACCCGGCCCGCCGACGAGGCCCCGCCGTCGGTTCCGTGGCACTTGAAGCTCGTGGGCGCGGCGACGGCGCTCTACCTCGGGTACCGCTTCCTGCAGCTCATCGACTGGCTGGTGCACCGGTAGTCGCGCGGCGGGCTACTTCGTGCAGGTCGTCGGGGCCTTCCCGCGCAGTCCGGACAGCACGAACATCGCGTACGCGTGCTGTCCCTGCGTGCGGAGATGGAACCCGTCGGACACGAACCAGTCGTCGTGACAGCCCGAGAACGTGCGCCACTCGAGCACGTGCGCGTTCGGCCAGCGCGTCGCGCCGGAGTGCAGCGTGTTGTTGACCTCGCTCTCCCACAGGCGGGGGACGCGTGCGGTGAGGAAGTAGACGCGGTGGCCGGGCCCGATCGTCTGCATCATCTGGTCGAACAGGGAGTCGGTGATGCGGCCGTTCGTCCCGAGATGTATGACGATGTCGCGCGGCAGCAGGCCCGCCGACTTGTAGAGACCGACGACCGTGATCGCCTGATTGAACTGTCGACTCCGGATCGCGTCGACGGCCATGCCGGGTATGTCGGCGACGAGGCTGGACGTCGCACCTTCCATCACCGAGTCGCCGATGCCGAGCACGTGCCCGGTCTCCGCCGGTTTCGTGGTCGTCGTCGACGTCGAACTGGATCCGCGTCCGGGCTTCGTCCCCTTCTTCGTCGTCGGCGTGAGGCGCGTGATCGACGTGCTCGTCGTGTTCCGCAGCGTCGCGAGCGCGCGCGGATCGATCTTCGCGCCGTTGTCGGGACCGGACGCGTTGACGCCCGGAACGCTCGGTGCCTGCGGTTGCGCGGTGGCGAGCCCGGTTCCGAGCATCAGCGCGAGCAGCGTGAGTGAGGTACCGATCACCGCGCCCCGCCGGACGAGACGTTGGCGCCGCTTTCCGACCGACTCTCGCACGACCTCGCGATAGCGACCGATCGCGCCTTTCCGGATCGGTGTCTCCACGAGACGGAACGAGAGCTCGGCGGCCGCGAACGAGAGCGCGACCCGGATCACGAACACCGGCCAGCCCGCGTAGCTGAACGACAGAAAACCGATCCCGACGCGGTGGATGTCGAGACCCGGTCGCGTGATGCAGAAGATCGGATAGTGCCAGAGATAGAGGCTGTAGGAGCGCAGCCCGATCCACTGCAGTGGCTGCCGTCCGAGGGCACGCCCGACGTCGGAGGCCGGATGCACCGCGGCCGCGATGACGAGCAACGTCGCGATGTCGACCAACAGGAAACCGCCGTGGAAGACCGCGAGGTTGTCGCTGGACGACGTCGGGAACGTGAAGCCGTTGATGCCGAAGAAGTGGAGAACACCGAACGACCCCAGAAGGACGACGAGACCGACGGCTCCCGCGACGTCGAGCGCGACGCGCGCTCCGCGTCCGGGGAGTCCCCGGATCCGGTACGGCGCGAACGAGAACGCGAACGCGGATCCGAGCAGGAGCCCGGACAGGCGCGTGTACGTGGGGTAGTACGCGCTGTCGACGCCGCCGTTGGCGAGCAACGCGAGGAGCAGCGTCGACATCAACGCGGTGCCGATCATCGTCGCGAGCATCCGTCGCCGCCCGAGCTTGCGGAGCCCGAGCACCAACAGGAACGGCCACGCGAGGTAGAATTGTTCCTCGATCGCAAGTGACCAGAGATGCTTCAGCAGTTCGGGCCGCCCCGCTTCGGCGATGTACGAGCGATGGGCGATCATCTGCCACCAGTTGCTCGTGTACGTCAGCGCGGCCAGGGCGTCGGAGCGCAGAGTCCCGATCGCGTCCGGCAGGAAGAGCAGCGAGTACGCGACGACGACTGCGAGCAACGTGAACAACGCGGGCAACAGGCGGCGCGCCCGCCGCAGGTAGAACCGACGCAGCGAGACGCCGCCCGTTTCGCGCCGCTCGCTCAACAGCAACGAGGTGATGAGGTAGCCGCTGACGACGAAGAACACCTCGACGCCGAGGAAGCCGCCGGGCGCCCAACCGACCTCGTGCCCACCGATGAGATAGTGGTGGAACACCATGACCGCGAGCACCGAGATCGCGCGCAGTCCGTCGAGCCCGGGCAGGTACCGGAGCGTGGTGGGACGGGTCTCGGTCGAAGGCGTGGTCACAGGCCGAGCGGTGTTCGAAGCGGCCGAGGCGTCAATTCTTTTTTCCCACCCACCACTGCGCGAAACGGCCTAGGAATCAGCTGCCGATGTTAGCGGTCGGCTGCGTCAGATCTTCGCCATCGGCGACGACCGCAACGTATGTCCGGCGTGCGCGCCTGTGACCTCGCCGCCCTCGACGAACACCGCGCCGTTCACGA
>JAODBI010000093.1 GCA_025463875.1 Actinomycetes bacterium
GCGTCCGGCCTCTTCGCGGGTTCGACGACCGGTACGTCGACCGGCGCGGTCAACTCGACACACGACAGCTACACGCCGATCGGCGGAGCCGCGCCGCTCGTCAACATCATGCTGGGCGAAGTTGATCCCGGCGGCACCGGTTCCGGGCTGTACGGCATGTTGCTGTTCGCATTGCTGTCGGTGTTCATCGCCGGCTTGATGGTCGGCCGAACCCCGGAGTATCTCGGCAAGAAGATCCAGGGCGCCGAGATGAAACTCGTCGTGCTCTACATCCTCTTCGTGCCGCTCGTCATACTCCTCTTCACCGGGATATCCGTCGTGATGCACAGTTCGCTCAACTCGTTGGCGAACAACGGCCCGCACGGGCTCACCGAGATGACCTACGCGTTCACGTCGCAGGCGAACAACAACGGCTCGGCGTTCGGTGGCCTCACCGGGAACACGAACTGGTTCAACATCACGGGTGGCATCTCGATGCTGGTCGGCCGGTTCCTCTTGATGATTCCGGTGCTGGCGATCGCCGGTTCGCTCGGCCGAAAGCAGCCGACCCCGGCGACGGCGGGAACGTTCCCGACGAACACCGGTCTGTTCGCCACGCTGTTGACCGGTGTGGTCGTGATCGTCGTCGGCCTGACCTACTTCCCGGTCATCGCGCTCGGTCCTGTGGTCGAGCACCTCGTGGGCAAGTTCTAGGAGCGATCGCATGACCTCGACATCCACAGCAGCACCCGAACCGACCGAGGTTCGGCCCCCGAAGGTGCGGATCCGCCCGTCGGGCACGAAGTCGTTGTTCGATCCCGCCATCATGAAGCGGGCCACCTTCGAATCCTTCGTGAAGCTCGACCCGCGCCAGATGGCGCGCAACCCGGTGATGTTCATCGTCGAGGTCGGCAGCGTCCTGACGACGATCCTGTTCTTCCAGAAGCTGTCGTCGGCGTCCGCGTCCGACAGCGTGTTCACCGGGCTCGTCTCCGCCTGGCTGTGGTTCACGGTGCTCTTTGCGAACTTCGCCGAAGCGGTTGCCGAAGGGCGCGGCAAGGCGCAGGCGGACACGCTGCGCAAGACGCGCTCCGAGACCGTGGCGCGCATCCGCCAAGCGGACGGGACCATTATCGAGAAGTCGTCGAATGCTCTGGTCGTCGGCGACGAGTGTGTGGTGGTCGCAGGCGAGCTGATTCCCGGCGACGGCGAGATCATCGAGGGCATCGCCTCGGTCGACGAGTCGGCGATCACGGGTGAGTCGGCGCCCGTGATCCGGGAGTCCGGCGGCGACCGTTCCGCGGTCACCGGCGGAACGCGGGTGCTCTCCGACGAGATAGTCGTACGCATCACGTCGAAGCCGGGGGAGACCTTCCTCGATCGGATGATCGCGCTCGTCGAGGGTGCCTCGCGGCAGAAGACACCGAACGAGATCGCGCTGAACATCCTCCTCGCGGGATTGACCATCATCTTCCTACTGGTGACGGTCGCGCTGCAGCCGTTCGCGATCTACTCGCATGCTCCGCAGTCGATCACCGTTCTCATCGCTCTCTTGGTCTGTCTGATCCCGACGACGATTGGCGCGTTGCTCTCGGCGATCGGCATCGCCGGCATGGACCGGCTCGTGCAACGCAACGTGCTCGCCATGAGTGGGCGCGCGGTCGAAGCCGCCGGCGACTGCTCGACGCTGCTGCTCGACAAGACGGGCACGATCACCTACGGCAATCGCCAGGCCGCGCAGTTCCTCGAGGTCCCCGGCGTCGACGAACACACGATGGCCGACGCCGCGATGCTGTCGAGCCTCGCCGATGAGACGCCCGAAGGGCGATCTATCGTGACGTTCGCCGAGGAGCGCTACGGGCTCAAACCGCGCGACATCCCCGACGCGGAGCTTGTGCCGTTCACGGCGCAGACCCGTATGAGTGGGGTCGACTTCGAAGGGCAGTCCATCCGCAAGGGCGCCGCTGATTCGGTGCGGCGGTGGGTCCAGGAACAGGGTGGCGCGGTGCCCGACGAGCTGGACACGATCGTCGATGGCATCGCGACGCAGGGGGGTACGCCGCTCGTGGTTGCGAACGGCACGAAGATCCTCGGCGTCATCTACCTCAAAGACGTTGTCAAGCAGGGCATGCGTGAGCGATTCGACCAGATGCGCGCGATGGGAATCCGCACCGTGATGATCACGGGTGACAACCCGCGGACCGCGGCGGCGATCGCTACCGAGGCCGGCGTCGACGACTTCCTTGCGGAAGCCACCCCCGAAGACAAGATGGCGCTGATCAAGCGTGAGCAGCTCGGCGGGTCGATGGTGGCAATGACGGGCGACGGGACCAACGACGCTCCCGCACTCGCCGTCGCCGACGTCGGTGTCGCGATGAACACCGGAACGCAGGCCGCCAAAGAGGCGGGCAACATGGTCGACCTCGACTCCAATCCGACGAAACTCATCGAGATCGTCGAAATCGGCAAGCAACTGCTGATCACCCGCGGCTCGCTCACGACGTTCTCGATCGCGAACGACATCGCGAAGTTCTTCGCCATCATCCCGGCGATGTTCGTCGGGGTGTACGCGCCGCTCGAGACCCTCAACATCATGAAGCTCGACAACCCGCACTCGGCGATCTTGTCGGCTGTCATATTCAACGCCCTCGTCATCGTGGCGCTGATCCCGTTGGCGCTGCGCGGCGTGAAGTTCCGGGCGTTGGGTGCAGCTGCCGTCCTGCGCCGCAACCTGTTGATCTACGGCCTGGGCGGAATCGTCGCCCCGTTCATCGGGATCAAGCTCATCGATCTCGTCGTTACCGCGTTGGGAGTGAAGTGACCGTGCGGATACAGCGGAGTCATGGGGCCGGACTGCGTCAGCGCTTCCAGGCATGGCGCAGAGAAGGAGCCATGTGATGCTTCGCCGTCAGCTGATTACCGGATTGCTGATGACGGTGGTGCTGACAGTGCTGCTCGGGTTCGTCTACCCGCTCGCAGTCACCGGGATCTCGCAGCTCACGATGTCGAAGCGCGCGAACGGCTCACTGGTCGAGCAGAACGGCAAGGTCGTCGGCTCATCGCTCATCGGGCAGAGCTTCACCGACAAAGACGGCAACGCCTTGGTGCAATATTTCCAGCCCCGACCGTCGAGTGCGGGTTCGGGCTACGACGCGCTGGCGAGCAGCGGCTCCAACCTCGGTCCGTCGAATCCGAAGCTCATCGGAAACGTGCCCGGTGTGGTGTTCGGCGACGACGGCAAGCGGTTGACGAAGAACGACTACGCCACGCGAGCGGATCCATATTGTGTTCCGGTACAGGCCACCGACAAAGACGGCAACGCTGTGACCGACAGTGCCGGCAACCCGGTCTACGAGAAGAACAAGGACGGTTCGTATGTCTGCAACCCGAATACCGTCCCCGAGCGGACGCTCGCATATCGGGCCCTGAACGGGCTGGCGAGCAACGTGAAGGTGCCGGTCGATGCGGTCACGTCGTCGGCATCGGGACTCGACCCGCAGATCACCGTCGCCAATGCCCGACTCCAGGCCGCCCGGGTTGCCCGCGCCCGGAACATCACCGCTGCGCAGGTGACGAGTCTGATCGCCGCCCATACCCAGGGGCGCCAGCTTGGCGTGCTGGGAGAGCAAACTGTGAACGTGCTCGAGCTCAACCTCGCCCTCGACAAGCTCGCACCGACGTCGTGAGCTGACGACATGGCCCGCGGCGATCTGCGCGTCTATCTCGGCGCCGCTCCCGGCGTCGGCAAGACCTTCGCGATGCTCAACGAAGGTCGGCGGCGTCATGATCGCGGCACCGATGTGGTCGTGGGATTCGTCGAGACGCACGGACGCGCCCGCACGATCGAGCAGATCGGTGACCTCGAGCAGATCCCCCGCCGGACCGTCGAGTACCGCGGCGGACAGTTCGAGGAGATGGACCTCGACGCGGTGCTCGCCCGGCACCCGGAGGTCGCGCTCGTCGACGAGCTTGCGCACACGAATGTGCCCGGATCGCGCAACGAGAAGCGCTGGCAGGACGTCGAGGAGCTGTTGGAGGCCGGCATCGACGTCGTGTCGACCGTCAACATCCAGCACCTCGAGTCGGTGAACGACGTCGTCGAACGCATCACCGGCGTGCAGCAGCGCGAGACGCTCCCCGACGAGGTCGTCCGGCGCGCCAACCAGGTCGAGCTCGTCGACAGCACCCCCGAGGCGCTGCGGCGCCGCATGGCGCACGGCAACATCTACAAGCCCGAGAAGGTCGACGCCGCGCTCGCGAACTACTTCCGCCCCGGCAACCTCGCGGCGTTGCGGGAGCTCGCTCTGCTGTGGGTCGCCGACAAGGTCGACGAGAGCCTCCAGCGGTACATGGAAGATCACGGGATCACGGCCGCGTGGGAAACGCGCGAGCGCGTGGTGGTCGCGTTGACGGGCGCGCCCGGGGGCGAGCACCTCGTGCGGCGCGCCTCCCGGATCGCGACCCGCGCCAAGGGGGACCTGCTCGGAGTGCACGTCCGCGCGGGTGAGGGGCTTGCCGGGCCGCCGCCGGGCGCGCTCGAACGGCACCGATCTCTCCTCGAGGATCTCGGCGGTACGTACCACGAGATCGTCGGTGCCGATCCCTCGATGGCGCTCGTCGATTTCGCGCGTGCCGAACGCGCGACCCAGCTCGTCATGGGCTCGAGTCGACGCTCACGGTGGGGCTCGTTGCTACGCGGCTCCGTCATCAACCGGGTCGTACGCGCGTCGGGCGACATCGACGTCCACATCATCTCGACCCGCGAGGAGGGCGAGGAGCCGGTTCGCCCCCGGAATCCGCGCCGGTTCTCGCTCGGCGTCTCGCCCCAACGCCAGACCGCGGCTGCGGTGTTGGCGCTGCTCGCCCTCCCGATCCTCACCATCGTGTTGACGAACGCGCGCGACACCGTCACGCTCGGCAGCGATCTACTCCTCTACCTCCTGCTCATCGTCGTCATCGCCGCGATCGGCGGCGCGTGGGTCGCGGGTGCAGCGGCGGTCGCCGCGTTCCTGCTGGTCAACTGGTTCCTCACACCGCCCATACATACGTTCACGATCAGCGACGGCGAGAACGTCCTCGCGCTGACCGTGTTCCTCGTCGTCGCCGCGGTCGTGAGCGCGCTGGTTACGTCGGCGGCGCGGCGCGCGCTCGAGGCCGCCCGTGCCCGCAGCGAAGCGTCGTCGCTCGTGCGCCTCGCGGGCGCGTTGATCGCCGAAGACGACCCGTTGCCGAGCATCATGCATCAGCTCATCAGCACGTTCTCACTGCGTTCGGTCGCAGTGCTTCGGCCGGTGGCCACCAACGGGTGGTCAGTGGAGGTGCACGCGGGCGAAGCCGTCATACAGCGGCCGGAGGACGCGACCGCGACCACCGAGCTTCCCGACGACGCGGTCTTCGCGTACGTCGGCCCCAATCTCAGCGGCGACGACCGGCGCGTCCTCAACGCGTTCGTCGCCCAGCTCGCGGTCGCGCTCGCGGGGCGTGCATTGCGCGCCGAAGCGTCGACCGCGGTCGCGGTCGCCGAAGCCGATGCGTTACGGACGGCGCTGCTGCGCGCGGTCTCGCACGACCTGCGCACGCCGCTCGCCTCGATCAAGGCGTCGGTGACGAGCCTGCGCCAGGACGACGTCGAGTGGCCGCCCGAGGCCGTGGCCGAGTTCCTGGCCATGATCGACGAGGAGAC
>JAODBI010000138.1 GCA_025463875.1 Actinomycetes bacterium
CCCGACATCGCCGGCACCGGCCGGGCAGATCCCCGGGCGGCGATCATCTCGGCCGCGATGATGTGCGATTTCCTGGGTGAGGGCGATGCAATGGCCCGAATTCAGAAGGCTTTGGACACAACCGACGATGTAAAGGGCACGACGACAGAGATCGGCGACGCGATCGCCGCCGCCTGCTGACGCCGCTGCACGACGAAAGGCACCACGATGCCCATCACGCCGACCGAGAAGATCTGGATGAACGGGGAGCTCATTCCCTGGGCCGACGCGCAGGTCCACGTCCTCACGCACACGTTGCACTACGGCACCGGAGTGTTCGAGGGCATCCGGGCGTACGAGACCGAGCGGGGCCCGGCCGTCTTCCGGCTGACCGAGCACATCGCCCGCCTCTTCGACTCCGCGGCGATCATGATGATGGAGATCCCGTACACGGCCGAGCAGCTCGTGCAGGCGACCAAGGACACTGTGCGCGCGACGGGGCTGCCCTCGTGCTACATCCGCCCGATCGCGTACTACGGCTACGGCGAGATGGGGCTCAACACGATTCCGTGTGAGGTCGACGTGGCGATCGCGTGTTGGCCGTGGGGTGCGTACCTCGGCGACGACGCGGTCTCCAAGGGCGTGCGCATGAAGATCTCCAGCTGGACGCGCCACGACCACAACACCATGCCGCCGCTGTCGAAGACCACGGGCAACTACGTGAACTCGTCACTCGCGAAGGTCGAGGCGCTGAAGGCCGGCTACGACGAGGCGATCATGCTCAACCCCGACGGGCTGGTGTCGGAGTGCACGGGCGAGAACATCTTTGCGGCGCGGCGCGGCGTGTTGGTCACCCCGCCCGTCTCCGCGGGTGCACTGCCGGGGATCACGCAGGACTCCGTGACCTCGATCGCCCGCGACCACGGTTTCGAGGTGCGCGTCGACGACCTTTCGCGCAGCGACCTCTATGTGGCCGAGGAGATGTTCGTCTGTGGCACCGCGGCCGAGGTGAGCGCGGTGAACTCCGTCGACGACCGCGCCATCCCGTGCCCGGGACCGATGACGAAGGTCATTGCGAACGAATACGCCAAGGCCGTGCGGGGCGAGATCGACAAATACAAGGACTGGTGCGAAGTCGTATGACGTCCCCCGACCCGGCCAACATGAAGAGCCACGCGCAGACCGGAGGACCGGAGGCGCACGCGCGCCGCCCGGGCGATCGAGGGCCGGAGGTCGTAGCCGCATGAAGAGCCAGGCGCAGACCGGAGGACCGGAGGCGCACGCGCGCCGCCCGGGCGATCGAGGGCCGGAGGTCGTAGCCGCATGAAGATCGAGATCTACGACACGACGTTGCGGGACGGCTCGCAGCTCGAGGGCATCTCGCTCACGGTCGAGGACAAGCTGCGGATCGCGGAACAGCTCGACTGGCTCGGAGTCGACTTCATCGAAGCGGGCTGGCCCGGCGCCAACCCGAAGGACGACGAGCTGTTCCGGCGCGCGCCCGACGAGTTGAAGCTCGAGACGAGCACGCTCGTGGCGTTCGGGTCGACCCGCCGGCCCAAGGGCCGGGTCGACACCGACGACACGCTGCGCCATCTCGTGGAAGCCAACGTCGGCACCGTGTGCATCGTCGGCAAGTGCTGGGACTACCACGTCACCGAGGCGCTCGGCACCACGCTCGACGAAGGTGTCGCGATGGTCGGCGACTCGGTCGAGTTCCTGCGGCGTTCGGGCATGAACGTGCTGTTCGACGCCGAGCACTTCTTCGATGGCTTCCGCCGGAACCCCGAGTTCTCGTTGCGCGTGCTCGAATCGGCGGCGACCAACGGCGCGAGCCACCTGGTGCTGTGCGACACCAACGGAGGCGCGCTGCCGAACGACGTCGAAGCGGCGGTCGCCGAGGTCGTGAAGTACTTCGGCGGCGATGTGAAGGTCGCCGTGCATCTGCACGACGACGCGGGTACCGGTGTCGCGAACGCGCTGGCCGGGGTACGCGGCGGCGCGACGCAGGTGCAGGGGACGATCAACGGCTACGGCGAGCGCACGGGCAACTGCAACCTCACGACGATCATCCCGAACCTCACGTTGAAGATGGGTTACGAGACGATCCCTCGTGACCGTCTGGAACGACTGACGCCGGTTGCGCATCACGTCGCCGAGCTGGTGAACATGCCGCTCAACCCGCAGGCCGCGTACGTCGGTCACTCCGCGTTCGCACACAAGGCCGGGCTCCACACCAGCGCGATCGCGAAGCGCCCCGACGCTTATGAGCACGTCTCGCCGGAAGTCGTCGGCAACGGCACGCGGTTCGTCGTCTCGGAGCTCGCCGGTAAGTCGACGCTCGGGCTGAAGGCGAAGGAGCTCGGACTCTCGCTCGACGGTCCGCAACTGGCCGACGTGGTCGAGACATTGAAGCGGCTCGAACACGAGGGCTACCACTTCGAGGTCGCCGACGGATCGCTCGAATTGTTGATGCGGCGCGCGGCGGGCTGGGAACCGAGTTGGTTCCGCGTCGAGTCGTTCCGTGTGATCACCGACGACGTGCTCGGTGTCGACACGCTCACCGACAAGACCGCGGCGACGGTGATGACCGAGGCGACGGTCAAAGTCCACATCGGCGGCCGTCGGGTGGTTGCGACCGCCGAGGGCAACGGTCCGGTGAACGCACTCGACACCGCGCTGCGCAGCGCGCTCGACGGTAACTTCCCCGCACTCGAGCGGGTGCACCTCACCGACTACAAGGTGCGAGTACTCGACACCAACAAGGGAACCGGCGCCGCCACGCGGGTGCTGATCGACTCCACCGACGGCAACGGCACCTGGACGACCATCGGAGTGAACGAGAACATCATCGAGGCGTCGTGGCAGGCGCTGCTCGACTCGATCCACTTCGGTCTGTTGCGCGCCGAGGTCGCCGGCGCCTGATCGAGCGGCCCCGTCGCCCCGTCGTCGCCGGCGGCCCGGGTCGGCGTCCGATCCGGCTCCGGTAATGTCGACTCCAGTGCCGACCGACCCGTTCGTTCCCGCCGATCCGAACTCCCGGCCGCGCCAGCAGCAGAACCTGCCGCCCGGCATCGCGCTGCCGCCCGCGACCGACTGGCGCCCCGACCGCCCCGGCGACCTCGGTCCGGATCAGCCCGAGGGTGCACTGTTCGGACGCCCGGGACCGAACGTCGGCTATGCGTACACGCTTGCGCAGCGGGCGAAGGACCGGCTCCGGCTCGGACCGTTCGAACATGCCGACGACGTCGTTGCCGTGATCGCGGAGATTGCGGGGAAGCGCGCGGCGTTGTTCGGCCGCGCCCCGGTGATCGGCGACATCGATGCCGCCATCGCCCTCTTGGGATACGACGGCACCGCGAGCGAAGACTTCGTCAAGGTCCGCTCCGCGCTCGTGCACGAGGCCGCGCACAACTACCGGCGCCGGCGCGCGTTGGTCGACGCGGTTCCCGATTCGTTGTTGCTGTCGCGCTCGGCACAGGCGTCCGGAGAGGTCGAGGCCTGGCGAGCCTCGCTGCCGTCGTCGCTCGCCGCATCGGGCTAGAGCCCGTTCGATCGTCGCCGCGAAAGGCCCGCTGTTGACCAGCTTCACCCTGTCCGACGACCTCGAGGAGTTGCGGGCATCGGTCCGGCGCCTGGCGGAGGACAAGATCGCGCCGCACGCGGCGCGCGCCGACGACGACGAGGAATACCCGTGGGACTCGTGGCACGCGTGGCGCACGGCCGGATTCGCCGGGCTCGCGTTCCCCGAAGCGGTGGGCGGGCAGGGCGCCGGTTTCCTCGCGCACGCCCTCTGTGTCGAAGAGGTGGCGCGGGTGTGCGCGTCGTCCTCGCTCTTCACGTTCATCTCCAAGCTTGCGATGACGCCGGTGATCGATCACGGGGGCGACGTGCTCGCGCAGAAGTACGTGGCGCGGGTCGCGAGCGGGGAGTGCCAGGCCTCCTACTGCCTCTCCGAGGCGGATGCGGGCAGCGACGTCGCAGGCATGCGGACGAAAGCAGTGCGCGACGGCGACAACTACGTGCTGACGGGTCGCAAGCTCTGGATTACGAATGCGGGCGTCAGCGACTTCTACACGGTCTTCGCCAAGACCGATCCCGACGCCGGGCACCGCGGTATGAGTTGCTTCGTGGTGGAGAAGGACTTTGCCGGGTTCTCGGTCTCGAAGCTCGAGCACAAGATGGGCGTGCGTGGGTCACCGACGGGTGAGATCGTCCTCGACGACTGTGTGGTGCCGGCCGAGAACTTGATCGGTGAGGCGGGCCAGGGATTCACGTATGCGATGGGCGCGCTCGATCGTTCGCGTCCGCTCGTCGGCGCGCAGGCGCTCGGTATCGCGCAGGGTGCGCTCGACCTCGCGACGAGCTACGTCCAGGAGCGCAAGCAGTTCGGTCGCCCGATCGGCGACTTCCAGGGTCTGCAGTTCATGCTCGCCGACATGGCGACCGCAGTCGACGCGGCCCGCCTGCTCGTGTACCGCGCGTGTGCGTTGCTCGACGACGGGCTGGGCGGAACTCCGCAGACCGCGAGCGCGTCGTCAATGGCGAAGTTGTTCGCGTCGGATACGGCGATGCGCGTGACGACCGATTGCGTGCAGCTCCTCGGTGGCATCGGCTACACCAAGGACGTTCCCGCCGAACGGTTCATGCGCGACGCGAAGATCACCCAGATCTACGAAGGCACGAACCAGATCCAACGCATCGTCATCGCCAAGCGCCTGCTCGGGGGGTGAGATGGCCATCACGTCCGGTTACGCCAAGAACGGCGGGACGCACATCGCCTACTCCGTCTTCGGTGACGGTCCTCTCGACGTCCTCGGCTTGTCGGCGTACACGATCGCGACCGAGTCTCTCGCCGAGGAGCCGCACGCGGCCGGATACGAACGGCGGCTCGCGTCGTTCTGCCGGCTCGTCCGCTTCGACGCCCGCGGGGTCGGTCTCTCCGATCCGGTCGACCTGAGTGTCGGCACCACGCTGACCGAGATCGCGAGTGACGCGCTGGCTGTGCTCGACGCGGTCGGCGCGAAGCGGGTCACACTTCTCGCCGACGACGGCGGTGTCCCCATCGCGATCACGCTCGCGGCGATGGCGCCGGAACGGGTCGAACGCCTCGTGCTCGTCAACGGCTACGCCCGGATGATGAACGCCGATGACTACCCCCACGGTCACTCGGCCGACCTCGTCCTCTCCTTCCTCGAGACGAACATCGATCCCGATGCCGAATGGATGTTCGACGGAGGTGACGACCGCTCGGTCATCGCGCCCTCGCTCAAGGACGACGCCGCGTTCGGTGAATGGTGGGTGCGATCGTCGCGGCGGGGTGCGAGTCCGGCGACGGCGCTGGCGTTGTTGCGCGCCACTGCACTCGCCGACGTGCGCGACCTGTTGGCCGCGATAACCGTGCCGGCACTCGTCGTCCACCGCCGCGACAACTTCTTCACGCCGGTGGGATGCGGCCGGTACCTCGCCGAGAACATCGCGGGCGCGAAGTACGTCGAGCTGCCCGGCGCCGATCAGATCCCGTGGTCGGGAAACGGTGACGAGATCCTCGACGAGGTGGAGGAGTTCCTGACCGGGCAGCGGACCGGCACCGGCGAACGCGTGCTCGCCACCGTGTTGTTCACCGACATCGTCGACTCCACCCGGTTGGCCGCCGCCCTGGGCGATCAGGCGTGGAGAGCACGTCTCGAGAATCACGACGCGACCGTGCGCGGGGAATTGCGGCGGTACGGAGGACGCGAGGTCAATACGACCGGCGACGGCTTCCTCGCCGCGTTCGACAGCCCGACGCAAGCGGTGCGCTGTGCGCGTGCGATCGTCGCTGCCGCCGTGGGCGCGCAGGTCGAGGTTCGCGTCGGCGTCCACACCGGTGAGTGCGAACGGCGTGGGAACGATCTCGCCGGTCTCGCGGTCCACATTGCGGCGCGGGTCGCGGCGGCCGCCGGTCCCGGCGAGGTGTTCGTCTCCCGGACGGTCCGCGATCTCGTCGGAGGTTCGGAAGCGCGATTCGCCGACCGGGGCGAACGCGAGCTGAAGGGCGTGCCCGAGCGCTGGCAGCTGTTCGCGCTCAAACCCTGAGACCGTTTCGTGCCCTTCTAGACTCGGTTGTCCATGACCGACGTTCGGCTTCGCTTCTCTCCGGCACCGACGGGCTTTCTGCACATCGGCAGCGTGCGCACGGCGCTCTATAACTGGCTGCACGCGCGCCATGTCGGCGGAACGTTCATCCTGCGTATCGAAGACACCGATGTCGCGCGCTCCACCCAGGAGTCGGTCGACCAGATCCAACAGGTCATGCGCTGGATGGGTCTCGATTGGGATGAGGGCCCGTTCCTCCAGAGCGCCCGCTTCGACACCTATCTCGCGGCCGCGCAGCGGATGGTCGACGAGGGGCTCGCGTACGAGTGCTTCTGCACGGAGAGCGAAGTCAAGGAACGCAACGAGGCGGCGATGAAAGCCGGACGTCCGCCGGGCTACGACGGTCACTGCCGGAATCTCAGCGCCGACGAACGGGCGGTGCTCGTCGCCGAAGGCCGCCAGGCCTCGATCCGGTTCCGGACACCGGACGAGGGTCGGAGCACGTTCACCGACCTCATCCGCGGCGAGGTCTCGGTCGAGTGGTCGACGATCTCCGACTTCGTGATCGTCCGGTCGAACGGCACACCGGTGTTCTTCCTCGCGAACGCGGTCGACGACCTCGACATGGGGATCACCCATGTGCTGCGGGGCGAAGACCTCATCGACTCCACGCACCGCGTCCTGGCGCTGCGACGCGCGCTCGGCCACGACGATCAGCCCGTGTACGCGCACATGCCGCTGATCCTGGGGCCGGGCGGCGGGAAGCTTTCGAAACGCCACGGCGCGGTGTCGGTGGAGGAGTACCGCGACGCCGGCTACCTGTCGGCCGCGCTCCTCAACTACCTCGCGCTGCTCGGGTGGGGGCCGGAAGACGGCCGCGAGATCCTCAGCATCGACGAGCTGGTGCGCGAGTTCGAGCTCGAACGCGTGAACACGTCCGGCGCCACCTTCGACCCGAAGAAGCTCGAGTGGATGAACGGTGAGCACATCCGGGCCATGCCGCTTCCGGAGTTGGTCTCGGCCGTGCTGCCCTTCGCCCGGAGTCGGTACGGCGACCGGCTCGAGATTCCACGCTTCGAAGCCGCGGTGCAGCTCGCGCAGGTGCGGTCGACGACGCTCGTGCACATTGCCGAGCAGATGGAGTTCCTCTTCACTGCCGACGACGAACTCGAGATCGACCCCGCGTCGTGGGAGAAGCTGACCAAGGTCGAGCGGGTCACCGACATCCTCGACGCGGTGATCGCGTTCGTCGCGACGTGCGCATGGACGCGCGAGATCGATCCGCGCCCGGCGATCGAAGCGCTCGGGATCAAGCCGGGCAAGGTCATGCACGTCCTGTACACGGCGATCGAAGGCCGGAGCCAGGGTCTGCCGGTGTTCGACTCGATCGGTCTGCTCGGGCGCGACTCGGCGCTCACCCGACTGCGGGCCGTACGCGATCGGTTGTGAGGCGAGTCCTCAAGATCGCGCTGCGGATCGCGATCGCCCTGTTCGCTCTGCTCCTCACGTATCTCTCCGTCGTCTTCGTGCAGGTGTGGTTGGCGGCGCGTCGAGACGACGCCCGACCGGCCGACGCGATCGTCGTGCTCGGCGCCGCGCAGTTCGACGGGCGGCCTTCGAAGATCCTGGCGGCGCGTCTCGACCATGCCGTCGACCTCTACCGCCGCGGTATCGCACCCGTGGTCGTCGTCACCGGCGGGAAGCAGCCGGCCGACCGTTTCACCGAAGCGAGTGTCGGCGCGAGCTATCTCCACGATCACGCCGTCCCCGAGCGCGCGCTGCTGCGGGAGACCACGGGCCGGACCTCGTGGCAGTCGCTCGCCGCGGCGTCGCGGTTCTTGAAGGAGCGCAGGCTCACGAGCGTCGTACTCGTGTCCGATCCGTATCACTCGGCGCGCATCGAGGATCTCGCGCACGACGTCGGGCTCAAGGCGGCGACGTCACCGACGCGGACGAGTCCGATCAAGGGGGCGGGGGAATGGAGGCGCTTCGTCACCGAGACGATCCGCGTCGCGGCGGGAAGAATCTTCGGATACGGCCGGCTCGACCGGCATCGCCAGGTGGAGAAGCTCGTTCCCGGTTTGGCTACAATGTGCGCTCCGTTGCGGCGGCCCCGTCGGCGTCGTAACGGCACCCATTCGGGGGTGGTGTAATCGGCAACACGACAGGTTCTGGTCCTGTAATTGGGGGTTCGATTCCTCCCCCCCGAGCGCAGCCGTTGACTTGCCCCGTTCGTCTAGCGGCCTAGGACGCCAGGTTCTCATCCTGGTAACACGGGTTCAAATCCCGTACGGGGTGCCATGTGGCCCGAGCAGAACCGCTCGGGCCACATCTTTTTTGCAATTTGTTTCGTGCCGTGCATCCTCACGCTGTGCGCGCACTCCGCGTACGCCGCGCGGTCTGCGCACACAGGCATGAGCACCGTTCCACGTCGTGAACGCGTCGACGTGAGGTGCGGCGCGTCGTATCGCACGCGATGCGTCGCGCGCTACTGCGCGATGCGGATCTCGTTGTCGCGCACGATCAACGTGCACGGCAAACCAACGAGTGAAAGCGGATCGCGCGCGACAAAACTGCTGGTCACGATGTTGATGACGTCGCCGCGCGCATCACCGGACGTAATGGTGCATTCGATCGCGACACCGTCGTTGCGCTGTTCGGCCCAGATGATGAACGCGTCGTACGTTCCGTCGTTCAGCGTTGCCATTGGCGTGACGCGCGTCGAGCGCGCGCGAACATCGAGCAGTGCTCGTGCGCGTTGTCGCGCATGCGATGATTTTCGCACGAGTCGCGCAACGAGTGGTGGACCCCACGCGCGTTGCGTGGGAAATGCTTGACGTACGTGTGTGAATAAGTTCTCATTACACGAACACACACGCGGTGCGTGGAGGTTTACGTGAACAAAGGCGAGCTCGTCGACGCGATAGCGACCGACGCGAACCTCAGCAAGACAGATGCCGAGAGCGCGCTCAACGCGTTCATCAATTCGGTCCAGTCCGCGATCACTGCGGGCGAAAAGGTGACACTCCCGGGCTTCGGGACGTTTTCACCGGCATTGCGCAAGGCGAGGACGGGTATGGATCCTCGTACGCGTGAACCAGTGCAGATTCCGGAGCGCAAGAGCGCGAAGTTCTCCGTGGGCTCGAAATTCAAAGCCCAGGTGCAAGGGTCCTGATCGCGTAGGGCGTGGGGTCGCACTCCCTCGCGCACCGAATGACCTATGAAGTTCGAACTTCCCCGAGTGAGAGCTCTCAGGAAAGGTGGTGACCGTGCCTCCGGCTAAAAGGGCAACGAAGAAAAGGGCTGCCAAGAAGGCTCCGGCCAAGCGCAAGGCCGTGAAGAAGGCGCCCGCCAAGCGTAAGGCGGCGAAGAAGACCGTCAAGCGCAAGGCAGCCAAGAAGAAGGCTCCGGCCAAGCGCAAGGCAGCCAAGAAGGCCGTCAAGCGGAAGGCGACCAAGAAGCGCGCCGCGAAGAAGGCCCCGGCCAAGCGTGCAGTGCGTCGCACGACGCGCAAGCGCACCGCGAAGAAGAAATAACTTCGCGTTCGTCGTTTCGAAGAAGGGCCCGGGAAACCGGGTCCTTTCTTCGCGTCCGGGGGTCGTTCAGGACGCGAGCGGAAAGCGTAGACTACAGGTCGTCGATGCGGGCGAAGGCCTCGGCCGCGCGTAACCCGGCGCGGATGCCCGCAGCACGCGCCTCGGCGAGCAGCTTCTGCGCGAACGCCA
The DNA here is from genome assembly GCA_025463875.1 of Actinomycetes bacterium. Classification (GTDB taxonomy): domain Bacteria; phylum Actinomycetota; class Acidimicrobiia; order IMCC26256; family PALSA-610; genus PALSA-610. The sequence continues at coordinate 9,783 of JAODBI010000138.1, forward strand.
ACCGCTGATCGTCGGGCTGGTCGTCGATGGCCATCGTCGAACGCCACTGGCTGCGATGCGCGAGCAGCGCCTCGACCTTCCGATCGACGTAGCCGTTGACGTTCTCGACGTGATCGAAACGACCGGGTTCGAAGCACAGCAGCGTCGACGGCCGGTGCGGCGCGACACCCTGGTCGGGAAAGAACAGCGGATCGCGCGCCGCGACGATACCCGACGTGACGAGCAAGCCGGCGTGAAAGTGGTCGGGATGGATGCGATACGGCTGCCAGGGATCATGGCCGAGCACGACATCGGGACGCGTCTCGCGTATCACCCGGCACACTCGCGCGCGCGGCTCCAAGCCACTCTCGAGCTCGCCGTCGACGTAACGCAGGAAAACCACGTCGCTCGCACCGAGGATCGCGGCCGCGGCGCGCTGTTCCTCTTCGCGCGCCGCGATGAGCGCGTCGAGATCGGCGTCACCGTCCCAGGTGCCCTTGGAGCCGTCGGTGCAGATGCACATCGTGACGTCCGCGCCGGCCGCGGACCACTTCGCGATCGTCGCACCGCACCCGAACTCGATGTCGTCCGCATGGGCGCCGACCGCGAGCGCCCGCGCCGGGACCGGGAGATCGACCGCGATCGTCATCGCACGCGCCTGAGCGAGCAGGTCATCGGTCGGGTCATTGCGCCGGGAGACGGCGCCGCGCTTCGAGCTCGGCGAGATCGACGGCCAGGTCGACATCGAAGCCCAACGCCGGGTCGCGCACGATCCGAACCGTGAGCCCACGGCGGCGCGCTTCGTCGGCGTGCCGCGCGGCCGAGTCGGGCCCGTACGCGAACGTGAAGGGCACCGCGGTCGGCAGCGAGAGGACGGGGGTCCCATCGTCGCGATGGTCGGGAACGATCACGGCCACCGGAGCGCCGCCGTCGTCGACCACTCCATCGAGCGATTCGGCCAGCGGAAGATCGGCGTGCACCACGGCGTAACGGATCAGGCCGCGAGCTTCGGCCCATGCCCGACCGGCCGCGGCCGACGCGTCGAGCGAGCCGGGATCCTCGACGACATCGCAGCCTCGACCGCGTGCCCAGGCCACGACCTCGGGAGCGCTGGTCACGATCGTGACCGGCCGGCCGGCCGCGGCGTCGACCACACTCTCGGCCATCGACCGAGCCAGGGCTTCACGATCCGGCTCCGAGAGCACCGCTGCGAGCCGCGCCTTGCCCAAGGTGAACGACCGGAGCGGGACGACGATCCCCGCGTCGTTGTGGGATCGACTCGGCATTCGCTCGTATGCTACCGACCGTGGACGCGGTGTATCCCGCCGCGAAGGCGGTTTTCTGGCCCTGGCTCCGCTACGGGTTGCACTGGACGATCGAGGGTGCGTCGAACATTCCGTCGCACGGACCAACGATCCTCGCGAGCAACCACGTCTCGTATCTCGACCCGCTGACCCTTGCCTGGGTGGCCGATCAACGTCATCGTCGCATCCGGTTTCTCGCGAAGGCGGAGTTGTTCAAGAACCCCGCCCTCGGCGCGCTGCTGCGCGCCGCGCACCAGATTCCGGTGTACCGCGGCACGGCCGATTCGTCGGGCGCGCTCTCGGCCGCGGTCGATGCGCTGCGCAAGGGCGAGTGCGTGACGGTGTTCCCGGAGGGCACGATCTCCGAGGATTTCGAACCGATGCGCGGCAAGTCGGGAACGGCACGGCTCGCGCAGGCGTCTGGTGTCCCGATCGTGCCCGTCGGATTATGGGGAACCCACCGGCTGCTGACGAAGGGACGCAAGCCGCATTGGAAATGGGGGATCGCACAGGTTGCGGTCGTCGGTGCGCCCGTGCCCATCGCCGAGGTCGATCGGCCGCGTGAGGCGACACTACGGATCATGGACGCGATCACCGACTGCGTGGCGCAGGCGCGCGCGATCTATCCCGAGCATCCGAATTCGGACGTCGACACCTGGTGGTGGCGAGATCCCGAGACCGCGAACGCACATCGGAGACCCGCATGA
>JAODBI010000145.1 GCA_025463875.1 Actinomycetes bacterium
CGCATCGGCTCCCCGAACGACGACTGAACCGTAAGCGACCCTCGCCCGTATATCTGCGGTCAGAACGCTCTCCGGAATACGCACGCAGATCGGTGGCGACGCAGATGAAGATCAAGCTCGCAAGCGCACTCACGTTGGGAATCGTGGCGACGTTCGCACTCGCGGCATGCGGATCGTCGTCGAAAGCCTCGGTGTCGCCCAACGCGCAGCCGTCCGCGACGACTTCGACGACCGGCGCCCCCTCCGGCGCGACCGCGAAACCGGTGGTGAAGATCTCGATGGTCGGAACGGTCGGCTCCGTGCTCGTCGACGAAACAGGGCTGACGCTCTACACGTTGACGAAGAACGGGACGCCCATTGCCTGCACCGGTCAGTGCGCGACCTTCTGGCCCCCCTTGACGCTCCCGGCCGGAACGAAGTCGGCGGTCGGCGACTCCGGGGTGACAGGTCTCGGGACGGCGACGGTGACCGGTGGACTGCAGGTGACCGCCAACGGCGATCCCTTGTACCGCTTCTCGCAGGACACCGGACGCGGCGATGCCAAGGGCAACGGCATCTCGAGCTTCGGCGGAGTGTGGCACGTCGTGCAGTCGGGCGGGCCGGGCGAAGTGACACCCACGACCGGGACGCCCGCCACCGTTGCACCGGCAGCGACGCCGTCTTCCGGGTCCGGCGGCTACTGAGCCGGGCGAAACGTCGACAAAGGGCGACTTCCGTCACACTCCGTCACCCGAGGTCTCTGGAAACGCCTAGATCACGGCCGCGAGGGGTACGACTGCCGGCGAACGTCGGGGCTGCCGCGCGCGGTGGCGCCGACGTGTCGCCGCTGAGTCGACCCGAAGGCAACGCCTTGGTTTCCACCAACAGTTCACGCGGGGTCGAGGCCGGGGTTTCGCCCCAACCCGAGCTCGGCGGCGCGGTGGAGGTGCGGGACGCGCTCGACGTCGTGACCTGGTCTGCGCTCGTGCACAATGTGGCCGGCGACATCATCCGAGTGAGCGGGGAGGTTCCGCCGCCGCCCATCTTGAGCGTGCGCGCTTCGGTGCAGGTCTCGTACCCCGACGACCGCTCGCTCATCGTGGCCCGCGGTCGGATTCTCGAGCGCACGAGCCCGATGCTCCGGATCGTGCTCGTCGGATCCTGCCGTCGGATGCAGCGCCGGATGAGCCCGCGCGTGTTGTGTTGGCAGCCCGTCTCCGTGGCAGTGGCCCCCGACGGCACGCGTCATGCTCGCAATGTTGCGGCGGCCCTCGTCGACGTCTCGAACATCGGTTGCGGATTGCGATCCGACGCCGCGCTCGAGGTCGGCGAGCCGGTCAGCTTCGAATGCGAGCTCGGCGGCGTCCGGTTGCAGCTCGCGGGTCGCGTCGTGCGGACCTGGCACGAGGGGACGACCCACGGCGCGGGCGTGTCGCTCACAATGGCACGGAACGCACGCGCGGTGATCGATCGATATGTCGTCGCGCAGCACACGTGTACCGCCGAACGCGTCCCGCGGTTCCGCTCCGTCTGACGCGCGCCGTACGTTGCGACGCGCGCCTGACACTTGCGCCGGGGTCGACGCCAGCGTTCTTCAACGCGCGCCGGGCCTTCCCGAGAACGGCGAACGCGTTGCCCCCGTGCGTGCCGGTGAGCTCGACGATTCAGGCTCGTCGATCCGTGGTGCGCGGCGCGCGGGCACTGACGCGTCACGTGTCAAACGAAACCGAGAGCCCGGCCGCCAGGTCGGGCTCTTTGGCGTCTGCACGTGCCGCGGGAGTTGCACGCCGCTCCGAGAATCGTTCCTCATCTTGGCGACGAGATAGCCCCATAGGAGGACATGAGCGACTCCATTCCACTAGGTGTCGAACCGGACAGTTCCCTCGAGCACGTGAACGGCGACGTCCTCCAGCGATTCCTCCGCTGCGCTCGCGACGGCCCTGAGTGCTTCCAGTGCGGTCTTCTCGTCGCAGTCCAGCTGCGCGGCGACGATCTCGACCGCGCGGAGGACCGTTGCGCTCAGACGCTCCTCCGTGGACATGCGGGAAGACCGTACCTGCGGAGAATGGAGTTCTCCGCGCGGCTGACGTTACGCTCCCAGCGGCAGGTCCACCCAGCTTGCCGTTCCATGCATGCGCGGCCCCTCGGTGCGCCTCACCACCCAGCCGAGGGGCCGTTGCTGGGCGCGACTCGATTGCTCCGTCGGGGCGTCGTCGCTCCCGCCGTCAGTCGGCCGTAATGTTCGCCGCCGTGCCCGAGCGATCCATCGAGCGAGGTCCCTGTCCCGGCTGCGGTCGGGGCCGAGTTGAGATCACGGTCGACCGCCAGAAACGCGCCGGAGGTATGTCGGTCGCCCGCTCCGTCGTCTCCGTAGACGGCTGCCGGACCAAAACCTGTCGCTGGTACCAGGCGAGCGACTGAAGCGTCCACGGTCGCACGCCTGCAGTTGATCGTCGGGGAGTCCCGCGCTGGCAGACACCCGAGTCAGCGTTGACCTCCGCTTCCCGACGGACGGAGCACGCCGGCCGCCTCGCAGATCTGGCGGACACGCTCGCGCCCGAGGTGGAACTCCGCGGCGACGTGGCGCGTCGATTGAAGCTCGACATACCTCGCGACGATGGCACGATTCCGTTCGGGCGCGCATCGCTTCTCGTGGTTCTTCACCGCGCGCCCGGAGGCGACGGCCGCCAGCAAATCGCGCACGTGGTCACGACGCGCTCCACGGATCGACTTTGCGCTCGTCATCGTCGAGATCATCGGCTTCGTCGAGCTCGGCGAGGCGGGCTACCTCGAGGCCCGGACCGCATCGACGCCGCTGCTCGCGCGTCCGCCGACTTTTCGCGGACTGAGCGCGGATCCGAGGTCACCGAGCTCCGTGGGCGATCCGCGTAGTTCGGGCCTCGCCGCTACGAAGTCACAAGCGCGCCCGGCAGGATTCGAACCTGCGACCCACGGCTTAGAAGGCCGTCGCTCTATCCAACTGAGCTACGGGCGCTCGGCTTCACGATCCGACAGAAAACTACCGGAGTGCGGCGCGGGCGCGACCGCCGACGCGGCATTCGGTGGGACAACCCCGGTCGGGCGCGATCGACGCAGTGCTACGCGGGTACGTCCCTCGGGTGACGCACCGGCCCTCCCGTGGCTGCCCTGACTCGATCAGCGCCGGGTGTCTACGACCCCGCGGCGAACCGATCGGTCACGCCCGCCCGATCCAATGCGTCGAGCAGCCTCGGTGACGCGCCTTCGAGCACGACCGGAAGACTGCGGCGCCGAGCATTTCGCGTCAGCCAGACCAACATGCCGACGGTCTGGTCGTCGACGATGGTGATTGCCGAGCAATCGACTTCGATCTGGGCATGCGCGTGTTCGATGACCCGACTCGCGGCGGTGACGAAGTCCTGCCGGGCGGCGAAGTCGAGTGCGTCCACTACGACGAGGCGATCGGTCGACGGGCGATCGGTCAACGGGCTATCAGTCAACGGTTGCCTCTCGGTCGACGTACGAGAAGAACCGGACCACACTGTTCGAGCCCGAAATAGTCCTCCGAGGTATATCGAAGGCTCGGAACGTTACGCAAGCGGCCGGGCACCGAAGTCCGCCGAACTGCTCGCTCGGGCGGAGAGCGTTTCAGGCGAGGTGATCGACTAGCTCGCGGGCCAGAGCGGCGATCAGATCGGCCGCGGGCACGGGCCGCGCCTGCGCATGTCCGGTGCCGGCCCACAAGTTGACCAGGTCCGGGTTGCCGGTGCGGCGACCGTGCGCGCGTAGTGGCGCCGTGACGTGGTGGATCTCGGGATACGCGCGCGGCGCATCAGCCGTGAAGCGGTCGGTCCACGCGTTCACGATGCCGCGGGCGCGGCGGCCGGTGAAGGCGCGGGTGATGGTCGTCGGCCTGTCTTCGCCGATCGCGCGCCGGTGCACCTCGCTCGTCCCGGCTTCGGGGCACAGCAGGAACGCGGTGCCGAGCTGCGCGGCACCCGCGCCCGCCGCAAGTGCCTGTGCAACGTCTCTGCCGGTCATCAGGCCGCCCGCCGCGATGATCGCCGGCGCTTCGGAATGTTCACCGAAGGCGGTCCGAACATCGTCGAGCAGCGCGCGCAACGACAGCGGATCGCGGTCGTCGTCGTCGAACGCCCCCCGGTGTGCGCCGGCCTCACTGCCCTGCGCGACGACTGCCTGCGCGCCGACCGCGCGCGCGGCGACAGCCTCGCTCGCGTCGGTGACCGTCACCCAGACCTCGCTCCCGGCGGCGACGCAGCGGCGGACGACCTCCGGGCTCGGACAGCCGAATGCGAACGACACGACGGCGGGCCGGGCGTCGACCACGATCTCGACCTTGTCGTCGTAGTGATCGTCGTCGTAGCGGGGTTCGCCGAGCGCGACACTCTCCGCTGCCGCCAACGGCGCGAGGCGCTCCACGAACGCCCGCACTCGCTCGGGATCAGCCGCTCGCGCCGGCGGCGAGAAGACGTTGACGCCGAACGGCCGGTCGGTCAGCGCGCGGGTCGCGTCGATCTGGGCGCGCAGTGTTTCGGGAGTGAGGTAGCCCGCGGCCACGAAACCGAGCGCGCCTGCATTCGACACCGCGGCGGCGAGGTCGGGTGTCGATGGTCCGCCCGCCATCGGCGCTTGCACGATCGGGTGGGCGACCATGCCCAACACGGTCATGGGGCCTGTCTACTCGCGCGCGCCGACGACGCCGGGTGATACTGGCCGAATGGATCAGCAAGTGGATCAGGCGACGGACCACGGCGGGGACCAACTCAACGAACTGGGCTTCTACGTCCTGGCGGGCGCGCCTCAGTCACCGGTGGAGTTGATCGACGAAGTCGCTTCGGGCGAGGCGCTCGGCCTCGGCTCGACGTTCATCTCGGAGCGCTTCAACATCAAAGAAGCGTTCACGCTGTCGGGCGCGGTCGGCGCGGTGTCTTCGACGCTCGGTATCGCGACGGCCGCGACGAACCACAACACGCGTCACCCGATGGTCACCGCGTCGCACGCGACGACGATGCACCGGCTCACCGGTGGGCGCTTCACGCTCGGGCTCGGACGCGGTATCGCGCCGATGTTCGACGCGTACGGCATCCCGCGGATCACCACCGCGCAGATCGAGGACTTCGTCGGGATCATGCGCCGGCTGTGGAAGGGCGAAGTGGTGTTCGGTCACGACGGACCGGCCGGAAGGTTCCCCGTGCTCCACATCGACGCGTCGTTCGACGAGGACATCCCTCTGGGCTTCGTCGCGTTCGGTCCGAACTCGCTCGCGCTCGCCGGCCGGTGCTTCGACTCGGTCGTGTTGCATACGTACTTCACCGACGAGACGGTCGAGCGGTGCGTCGCAACCGTCCGCCGCTCGGCCGAGGAGGCGGGGCGCGACCCCGCGTCGGTGCGGATCTGGTCCTGTTACGCGACGATCGGCGACCATCTCCCGGAGGCGCTGCGGCTCAAGAAGACCGTCGGCCGCCTGGCGACCTACCTCCAGGGCTACGGCGACCTGCTCGTCGAGACCAACGGTTGGGACCCGGAGGCGCTCGCGCGCTTCCGAGCCGACGATCTGGTGTCCACGTTCCCCGGTGCGCTGGACACCAAGGCCGATACCGCGGTGCTCGAGCACGTCGCGACGCTGCTGCCCGACGAGTGGCTCGAGCCGGCGGCGACCGGGGACGCGCCTCGCTGTGCCGCGCGCGTGTTGCGACAGTTCGACCTCGGTGTCGACGGTGTGATCATGCACGGCGCAACTCCGACTGAGCTCGCACCGATCGTCGAGCAGTACCGAGCAATCCGTCCGGCGGGGCGCTTCGACGGCTGGCCCCCGAACCCCGGGCGCGCCCGAGGCGCACTCGCGTAACGTCTTCCCGATGACCAGCATGCTCGGTACGTTCGTGCTCCGCTTCGACCTGCGCGCCCCGGCCTTCGGCGCGCCCGTCGCCGACCTGTACGCAGCTGCGCTCGACATGGCGGAGTGGAGCGAGGACAACGGCTTCACCGCGGTCGCGGTCTCGGAACACCACGCAACCGGCGATGGCTATCTGCCGTCGCCCATCGTGTTCGCGTCGGCGATCGCGGCGCGTACGAAACAGATCGCCATCAGTGTCGCGGCGCTGCTCGTCCCGCTCTACGACCCGGTCAAGCTCGCCGAGGACATCGTCGTGCTCGATCACGTCAGTCGGGGTCGCGTTTCGTACGTCGCCGGCATCGGCTACCGCCCGGCTGAGTACGAGTCCCTCGGCCGGGATTTCGGCATGCGGGCGCGCGACGTCGAGACCGCGATCTCGGTGCTCCGGCAGGCGTGGACCGGGGAACCGTTCGAGCACGAGGGCCGCACCGTGCACGTGTTGCCCACGCCGTACTCGCAGCCCCACCCGTTGCTCTGTTACGGCGGTGGATCGCGCGCGGCCGCCCGACGCGCGGCGCGCCTCGACATGCCGTTCTTTCCGCAACTCCGGTCGCCGGGCCTGATCGACGAGTACGAGCAGGAACGGGAGCGCCTCGGCCTGGCACCGGGTTTCGTCATCAGCCCGGGCACGGGGCCTTTGAACGTGTTCGTGTCGGAAGACCCGGACCGCACCTGGGCGCAGATCGGTGAACACCTCCTGCACGACGCCCGGAGCTACGCGCAATGGCAGGTCGACGCCGGCTTGGACTCTGTCGCCCTCGACACCGCGACGACGGTCGACGAGCTCCGACAGCACGACGTGTACACAGTTGTGACGCCGGGCGACTGTGTCGCACTGGTCCGCGAACACGGCTCGCTCGCAATGCACCCACTCTGTGGTGGGATCCCGCCCGTCATTGCGTGGGAGTCGCTCGAGCTGGTCGCGGGCAAGGTGCAACCCCAACTCCGCGTCTGACCGACCTGACGCGCGGCGGTGGCCGTGCGGCGCCCGGGGTAGCGCGCATACCCTCACGCGATGCGGCGAGCGCTCTTCGGGCTCGAATACAAATGGATCGTCGCGATCGTCTTCGTGTGCGGCATGTTCCTGGACATCATGGACACGACGTGCGTTGGCTCCCCAGCATCAGCGAAGGAGACCAACGGACATGTTCACCGACTTCACGGATTTCGAGGCTTGGCACATCG
>JAODBI010000157.1 GCA_025463875.1 Actinomycetes bacterium
TCGCATCTCGCCTCGGCTTGCCCCGCTTGCCACCGATCACCGCGAAGCCGGCCAGCACCAAGGTCCCGAGGATGGCGACAATCAGCCACCACCAGTTGGTCATCACATTGGTGAAACCGAGCAGCATCCGCGTCGGAAGTGGCAACTTGGCGTGCAGGCTCGTGTACAACGTCCGAAACTTCGGCAGAACGAACACCGCCATCACGACCATCGCGGAGATCGCGAGGAAGAACACGATGGTCGGGTACGTCAGCGCGCTCTTGAGCTCCTTGCGGGCCGCAACCTCGCGCTCCAGGTACTCGGAAAGCTGCTCGAGTGCGTTGTCGAGCCGGCCGGTGAGCTCGGCGGCCCGCACGACCGCGATGTAGTAGCCGGGGAAGACCTTCGGATATGCGCCGATCGCGTCGCCGAAGCTGGAGCCCGCCCGGAGGCGGCGCTGCACATCGGCGAGGACCTCCATCATCTTCTTCGACGCGTTCTCTTCGCCGACCACCGCGAGGGAGTCGAGAATCGGGATACCCGCGCGCAGAAACGACGAGAGCTGGCGCGAGAGATTCATGATCTCTTCGAGCTTCACCGGCCGGGTGATGAAGAACTCGGCCTTGTACCACGGCGTCTTCACGACGTCGGGGTAGAGCGATTCCGGCGGCGCGCCCGCGGCGGGCGGCGGTGCGATGGTCGGCGCGGTCATTCGAGCCCCTCATTCACGAGGACGTGCTTGACGACCTCTTCCATGGTCGTGACGTTGGCCTGTACCAGCTGGACGGCCTCGTATTGCAGTGTGTGGAGGCCTTGTTGGATTGCGAGCTCCCTGGCTTCGCGCGGCGTCTTGCCGTCGACGACGCACTGCCGCAGCTCGTCGGTGATCGAGAGGACCTCGTAGACACCGACTCGATCGAAGTATCCGGTGCCGGAGCAGAACTGGCAGCCGTTGCCGTGAAGCCAGACGTCTTTGTCCTGGCCCCCGAGCTTGCGATAGATCGTCAGCTCCGACATCGAGGGCTCGTACGCGGTCGCACACGACTTACAGATCCTGCGCACCAGACGCTGGGCGACGACGCCGATGATGGCCGACGTGATGAGGAACGGCTCGATGCCCATGTCGAGGAGGCGATACAACGCCGAGACCGAGTCGATTGCGTGCACCGACGAGAACACGCGGTGACCGGTGAGCGCCGACTGCACCGCAATCCGCGCCGTCTCGACGTCGCGAACCTCGCCGACGAGGATCACGTCTGGGTCCTGGCGCAGGATCGACTTCAAACCGGACGCGAACGTCAGGCCGGCTTGATCGCTGATCTGGATCTGATTGATCCGCGGAAAGATGTACTCGACCGGATCCTCGATCGTCATGACGTTGATGTCGGTACGGTTGATTTCCGACAACGTCGCGTAGAGCGTCGTCGTCTTGCCGCTTCCCGTCGGGCCGCCGACGATGACCATTCCGAACGGCGAGCTGACGATGCTCGAATAGAGGGCGCCTGACTCTGCGGGCATGCCGAGGTCGGCGAGCCGGTACAGCGATCGCGTACGGTCGAGCAATCGGAGGACGGTCTTCTCGCCCCAGATCGTCGACGTGGTCGAAACTCGCACGTCGAGATCGCGGCCGTCGATCTTCATCTCGAACTGGCCGTCCTGAGGACGCCGGCGCTCGACGATGTTCATCTCCGCCATGATCTTGACCCGACTGACGAGGGCCGGGCCCATCTCGGCCGGAAGCTCGACCACGTCCTTCAGTGCGCCATCGATCCGAAAGCGAACTCGCACACAATCTTCGGCCGGTTCGATGTGAACGTCGGACGCTCGATCGCGCAACGCCTGTGTGACGATCTTGTTGACCACTTGCACGATCGGCGCGTGCGGGTCGACCACGGCTTCGGTGGACTCAACCGGCTCGAGCGCGACGTCGCTGAGTCGAAACGCCTCGATATCCGTCGCCACCGCCGAGAGCGCCGGATAGGTCTGGTGCACGCGGTTCCGAAGCCGAGTCGGGATGCCGAGCGCCAGGCGCACCTCTGCGACGGGAAGGGAAACGAGTAGCTCGAGCGCGCCTTCGTCGAGCGGATCCGAGACGGCAACGGTCAGCGCGCCGTCCGCAAGTAGCAACGGAAGGAGATCGAACTCGTGAGCGTCGGCTGCGCTGAGCAACTCGATAGCGCGCGTTTCCGGCTCGGCGTCGCGGAGGTCGACGATCGGGATGTGCAGCTGTTCGCTGAGCGCACGGGTCACGTCGTATTCGGTCAGCAGGCCGCGGTCCATGAGGGCAATACCGAGACGTTGTTCCGGCGAGAGCAGGACCGTCTGCTCGACTGCTTCCCGATCGACGGCCCCGGCCTTGACGATCAGATCGCCGAAGCGGATCCGAGACCCGGCCGCGGCGACATTGGGCACGAGCCGTGCCGAGTCGACGGGCGCTATCGCCTCACGCGTCCGAGAACGCCTCACGCTGCGCGTTCCTGTGTCGGAACACAATTCGCGCGCAGCGCGTCAGCGCCCGCCCCCGCAAGTCTCATCCCTGAACTTCTCCCAGCCCGTTGGAAGAAGAGCCTCCCAGCTCCCCGGGGAAAAGTGTAAGGCCCTGACCAGGCAATTGCGAGCGCGCGCGGCCGGTTCTTCAGCGACGTTCGTCACAGGGGCGTTTCGAGCCTCCCCGATCCCAGTACCCAACTGGTCTCGCCTACGACCACACAGAGCACTCTTCCCGGACTGCCTGCCTGCCGCGCTCCGTGGTAATCCGAGGGAATGCGGTGTTACGCCATCAGGGGCGAGACGCGCCCGGGATCCACCTCGTGCGGCACAAAGGCCGCCAATGTCGCAGCCTCCATCGTGATGGTGCCCGAGTTGACCAGCTCCGTCAGCGACATCTCGAGTGTCTTGTGACCGACTCCCAATGCGATCTGCATTGCATTGCGGAGTTGGTTCGCCTTGCCGTCACGAATCAGGCTCTTCACCGGCTGTGTACCGAGCAGGACTTCGTACGCGGCGACCAGTCCGCTCTCCACGCGCGGGACGAGCCGCTGCGCCACGACCGCCGACAATGTGCTGGCGAGCTGTTGGCGAATCTGGCCCTGTCGTTCGGCCGGAAACACGTCGACGATGCGGTCGAGGGTTTGCGGTGCATCGTTCGTGTGCAACGACGACAACACGAGGTGACCGGTCTCGGCCAGGGTGAGCGTGATCGCAATGCTCTCCGGATCGCGCATCTCACCGACGAGCACGACATCGGGATCTTCCCGGAGCGCGGCGCGCAGGGCGCGGGCGAAGGACTGGGCGTCGATACCGACTTCGCGCTGATGGACGACAGCGGTGCGGTTCTCGTGCAGGTATTCGATCGGGTCTTCGATCGTGATGATGTGACACGGGCGCTCGGCATTGATCGCATCGACCATCGTCGCCATGCTCGTCGACTTACCCGACCCCGTCGGTCCGCAGAAGAGGACCAGGCCCTGCTTCAAGTGGATGAGATCTTGAACGGCAGCCGGCAAGCCGATCTCTTGGAATGTCGGAATACGGCTCTGGATCAACCGGAGTGCGACGGCGGGCACACCACGTTGGAAGAACACGTTTCCACGGAAACGGTTGTGCCCGTGTGAGAACGCGAAGTCGACGTCGCGGTCGCGTTCGAGCTCGGTCATGTCGCCGTCGAGCAGGTCGGCGAGGTAGGCGCGCATCAACGCCTCGTCGATCGGCGGAACGCCGGGCACGGGCCGGATGGCGCCATCCAGCCGCAGCATCGGCGGAGAGCCGAGTGTCAGGAGGAGGTCGGTCCCGGCGACGTCCTCGGCGGCACGCAGCACGGTATCCAGGGCTTGGTGAATGTCCGTCACACCATGCCTATCGACAGAAAATTGCGACAATTTCGGTCCCGGCACCGGAAATTGTCGAGTTCAGCCGACCAAATACCTTCGCACCGAGTAGTCGAAGGGAACGTCGCCCAGGTTCCAGTGGAACTGCAGGTCGATGCCGTCGGTCGTGGGAGCCTGAACCTGGAGGGGTAGCTCGACGAAGTGCTTGGCGCTTCCCCCTCCCTCGGTGACGAATTGGCCCGAAGCGATCACGGCTTCGTTCGCCGCGACCCGCCAGCGCACGAGTGTGTCGGCGGGAAAGAAGCTGTAGCCCACCCGAACTGCACCCGGCTCGGAGACGTCGACCAAGAAGATGTTGACGTCGGTCGTCGTGGGATCGAAGACGTCGCGAACCGGAGGCGGCGAGGCGGCGGCCGTCGCGACCGCCACACCGGCCGGTTCGAGCACGGGCTCGGGTACGAGGACGGGCACGCGCCTTGGAACAACCTGAGCGGGGTCCTCGGCATCGTCGGACCGCGTCCGTCTCCGGATCGCCCAGCCGAGGAGTAATACGACGGCGATGAGACCGAAGACGATCACGAGGATGGGCACGATCGAGCTCGAGCTCTTCGATCCGCCGACAGCCGGCACCGCCGGGCTTGTCGGGCGTGCCGGGTCCGTCGGTTTCGAAGTCGCGGCGCCGCGTGTGATGGTCACCGTCCATGCGCCGCGATTGTCCCCGACGTGATTGTCGTTGATGCCGAGGAACAGCTCGCCGCCTCTACCGGCCCTGATCGTCCGGGCGGCGCCGATCTCGAACGGGGCGTGTGAACCGATCCGGCCGATCAGCGACCAGCACCGTTGGCCGGGCGCGGGCCACGGCACCGACGACGCCGAGCCCGCGATCTCCGTGCACCGGGGGCCCCAGGGGAATCCGGTGGGAGTCGCCGAGGCGACCTTTCCGTCCTGGAACCGGATCGTTCCGCCCGCCCGGATGGTGACGGACTCGTCCGCCTTCAACCTCAGTCCGGTGTCGGTGTAGACGCGAGTGACGTCGACCGTGATCGGCGCCGTCCTCGTCGCCTCGCCACGCGCGGACGCCGCCGCCGGTACACCGACGGCGCACGCCGCGACTACCGCGGCTGCGAAACCTCGTATTGCCTTGCTTTTGCTCATCCTGCTGTCGACTGTACGGGGGAAATGACGTCCTGACCACCTCGGGTGTTCGGCGGCCCACGTTACGTAACGGCAGAAAAACGAGCATCCCGGAGAATTTCGGCCGCAAGAAATATCGTCGAAACGCTGCTCGGTCCGGCCGGTGGAGGCGCCATGAGTCGTTCACACGGTCGTGCGGCCGGCGCCCTCTCGACGGTGTTCGCCGTGGTCTTCGCCGACCAGTTCGCCAAGGGAGCTTCTACTCATTTCCGCGCGGCAGCCGTGGTGCCGGTACGCAATCCGGGAATGATCACCGGCTGGAGTCCGGTCTCCGTTTCGGCGCTCATTGCCGTGTCGGTTGTCGTCCTCGTCATCTTCGTCGGCATCGTCGGGCGCTGGGCGGTGCAGCTCGACATCTCGCCGCTCATCCCGGCGCTGGTCTGCGGCGGCCTCGTCGCACACACGATCGATCGGATCCGCTTCGGCGCCGTACGCGACTTCATTGCGACGGGTTGGCTCATCATCGACGTCGGTGATCTCGCCGTCATCGCGGGCCTCGTTGCGTTGGCGGCTGCATTCGTGTTGCGCGTGGTGCAGCTCCGCAGGTCCGCGCAAACCGTCCAGGTGCAGCTTCCGAGGCTCCGCGCAGTAATTGTCGCGCGCGAGGTTCGCAATGCGGCCTGATTCGCGTCCGCGTAGCTAGACCGGTGCTTCGGTTACCACGGTCGGCGAGAGGTCCCAGGCGTCGGCGACGAGCGCGTACGAGCGGAGCCGGTCGGCCGGTCCGTGGATCATCGTCGTGATCATCAGTTCGTCGGCACCGGTGCGCTGCGCGAGCGCTTCGAGCTCGGTGCGGACGTGTTCCGGTTCGCCGCGGATCAACGGTGCCGTCCAGGCCCGCACGATCTCGCGTTCCGTCGGTGTGAAGACGTGTTCGGCGGCCTCTTCCGGCGTCGGGAGCTGCGTGGGCCGGCCCTGGCGGAGCCGCGCGAAGGAGAGCGCGCTCGGGCCGGACAGCCAGCGGGCGCGCTCGTCGGTTTCGGCGCAGATGACCGGGACGCCGATCATCGAGTACGGCCGATCGAGCTCGGGGGACGGCCGGAACGACTCCCGGTAGATCTCGAGTGCCGCCACGGTGTTCTGCGACGCGAAGTGATGGGCGAACGAGAAGGGCAGACCGAGGGCGCCCGCGACGCGCGCGCTGAAGTCGCTCGATCCGAGCATCCAGACCGCGGGGCGGTAGCCGCGCCCCGGTACGGCGATGATCTGCGGATGGGTGCCGTCGAAGAAGGAGAAGAGATCACGGAGCTGCTCCGGGAACTCGTCGACCGCGAGTGACATCGACCGGCGCAACGCGGCGGCCGTGACGGGATCGGTGCCCGGCGCTCGTCCGATGCCGAGATCGATGCGGCCGGGATGCAATGCCTCCAACATCCCGAACTGCTCGGCCACGACGAGCGCGGCGTGGTTGGGCAGCATCACACCACCGGCGCCGACGCGGATCGTCTCGGTCGCGGCCGCGAGATGCGCGATGAGAACCGCGGGCGACGAGCTGGCGATGCCGGGCATGTTGTGATGCTCCGCGACCCAGAGCCGCGAATAGCCGAGACGTTCGGCGAGCCGAGCCAGCTCGGCTGCGCTCGCGAGTGCGGCCGCGGGTGTGGTTCCGTCGCCCACGGGAACCAGCTCGAGCACCGAGAGCGGCGGGCGCGGGCGCGCCACCGGTTGAAGATCATTCATCGAGTCATCGGCCGTCGTCGCCTCATCTGTCATCGGCTCTGTCATCGAGCGTGGAAACCCCGCGGCGGCCCGTCATCTTCCCGCGCTCGCCGAGCTCCGGCGGAGCGCTCCCGATCAGAACGACAGCGCCACGGCGTCGTAGACGTCGATCCGGGGCGGCTCGGCCGCGAGTACACCCAGCGCTTTCGCGAATGCAGCCGACTCGGGTACATGGAAATGCGCGTCGAGGGCGTCGCGGTCGGACCAGTGCTCGAGGAACACGAGGCGGTGCGGAGACTCGACGTCGTGGTGCACCGTGTGCAACAGGCAACCCGGCTCCAGCCGGGAGCGGTGGACGTGCTCGAGACTGATGCGCAGAAGTTCGTCGAGCGTGTCCGGGCGGGCCTTGACGCTGCCGGTGACGATGATCACATCTTCGTTTCTACACCCGTTTCCCCGGCGTTCCAGGTGCTCTCGGGAATCGCCGGTCACATCGGCGGCACGCGATGTGGGTAGGACAGGGTGTCGGGTGTCGTGCACGACGCCGCACACCAAGGAGCCTGGCCCATGGAGATCGTCCGAAACGCAGATGGAACGCTCGTCGTCCCCGTAGCGGAGGGGCGTCACCACGACGCCGACGACGCGGTCGACGGCGCGCCTGATGCCACTGCCGAGGGCGATGCACCGTCCTCCACTCCCGGCACCCGGGTGCTGCATCCCGGCGAGGGCGGTTACGACGAGGCGCTCGCGGAGTGGGACGAGCAACAGAATCCCGATCGGGAACCCGTCGTCTCGACTGCGAGCGGTCGTCAGGAGGCAATGGCACTCGTGCATGCCGTCGCCGAGTCGCCGGATCACGCAGTCGCGCCCGCGGTCGAGGCGCTCGAAGATCCCGAAGCAAGTGGTGAGGCGTTGCGGCATGTGCTGATCGGCGGCGTCCGCTCCGTCGAGGGATTCGCAGCCGAGGTCGCCGAGGCGGAAGGTGGCGAACCGCTGCCCGCGCACGAGGCCACCAAGATCATCGGTGAGGTGCTCGCCGAGCTCGACTGACGACGCGACTCACTCCGCCCTACTGCATCTGCGGTACCGCGAGGACCCACCCACGGATGATTCGCCGGGTCACCCACCGCTGCAGCTCGGTGTGTTCGTCGTCGTGGGTGCGCTCGCCGGTGTGCTGGCCGCCATCCGTCCCGCCCGCCGCGCCGCGAAGCTCGACATCGTCGCCGCGATCGGCTCGGAGTGAGCGACGCGATCGGACGGCGATCGGGCGGTCGGGCTATCAGGAATCGGAGGCGCGGGCCGCGGCCAGCGCGGTTGCCCACCAGAACAGATCGTCGGCCATTGTCGTGAGCCGGGGCGCGAGCGCGTCGAGCATGGAGGGATCGAACGCTTCGGCGCGGAGGGCCGGGACCAGCACGTCGGGCAGGATGTGCACCGCGTGACGGAGCGGGGCCATCTCGAGCTCGACGGTCACGAGGCGCAACTGTTCGATGGCTCGCGCGCCACCGACGTTTCCCCAACCGACGAACGTCACGGGTTTGTGCCGCCATTCCACGAAGGTGTGGTCGATCGCGTTCTTCAACACGGCCGAATAGCCGTGGTTGTATTCGGGCGTGACGATCACGAACCCGTCGGCCCGATCGATGGTTCGACCGAAGCGTGCAACCTCCGCGTTGGGGTAGTCGCGCAGCGTTCGAGCTGGCGGAGCTGCATCGAAGAACGGCAACGGATAGTCGCGCAGATCGATCAGCTCGATCTCCATGTCGCCCCGGGCCTCGAGGCGATCCCGGACCCAGCGACCGGCCCGCTCGCTGAATCGGCCGTCGCGCGTACTTGCCAGGATCACCTGTACGAGAAGCATTCGAGCGAGGGTACCGAGGCCGAGTCGCGGTTTCGCATCCCGTGCGATTTGGGAACCCCATCATGAACGACTACGACAACGACGACGCGTAGGAGGGTCCCGTGGCCGAGACGGTGGAAGCGAAGTTCACCATCGACTCCTGGGACGAGCAACAGTTCGACGAGGTCCCGGACACGAGCAAGCTCACGCGTGCATCCGTCACGAAGTCGTACTCGGGCGGCGTGGAAGGCACGTCTACGACCGAATGGTTGATGTCGTACGCCGATAACGGCAGCGCGACGTTCGTGGGTCTCGAGCGCATCGTCGGCACGGTCGGTGGCCGCAAGGGCAGTCTCGTGTTGCAACACGTGGGCGCGTA
This sequence comes from Actinomycetes bacterium, assembly GCA_025463875.1. Classification (GTDB taxonomy): domain Bacteria; phylum Actinomycetota; class Acidimicrobiia; order IMCC26256; family PALSA-610; genus PALSA-610. The sequence continues at coordinate 8,879 of JAODBI010000157.1, forward strand.
TGCCGGCGGAACGGCCACCGCGAACCTGTCGGTCGTAGAAGGCAGCGGCTCAGACGATCTGGCCCGCGTCGCCGGCACAGGAAAATTCACCGCCGATCCGGCGGGTTCCTTGTCACTCCGGCTCGAGCCGCGCGCCTAGTCCCGAGTAATCGTGATGTAGCTCAGCACGGCGAGGACCGAACCGCTGTTGAGGTGCATGTCGAGCGCGCCGTCGCCTACGGAGATGTGGAAGGTGCGGCGCGCGACGCGGTTGGTGCCGTGGGCGATCTCGAACGGATCGATCGCGTTGAGCACACGCACCCGCTCGGCATCGACGTTGATCCGCCGTTGACTCAGCCGCTTGAACACCGGCTCGACGAAGGTCATGGTCACGCTGTAGTTCCCGTTCTTCATCGGGACCGAGAAGTCCATGTTGCCCATGAGCATCGTGCGGTCGGCTTTCGAAGCCGTCGGGTTGATCACGGGCGCGGTCACGACATGCGTCGGCGCGTCGGTCGCCGTGAGGTAACCGTCGCAGTGCCACTTGTCCGAGCACTGGGTGGAGGAGTCCGTCGTGTTGCCGACGTCGAGTGTCAGTTGCTGACCGTCGAAATAGTTGGCGGGCCTCGTCGGCGGCGGCGGTGCAGGAGTACAAGTCGACCGCGGGTGGTCGGTCCGGATCTGTCCGATCCCGCCGGGCGACAAGTCGTTGCCGACGACCTCGACGTTGCAGGACGTGACCGCCGACACCATCGCCATCTGACGGTTGGACGGTGTGGGCTGCACGTTGTCCCGGACGTTGACGTCTTCGTAGTTGACGAATCGCATCACCGAACCGCGCGTGGAGGCGACCTGGGTGTCGCTGGTGTTCCCGACGACGATCACGCCGTAGCGGGTGCTCCCGTTGGGCCCGAGCAGGTCGATGCCCATGCCGTGGCCGGTGAGGGTGTTGAGGGCGACGATGATGCTGCTCACGTCGCCGGCGCCCTGCCCGGATACGAAGTTCAAGCGGCCCGGACCGATGCGGTTCGCGATGATGCTGATGTCGCGTACGACGCCACTTGGGGAGTAGGGCTCCAGGTCGATCGTGGAGCGGCGGGTCTCGTTGATGGTGTTGTGGTCGATGGCCACGCGCGCTCCGTCGGCGACGGTGATGCCCATCCGGCCGTTGCGTTCCATCAGGTTGTCGTGAATGTGCACGTCTTGCGGATGACCGTAGACGGGACCCGCACTTCGACTGATGTAGATGAAGTCGCCGTAGGTGTCGGCGATATCGAGGTTGTGGATGCCGATGTGCTCGCCACCCGTCACCTCGATCCCGTGTTGCGCCTCGAGGTCTTGAACATAGGCGCCGTCGGTCTGGCCGGCGTTGACGTTCGCGCCGCGGATGGTCATGTTGGCGACGTCGAGGTTCGAGTCGTTGTTGAAGCTCCACTGCGACCGATTGCGGTCACGCGTGGGCTGGGTGGCGAAGAACGTTGCGCCTTTTCCGTCGATGGCCATGTCGTTGCGCTCGTTGAGGTGAAGGGTCCCCTCGATCCGGTAGCGCGCGCCGGCCCGGAAGTCGAGTTCCGAATGATCCGGAGTCAGGTTCACAAAACGCTGCAGCGCGGACGTGACGTCGGTCGACCCCGTCGCGTCGATGCTGGACGGAACGGTGAAGCGGAAGCGGATCGCTCCGGTTCCTGCGCCCGCGGTGTTCGAGCTCTCCGAGTGGGTGAGCGACCAGACCGGCAGGACGGCGAGGCTCAACGCACTCGCGAGCGCGACGACAAATGCCGGGCGGAGCCGGCGCCGCTTGCCGCCGCCGTACACGAAATCGGCGCGCGCGCCTTGCGGGCGCCTGGATGTCTTGGTAACGGGCCGCGCGTGGTGGAACACCACATACTCCTGTCCCCGTCCCCCGTGAGTGGTATCGACGAATGCAGGAACGCTTCTGAAGCGCGATCTCACTCTCCGTACCCGACGTCCGTCACGGTTGCGGAGCGCGTGACGTCACGACGAGGTCAGAAGAATCCCTAGTTCGTGACGCGATAGCGGCGTAGCGCAGTAGGCACGCGGCCTCCGACGGCCGTCGCCACGATGAGCGTGATCAGTACCAAGGAGAGCCCACCAGCGAAGAGGATGGCG
>JAODBI010000161.1 GCA_025463875.1 Actinomycetes bacterium
GCGCATCGTTGAGCGCGGTCTGCGCGTCCTTCTTCGTTCGAAAGCCGCGCTTACGAACCTGTTGCCGGCGTCCGTTCGATCGACCGACATCGAGCACGAATCCCCACGTGCTCCCGGTCTTCTTGACGCTTCCGGTCTTGCTCACTCGGGCTTCCTCCGCGGCGCGTGTCGGGAGGATGCCCTCGTCCCCTCAACGAACGTCTGCACGAAGGACGGTGGAGGTCTTGACGCGTGTCTGCACGCTCGTCTGCACCGAGCCGAGTGGTCACCGTTTGGTCACGGCGAGCACGAATCTCGGCGGAAAACGGCGAACGTCGACGGACGACGAACAACGCGAAAACGCCGTCTGAGCAGGCGTTATGCCTTCTCCTGACTGCATCGTCGCGCGCCATTGATCCCGCTCATAATCCCTCGGTCGCTGGTTCGATCCCAGCCGGGCCCACCGCGAAGGGGCAGGTCAGACGCTACGGCGCACTCTCTCAGTCTCGAGCGTCACCACGTTCGGTCCGCGCTTAGTCCGCGAAACCTCAGCCGCAGCGTCGAGTCGAGCCGCCACGTCATCGAGATCGTTCGGGAAAAGGTGCGAGTACACCGAGAGCGTGACGTTCGGCGAGGCATGACCGAGCAGGCGCGGGACCGCGACGACATGCGCGCCGGCCGAGATCGCGAGGCTCGCTGCCGTGTGCCTCAAGGCGTGGGCCGAAGACCTTTGAGACCCACTGACGTCGCCGCTTCGTCGAAAACGTCGCGTCGCTAGTTGTCTTCGCGGAGCACTCCGCCCCGTGGACTTTCGAAAACGAGATCATCTGCCGCTTTCCCGACGAGCTCGATGGCGAGCAGGTCGGCGACAGACCTCGGAACCGAGATGGTCCGAACCTGGGGCGTCTTGGGTGTTGTGAACTCCGAACGTCCCGCGACTTCTGTGACGGACTCAGCAACCGTGACGCGCGCTCGAAGTACGTCGACGTACTTCGAGCGCAACGCGGCCGCTTCCCCGTACCTCAGACCGCCATACGCAAGCAGGCAAGACACGTCGGAGCACCTCGCGCGCACCGATCCGACGTGGAGTGGTGGCCGTGCTGTTTCGAGGCCGCCCGGCGGCAATGAACTGCTGCTTGAGCAATTCACGCTCGCCGGCGCGGCAGTCCGGCTTACCAAAAAAATGCGTGGGATTTGTGTATGCGGTGAATCCGTAGAGTGTCGGAACGTATCGTGTCTGTCGCAACGCGAAGAGCGCGTGTTGGCGTGCCCCGCGCGGCGTAAGTCGTATATGACGCTGCACACGTTGATCGGTCCGGTATCGGGTTTCATGTTGGTTTCGTAGTGGTGGTTGCTTTGCAGGTGGCGGCGCGCCATCTGCGTCGATCGTCGGGGTTGCGCGACTCCGTTACCTGGCGTAGACACGCATCGCTCGGATCGCCCGAGCAGTGCGGAGAAAGCGGGGAACTATGAACAAGGCGGGCGCGTTCAAGCGCGGCAATTATCAGGTCATGGCATTGCTTTCGGCGCTTGCGCTCATCACGGTGACGCTCGTTACCGCCGCGGTGCCTGCGAGTGCGGTCGTGCCAACGACGTACACGAAAGGTGATCTGTTCGTCTCCCGGGGAGACGGTCATGTCGAGGAGCGCACACCGAGCGGAACGCTGGTGCGGACGCTCAATTCAGGAAAGACCGGTACGACCAGCGCCGGTTCCGCGTTCGACTCGGCAGGCAACCTCTTCGTCGCTGAGTTCCAGAATCAGAGCCTGTCGAAGTACAACAACACCGGCACGTTCCTCGGAAACTTCGGCAGCGGCTACAACGCCGATCCGGAGTCGGTCGTCATCGACAAGACATCGAACGTGTACGTCGGCCAAGCGGACGGCAGCGGAAACATCCTGAAATTCAACTCTGCCGGAACGCCGTTGAACTCGTTCAATGTCGCCCACCAGGATCGCGGGAGCGACTGGGTCGACCTCGCCGCCGATCAGTGCACGATGCACTACACGTCAGAGGGCACGTCCGTCAAGCAGTTCAACGTGTGCACGAACACGCAACTACCGGACTTCGCAACCGGGTTGACCGGACCGGTGTACGCACACCGGATCCTGCCCGACGGCGGAGAACTGGTGGCGGACTCCGCCAACGTGGTGCGGCTCAACAGCGCGGGCGCGGTCGTCAAGACCTACACGCCCTCCACGTCCGAATCGACGATCTTCGCGCTGAACCGTGACCCCGACGGCACGTCGTTCTGGACCGCCGACCTGATCAACGGCGACATCTTCCACTTCGACATCGCATCAGGAGCACAACTCGGCACGTTCTCCGTGCACGGCCTCGTGGCCGGGCTCTCACTCTTCGGTGAGATCACCCAGGGCGGCGGCGGTATGCACACACCGAACATCTTCGAAGTCGATGTGAAGGGATGCATGACGATCCACATCGGGTACAACTATTTCCCGGTCGGGACCGTCATCAACTGGCACGTCAACCAGACGGGGAGGGGGACGCTCGGGTCCGGTTCCACGACCACGGTCGCGCCCACGGGGAAGACGATGCATTTCGTCGACCTCACGCACTCCCTGACCCTGCAACCCGGACTTCACACACACATCTACTTCAACTGGACCATCAAGGGAGTCACCAGTCGGTACGTCGTCACCCGCGGCCCCGCCTGCTAACGATTCAGACGACACTCCATGAGCGATGGCCCTCGTTTCGACGGGGGCCATCGTCGCGTGAGGGGGCAGGTTGCCGCGCACTGCGGGCGTCGACGTAGGTGGAGATGCGCGCCGCCTGGACGGCGATCTCATCTGCGATTGGCCGTATCGACGTCGGCGCGGGTTGGTTCGCGATCCGTTGCCTCGAACGTAAAAGGCGTCGTCGCGAAACGCGTCGACAGCCCATACCGTCGCGTTCGTTCCGGCGACTGGTTGAAGCTGAAGACCGCGGAGTGGAAGTCGGCGCCACGCGCCGATGGGACAACCGAGGTCACAAGCCTTCCGCGAGCCGTCGTCTACTCACCATTGCCGCGGCGTGGAAAGCGATCGCCGCGTCGCCATGCCGCCGCTGTCGGGACTAGCTCAACGGGATGCTGACCGTCTTGCAGTTGTTGGTGAGCAGGGGATCTGTCACTGCCGACGTGACGCATGCCTTCACCACTACGGTGCTACCAGAGCCGGGAACGGCGACAATCGCGGCGCTGGTGCTCTTCCCCTGAGCGAGCCCTCCCGGTTCGCAGGACGGCGTGTCGGGGTTGATGTTGGCGTGGTTGCTTGTCAGAGGGCAGACGTAGTCGGAGCTGTTTGCGGTTGCGTTCGTGAGCGTGAATCGAATGTTCAGGTCCGGTGCGGTCGTCGTCGTGCTGTTGTTCGTCACGGTGAAGACGACCGGGAGGAGTCCACTGCTGAAAGACCGCGGCCTCGTCGCGGTGCCGCCGACCCGCGGGTCAGCCGAGCCGGGCGGCCGTGATGAGAACCGTCTCGAAGTTCATGACGAACGAGCCGCCGTATTCATCGATCGTCGTCCGGATGGCGTCGAACAGACGACGTCGAAGCGGAGGCGCGAGGGCGGCGTACTCGCTGTACGACAGAAGCAAGTCCAGCCATTCATCTCGCTGGTAGCGCCGCGTCCATGGAGACCACTGCTCCGTCGCCGGGCCGAAATCGGGAACCGCTGCGATGGCGTCGCGGACGGGGGTGAGCCCGGCCCTCACGTCGGTTGACCGGTTGGCGGCATAGCCCCGGAAGAGACGGTGGGTGCCGGCGGGCACCACCGTCGAGTACACCTCCTCGAGCGCATCGGCGAGATCGTCGGGGTGAGCCCCTCCGCTGTAGATCAGACAGAGGCTCCCCTTCGGTCGTAGGAGCGACGCTGCCTTGGCCGTCGCGGCAAGCATGTCCAGCCAGTGCCACGCCTGTGCCGAGGTCACTCGGTCAAAGCTGCGACCTGCAGCATCCCAGTCCTCGAAGGCGCTGATCTCCACGTCGATTCCGTGGCTGCGAGCGATCTCCGCCATTCGTGGCGCGAGTTCCACGCCGAGCACCTCGGCGCCTCGCGCAGCCATCGGCCGCGAAGCGATCCCGGTGCCACAACCCACATCCAGCACCTTGAGACCGGACGGTTCCGGCCCGAGCAAGGCATCGATCACCGCGTCCGGGTACCTCGGGCGGCACCCGTCATAACGCTCGGCTTGCTGATCGAACAACCGAGAACGCTCCAACGCGTGGCGCCGAGTCCGCGCGGACGCGGCCGAGATCATCTCGTTGCCGTCAACCACCTTGTCGTCCTCTCGATCGCAGCGATCGCCGACGACGTTGGCCGCGCGAGTAACTCGACCCTAAACCACTAATCGGCGATCTGCTCGCTGGTCGGATCGACCGCGCAGCGTCCCAGAACGCGCGGCAAGCAGACTCGTTGCGACCGCTACCTGCTCTGCTTTCTGGGCCACCCCCGGTGCGAGATTCTCTGGCGCGCGCGTTTGGGGGAGCTGCTTCGGGTCGATGCGGGGCTTGTCTCGTCGTGGCCGCGCGTTAAACCATTGCGGAACATCCCTGGTCCTCGGCATCCGCGGGTGGACGAGGAACCGTCTCGCACTTCTTGAGCTGCCGTGTTGACTCGAGGCCTGCTGCTGGCGCTCGCGGGGCTCGCGCTGGGCGGGGTTCAGATGGGTTTGCCGCCTGCGCACCATGGGTTGGCGGGGATGCCGGCGCATGGGTTCGGCATTGTGGGGAGGTTCTTCGGGAGTGGGTGCATGACGACGCCGGTGGGTGTTGGGTAGTGCGCGCCGGCAGGGCAGGTTCCGAAGCCGGTGTCGCATAGCACTTGGGTGAGTAGCGGGCCTCCGGTGTTGGCTGCGCTGGTGAGGGGACCGCAGGTTGGCTGGAGTGTCTCGAGGTTTGCCGGCGCGCTGCCGTCGGGGTAGGTGTTGGCGGCGTAGCAGTTCTGTGGCTCGTGTGCAGAGATCGTGATCTGTCCGAAGTCGACGTTGGCCGGATTGCCGAAGTATCCGTTGTGGGTGAACGTGTTGTGCACAAGCGCGTCGGATTCGGGGTCGTAGACACAGCCGAGACCTGCGAGCTGCACGCCGCCGGTCCCGGCACACGTCTGGCCGAGACTGGGCGTGCCGCTGTCGGGATAGGGGACGAAGAGAATGCCCCACGCGCCGTTGTTGGCGAAGGTGTTGTCTCTTACGGTGTCGTTGCGGCCACCGGAAAGTGTCATGCCGGTGCCGACCGGGCCGGCGCTCGCGCTGCCCGCCGCGGGCACGTTGGGATTGTTGTTGTCGTGCACGTTGTTGTGTTCGAACACCCAGCACGAGTGGGTGTGAGTGATCGAGCTGATCGCGTTCTTCGAGCAGGCGCCGTTCTGCGGGGCCGGCGGGTCGCCGGCGATCTGGGTGTTGGTGTCGAGGCCGTCTTTGTTGAGGTCGAACTGCGAGTTCTCGATCACGATTGCGCCGCCCGAGTTGGTTCCCGAGTAGCCGAGCGCGCTGTACTCCATCCACGCACGATCGATCGTGATATCGCACACCTGGAGACAGGCGCCGACATACATGGCGGAATCGTTGAAGTTGCTCGCATAGGTGGTCGTCCAAGCGGCAGGCCCGCTCGCGTTCGACGAGAAGATCCCATATTGCGCAGCCGAGTTCTCCGTGCCGAAGAACGTCGAGGTGGCCGTCAGGTAGCTGCCGGAATAGCGGTGCAAGCCGATCGTTCCGGAGCCCGCGCCGCCGTTCCACCAAATCTCGTTGCCCGACGCCGCCGTACCCGCCAGGAAGTTGCACACCGTGAGATTGTCGATACTGACATCGTCGGCCTGCCACACCACGATGCCGTTCCTGCCGTCTGGCTTGCCGCCCCCGCCGATTCGGCCATAGTTCTGCCGACCCGCACTCGCACTGCACGCGCCGGTACCAGGCTTGGTCCCGTCAACGATCACCGAGTCGCGGTTCATGCCACGCAAGTGAAGGTTCGACTTCGCGATGTACACACCGCCGAACCCACCCGACGACACGTACTCCGACGCCGGCCCGGTCATGTCGGCCGTCTCGTGATAGTCGCCCGGCGCGACAAGGACCCAATCACCCGCCCGCGCCGCGTTCACTGCCGACTGAATCGTCTGGTACCGCCCCGCATGACCGGCAAACGTCCCGACAAGCAGCACCCGCGGACCAGCCGCCGGAGCGGCGGACGCGCTCCCTGCATGCGACGACGAACCACACGCGCTCAGCGTCGCGACCGCAAGGACCAACGCGCCAAGGACCAACGCCGCCCGGCGCTTCTGCTTTGATCGACGATTCCCCAACCCGTTAAGCCTTCCCTCTCGGCGGTATCACCGACGACGGCAGCATCAGGGTACGCCGCGCAGACCCAAAGACGCACTGCCTCTACTCCACTAGCAGTCGCGCGCGACGCCTCACGCCGAACAAAGTGGGCGTGCTCGCCGACGAACTCGCGTACACGGCGCGGGCACGCCTGTTCGCAGGGCACGGTTCACGCCCCTTCTCAACCGTCGGAGCCTGCGAGCGCAATGTCGATGAGATGGATCGCCGCAGATAGCACTTCGTTGTCGTCGGGGTCAGGGTTCGTGGAGTGTTTGAGCGCAATTCCGTTGAAGAAGGCGAGGAGCACGCCGGCGAGCGCGTGCGGGCTGATCGGGGGATCGACGCCTCGTTTGTCGAGGTCCCGGGCGAGGAGCGCCGCGAGCGTGGATTGATCGACGCGGTGTCGCTCTGAAAGTCGACGTCGCGCTGATGGGTTCCGTGCGGCGTAGACGTTGAACTCGAGCGCGAGCAGTTGCCAGTCAGGGTCGTCCCAGAGAAGGTTGCGGGTGAGCTCGACGAAGCTTGCCGAACGCTGGTCCGCTGATGACGTGGCGAGGGCGTCGAGTGCGGTTCGTACTCGCGCGAGCTGTTCGTCCCAGCGCCGTTCGGTCAGCGCGATAAACACCTCTTCCTTGTTCCTGAAGTGTGCATAGACCGCGCCCTTCGTGAAGCCTGCTAACTGGGCAATGTCGTCGATCGACGCCGCGTGAAAGCCGCGCTCGATGAAGAGGCGCTCGGCTGACGCGAGCAGGTGGTCCCGGGTGCGCTGCTTGCGCCGCGCTCGGGTCGTCGGCACCAAGTCCGGCGTTGACATACCAGTAAGTATTCCACATACTGCTGGTATGTCACTGGTCAGCGGACGCAGCGAGTCGTCCGGATGAGGGAGCCCAGCGAAATGCGAGCGCCGGTATCGGTGCCGCCTCCACTCCCGTCGGATGAACTCGACGACCCCTACCCGCATCTTGGGGCGGCGCGCAGACGCGGCGCGGTTGCGACGACCTGGCCGCTACCGGTCGCGCCCGGCACGCCCGAACTGGGACCGATCTATTCGGTGCTCGCCTACGACGAGAGCGTGCAGGTTCTGCGCGATCAGGACACGTACTCGTCGCGCGGGCTCAGTGAGGCGATGGGCCCGTTGTTCGCGGGCGCGATCATCGCGATGGACGAACCTGAGCACCGGCTCTATCGAGCGCTCGTCGCGCCGGCATTCCGACCGAAGGTGCTCGAGCGGTGGCGGACAGCAGTCGTACAGCCCGCGATCGACAACGTCATCGACACGTTCATCGACCACGACCGTGTCGACCTCGTCGAACACCTGACCTTTGCGTTCCCGGTGCGGGTGATCGGGCGCATCCTCGGACTACCCGAACAGGATGTGGCGAACTTCCAGCGTTGGTCCCTCGACCTGATCAACATGTTCAACGACCCCGAGCCGGGAGTGCGGGCGTTGGAAGAGTTTCGGTCGTACTTCATGGCGTTCATTACGGAGCGACGCCTCGCGCCACGCGACGACCTCATCAGCGACCTCATCCGAAGCGAAGTCGACGGGCACCGACTCGACGACGACGCGATCTTCGCATCCGTCAAGATGCTGCTGCCGGCCGGCGTCGAAACGACCTACCGCTCCCTCGGCAACCTCCTCGTCGGTCTCCTCACCCACACCGACCAACTCCACGCGCTCCAACACGATCGAGCACTGATCGGTCCCGCAATCGAAGAGGGCCTGCGCTGGCAGACACCTTTCCTCATGGTCGCCCGACAAACCACACGAGACACCGACCTCGCCGGGATCCACATCCCCGCCGATCAGCACGTCTTCATCTTCGTCGCCGCCGCGAACCACGACGAGCGCCGCTACCTCAACCCCGAAGCATTCAACATCTCGCGAGCGCCCACCCCCCACATCGCGTTCGGGACCGGGCCCCACATCTGCCTCGGCATGCACCTCACCCGCGTCGAATCCCACGCTGCGCTCGAACGCATCCTGGACCGCACACCCAACATCCGACTCGACTCCGATGAATCCGAACCCCGAATACGCGGGACGGTGCTCCGCTCACCCGATGCACTGAACGTGCTGCTGCGATAAGTGTTCGAGGTGGTCGCGGTCGAGCACCTCGCGGATGTGCGGAGGGTCGATCGCATGCTCATCGAGTTACGGCCGCGGATCGTCGCGGCGGTCGCGGTGTCGGAAACGACGGTCACCGACGTGTACCGGATCGGCGCGGTGATGGCTGCGTATGTGCTCGGCTACACCGGTGACGTTCGGCGGTTCGCGTCGAAGAACACTACGCCCGACACTCCCGGCCGCGCCTGCTACGACCGCAAACGGCCCGGAAGGCAAGAACGACAAAGACGCGATGCGAGCACTGAAGCGGCGTATCAGCGACGCCGTTTACGACAGGTCGTCGCCGGCGCGTACCGCTGAACCGAAACGGGTCCGGGAAGGCAATCAGGGGCGACTCTGCATCCAGCGCGGCCGGCAAATCCCTGAACGCCGGCACTTCGGAAAAGCCATTCCCGGACCCGAACCACAACGTTAGAACCGAAAACCCACCCTGTCACGAGGGTCACCCGAACGCGCCCGAACAGCCCCCGAAAACAGGGTCTTGACACAAACAGGGTTCGATCATGTGCGGCCCAGCTGGCACCGATCCGCAGGTATGGCGCGGCTCAGAGCTTCATGAAGTAGCGGGCCATCGGCACGAGCTTCATCCCCGCCTTCTCGTAGGTCCGTCGAGCAGGCGCATGTCCCGGATCGGCACCGGTTCCAACCATCGCGACACTGATGTCGGATGCCTTGATCCAGTCGAGGGCGAATCTGGTCAGGGCTGTGCCGATTCCCGCTCCTTGGTGAAATGGATCAACCGCGAGCATGTCGATCTCGCCGATGCGGCGGTCGTCGTGGATTCGGACAGCGACGAAGCCGGCGACGGTGGCATTTGCGTCAGCGACCCAGACATTGCTTCCCGGCGCCGAAAGAACGTCCTCTGCGTCGCGCTGCTGCTTTGCTCGCCAATCGGGTTGGAGGGCGTCGTTGATCGCAGGACCGAGCGCCTCGCGGATCGAGATGTGCACCGGAGCCCACGCACGTAACGAAAGGTCGACCACGGCGACGGTTTCGGATGGATTGAACGGGCGGATGCGCACGCGCACAGATTGAATCGCCCTGGGAACGTTGGAGGCAAGGGCGACTCTCATGTGCGTTTGACCGGGCGTGGTGAAACGCGGCCGCACCCGCGAGAGTGTGCACATCGTGTCCTGTCTGGCCGATAACTGCGAGCCGTAGTTCATTCAACGTGGGCTCGCCACCACGCTCGGCGAGACCTATCTCAGACGGCCCAGACAACGATCCCGTTGGCTGCTGTGCGTAGCGTCGCAATGAAACGCCGTCGGGCGTTGCTTGGTCGCGACGTCGTGACTGTCCGGCTTGGCACGGAGCATGGCCGCAAGACGTTCACGACCAAGTACTCCGCGCAGGGGTTGCGATTCGAGACTGCGCTGCGTGACCAACTGAAACGCCGCAAGGACGGCTAAGGCATAACTGCCTGATTGGAGACCCGGCGCGCGCGGCCGCGAGATCGGGCAATCTCGAGGCCATTTGGATTTTCGCTCGGAGATGTCGACGACCTGCGCACTCGATCAGCGAATCCTGTCGCCGCAGGTGCAGACACATGACGGACGACAGCGTGCGCAGCGGACATGCCACCTGGGCGTTCGCGTGACGGCGACTACCGCGGCTTCTTGCTCGATTTACGGGCCTTGCCCCGTTGCTTCTTTCCGGGAGGTCCGCCGGGACTGCCCGACGGCGTGCTGGCATCACCAGGTTTCTTCTGTTTTCCCATAGCCGCAGGGTACGTGAGTATCGATGGTTTCGTTTCGGCGGCGGCGCCGGTTTCACTGCCAACCCATGCAGCACGACGATCTTGGGAGCGCCCGCGTGAGGGTCGACGTAGTCGGGCTATCGGTTACTCAGGTGCCAGTCTTCGCCCTCGTCGGGCCCATGGCGCTTCCATGGCTGCCACCACTTGCGCCCACGGCGTCGTTCGTCGCCGAGTTGGCGTAAGAGGTCGGGTTCGGCGTGGTCGACGATCTGTTCTGCGTCGTCGAGCAGGTCTTCGATCGCTTCGTGTGCCTCGTCGGGCTCATCTTCCACCGCTGGGCGCACGAGTGTCCCTTCGACGAAGGTCGCGTCGATGACGGTCTTCTCGTAGCTCGCACAGTTCTCGGGACAACGCCACGGGGCCTCGGGTGCGAGGTCGAGGACACAAAAACGTGCGATCTCGCCGTCGTCGTAGGTGCGGGCAGCGAAATGCCGACAGTCTTCGCGCATCGACATGGCTGCAGTGTCGCAGACGCGCCCGGCCAAGTACGGGCGCCTGTGGGCTCGGCGGTTCGTGGCGGCAATTCGGGTAGAACCGAGGTGTCGATGAGGTGGCTGCGATGAAGCGTTACGACGGTCAGGTCGCGGTCGTGACCGGCGCGTCGTCGGGAATAGGCCGACGCGTCGCGCTCGATCTGGCTGAGCGGGGTGCGGTGGTCATCGGTGTGGCGCGTCGGGCGTCGCTGCTTGCAGCCCTTGCCGACGAGCTGCAACGGTCCTCGCCCGACAGCCGCACTGTCGTCTGCGACGTCTCCGATACGGATCAGCTTCGTTCGGTTGTTGCCGAGGTCGAGCGTCGTCACGGTCGGATCGACGTGCTCGTGAACAACGCCGGGACGTACGAGTCGACACCGATCACCGCGCCCGCCTCTGACAGCTACGTCCGCGTGATGGCCACCAACTTTCTCGCGCCCGTCGCGGCAACTCAGGCGGTCATGCCCGGCATGTTGAAGCGGGGGAGCGGCATCGTCGTCAATGTCTCCTCGGACTCGGCGCGCGCGCCCGAAGCGCGAGAAGGTGCATACGCCGCCAGCAAGGCCGCCCTGTCGGCCTTCACCGAATGCGTCGCCAGTGAGGTCGGCTCGCGTGGCGTGCACGTCCATGCGTTGTATCCGGCGTGGGTGCCGACCGCGATGGGACTCGGAGACAGCACTACGCCGCCTCCGCCGAAGCTGGTCCGCCGCACCGAAGCCCAGGTCTCCAACCTGCTGCTCGAACGGATGGGCACGACCCGCGTCGACATCAACGCGTCGCGCTTGCCGCTGCTGGCCGTACTCGCCCGGACCATGCTCCCGACCGCCTATGCGCGCGCGATGCACAAGTTCGGCGCACGCACCTGAGGGTCAGGACGGACTCAGTCGGTGCAGCAACGTCCTATGGTTCTCAGACCGATGTCCTCGACGCGCTTCGCGAACAGCAGGACGCGGCCGACGCCCTGCTCGTCGGGCGCGTGACGTTTGAACAGTTGCGGGGCTATTGGCCACAGCAGGCTCTTCGTCTATCCGGTCGTCGCGGCCAGCGCCTGTTTGCCGACGCAACCGGGCTGCCGAAGGTGCGACTAGAAGAAAGTCGGCCATTTCGTTCGGGCATCGTACTTTTGCGCTACCGGACAGCCTGAGGTCATCAACACTGGTCGCGCTCGACCCGTCGGGTCTCGTCGGTTGGCCGGCGTGCGGGTCTGTTCGTCAACGACGACCTTCGTGGGCGCTGCGTTACCGTTCGGGAATGCGTCGTGGGCTCCCGGTTGGCACGGTGACGTTCCTGTTCACCGACATCGCGGACTCGACGCGCCTGTGGGAGGAAGCTCCGCTCGACATGGCCGAGGCCCTGCGCGTGCACGACGCGATCGTTCGGGGCGCGATCGAGGGTCACGGCGGATACGTGTTCGCTATGGGTGGTGACAGTTTCAGCGCCGCGTTCTCGACTGTCGACGACGCGGCTGCCGCGGCGATCGAGGCGCAGGAACAGGTGCGCGACGACACAACCGTGAACTTCGCGGTGCGCATGGCATTGCACACCGGCACCGCGAACGAACGCGACCGGGACTACTACGGCACCGAGGTGAACCGCGCGGCGCGCTTGATGTTGTTGGCACACGGAGGTCAGGTGCTCGTCTCGGACGCGACCGAGGTGCTGTTGCGCAACCACGTGCATCTGCGGCCGTTGGGTGAGCACCGGCTCCGCGGTCTGCGCGGACGCATGTCGGTGTACCAGGTCGTCGTCGACGGACTTCCGGCGGACTTCCCGATGCTGCGCGGCGGCGAGGCGCTTCGCGGCAACCTCACGCAGCAGCTCAGCTCGTTCGTCGGCCGCGACGCGGTGGTCGAGGAGGTCGCCGAGCTCGTCCGGTCGCACCGGCTGATCACGCTGAGCGGCGTCGGCGGGGTCGGCAAGACCCGGCTGGCACTCGAAGCGGGATCCGAGTTGGAGGGCGAGTTCCCCGACGGGGCGTGGATGGTCGAGCTCGCCTCAGTCGGCGACCCGGACTCGGTGCCAGCGGCCGTCGCGTCGGTGTTGGGCATCACGCCGCGGGGGAACTCGGCGCTGATCGACACGGTCGCCGAATCGTTGGCCGGACGCCGGCTCCTCTTGGTGATGGACAACTGCGAGCACGTTCTCGCCGCCGCGAGTTCGGCCATCGCCGCAATGCTCGGCCGCTCGCGGAACGTCAAGATCCTCGCCACCACACGCGAGACGCTCATGCTCGACGGCGAGACGGTGTTCACCGTGCCACCGCTCGCGCTGGAAGGAGGCGAGTCCTCCGATGCCGTCACGCTGTTCGTGGACCGAGCGCGCGCTGTGCGTCCCGACTTCGGGCTGGGAGAGCGCGACACCGCCACCGCGGTGATCGAGATCTGCGAGACACTCGACGGACTCCCGCTGGGAATCGAGCTGGCAGCGGCGCGCATGGCCGCCATGAGCGCGGTCGAGGTGCGGGACCGGCTCGCCGATCGCTTCCGACTGTTGCGGGGGTCGATGCCGGGGCCGGAGCGGCACCTCACCCTCAGCGACGCGGTGGCATGGTCGTACGACCTGCTGAACGACGACGAGCGCGAGTTGCTCCGCCTGACATCTGTGTTCGCGGGCGGCTTCGACCTCACGAGCGTGTGCGCGGTGCTCGACGGCGCCGACGACGTCGACGTGCTCCGTCATCTCGACTCACTCGTCCGGAAGTCGCTGGTGGTCGCTGACCACACCGCAACACGCACCCGGTACCGCCTCTTCGAGACCATCCGCCAGTTCGCCGATGACCGCTTGGCCGAGACGGGCGCGCGCGAGCAGACGCGCGACCGGCACGCGGCGTACTTCGCGCGTGAGGCGGCCGCGCGATGGGAGCATTGGAACGGCCCCGGCTGGCGCGACGCAGTCGACTGGGTCGAGGCCGAGCTAGGCAACCTGCGGGCGGGATACCAGTGGACCGCGGCGCGCGGAGACCTGGAGGTGGCGACCGACATCGCGGCCCATGCCGCGCTCATGGGGTTCTCGGTACAGCTGTTCGAGACGTTGGCGTGGGCCGAGGAGCTGCTCGAGCGGGCGACCGCGGCCGACGTACGCCGGCTTCCCCGCTTGTGCACCGCCGCGGGCTACGCATGTTTCGCCGGCCGGGCGCCGGCCGCCCGCGAGAGCGCACACCGGGCGACCGAGCTTGAGTTCGACGACCGCTACGACGCGTGCGAGCCGGGTTACGCCCCGTTCGTCGAAGCGCTCTGCAATGTCTACTGCGGAGACCTCGACCGCTACATCGAGCTCACCGGCAGCATTGCCGAGCGGTACGGCAGCGATCGGGGCTACGGCATCGCGTCGTACGTCGACGGCCTCCAATCGGCCGGCCGGAGCGACGAGGCTGTCGCATTGGCCGAGGAATCCGTCGCCGCGGCGCGGTCTCTCGGGAATCCTTACTGGATCTCGTACGCGCTCTGGATCGCGGGCATGGCCTTCTCGAAGGCCGACGTGCGACGTGCGTTCGCGGCGTGGGACGAAGGCTTCGCCTTCGTGCGTGAGCAACGGGTCGAGTTCTTCGAGGGCTTTCTCGCGCGCGACGCGGCGCGCCTGCACACCTCTGACGGCGAACCGGAGGCGGCACTAGAGCTGTTCGCCGACGCGATCGCCGCGTTCCATCAGGCGGGCAACGTGCCCCAGTTGATCATCACGTTGGCCAGCGTGCCGGCGTTGTTCGAGCGGCTCGACCGGCCGGCGCCGGCAGCGATGCTGCTCGGGGCGCTCTCGCGCGAGCCGTCGAGCGCACACCACGTCCCGGAGCTGGCCGACCTCGGCGATCGCGTCAGCCGCGCGCTCGGGAAGACGCGCGCCGCCGACTTGCTCGCGGAGGGCGCTGCGCTCGATCTCGGCGACGCGGCCGTGTACGCGCGTCAGCAGATCGACGTCGCGCGCCGCGACCCGGCCCCGCGGGCGCGCGCAGTGCGTCCGGGTGGTTTGAGCCGTCGCGAGATCGAGGTGCTGAGGCTCGTGGCCGACGGCGGGACCGCCAGCGAGATCGCGACGCAGCTGTTCATCTCGTCACGTACCGCCGAGCACCACATCCAGAACATCTACACGAAGATCGGCGTCTCCAGCCGCGCCGCGGCGACGCGCTGGGCCGTGAAGCACCAGGTCGTCGGCGCCGGCTGACCCCGCTCTGACGGCGCGGGCGGAAATAGGTAGGTCTGCCGATGCCGCGGCCGCGGCCCGTCCGGAGAATGACCCCTACGCCGATCGATCGGTCGGCGTAGGTGGGATCCACCGCGATCCATTCCGAAAAGGAGCAGTCATGATCCTGGCAACGACGACCGTCGAGAACGTCGACCGATTCCTCGAGGTGTTCGGGACGAAGGGCGCCGACAAGCGCGCCCTCCACGGGTCGAAGGGCTCAACTGTGTTCCGCGACCCCATCGAGGAGAACCGCGTGTGGGCGTTGTTCGACTGGGACGAGGCCGGCTGGGCGAAGTTCGTGTCCGACCCCGAAGTCCCGCCGATCCTCAAGGAAGCCGGACACCTCGGCAAGCCCGAAGCCGCGAGGCTCCTCGGCTCCTACGGCGCGTGAGGAGGCGACGATGACAACCGCGATCAAGCGCCCGGCCCGGGTCGGCCTCATCACCGACGAGACCGGTGCGCTCTCCTTCATGGGTATCGCCAACGTGAACCTCACCAAGATGGTGATCGACGACATCAACGCGCGCGGCGGCCTGCTCGGTCGTCCGATCGAGTTGTTCGTCGAGGACAGCGCAACCGACGACGACGTGGCCGAAGCCGCTGCGACGAAGCTCGTCGAGCGCGAGGTCGATGTCGTCGTGGGCGGCATTTACAGCTCCACGCGACAGGCCATCAAGGGGCCCGTCGTCGACCAGGCGGCGAAGCTCTACCTCTACCCGGAGCAGTACGAAGGGCAGGAGTGCCACCCGCTGATCTTCTGCACCGGCCCCGTGCCCGCGCAGCAGGTCGAGCCGTTCTTCCCTTGGCTGATGCACGAGACCGGCGCGAAGAGCTTCTACATGCCGTCGGCCGACTACATCTGGCCGCACACGCTCAACAAGAAGGTGCGTGAGGTCGTCACCGCCGCAGGCGGCGAGATCGTCGGGGAGGAGTACTTCCCGCTCGATCACACCCACTACGAACGGATCGTCGACGACATCATGTCGACGGGCGCGGACGTCGTGTTCAACACGATCGTCCCGCCCGGGCTCACGCCGTTCCTCGAGCAGCTGTACGGCGCCGGCTTCACCCGTCGCGGTGGGATCATCGTCTGCACCTACTTCGACGAGAACTTCCTGAACCTGGTTCCGGCGGATCACGTCGAAGGCCTGTACGGGTGTCTCGACTACTACCGCGCCGTCGAAGATCCGTTCAGCATGGAACTCCTCAACCGCTACGAACGGCTCTACCCCGGGAGCGCGATGTTCACCGCCGGGAGCGCGTGCACCGGAACGTACCGGGCCCTCAAGCTCTGGGAGGCGGCCGTCAACGAAGCCGGCTCGCTCAACCAGGCGGACGTCGTCGCGGCGTTGGACCACGCCCGGATCGCGCAAGGTCCCGGAGGCCCGGCCGAGATGGTGCCCGGGCAGCACCACGTGCGCATGAACATGTACATCGCTCGATCCGAGGGCGGCACATTCAACGTGGTGAAGAACCTGGGTCACATCGACCCGAAGGAATGCGAGGTCGGACAGATCTGACCTGTCGTGAGGGCGGTGCCGGCACCGATCGTCGGGATCGGCGCCGCCCGGATCACGACAGCGCCGCCGCGCCATCGCGAGACCCACCTGGGCGCCGAGTCAACGATGTTCGAGAGCCGACCCGACCCACAGACCGTCCCAGTAATGTGCCCCCGCCACCAACCAGTATCCGCCGGGGTCCGGACCGAGACACCAGCGTGAAACGCAGGGGTCATCGCGCGTATATCGCGCGGTCGGAATCGGCGATTGTGTTTGCTGCGGATGTCTGGTGTTGCGTGGGTGTCGATATCGAGCGCCTACGAATGCAGATTCGCGGTTCGCAGGTTCCAGCCGTGCCGGTTAGCGGCTGTGGGTGCGGGAGGCTCGGAAGTCGGCGGCGAGAAAGGTGACGAGTGCGCGCCGATCGGTCTCGGTCTGTTCGATGAGGCGTGGGCCGGCCGCGTCGATTGCGGAGGCGTGTAGCGCGGCGTCGAGATCGACGTGCGTGTCGCCCTCGATGACCTTTGCGATGCAGTCCGCAACGCGGACCACTCGCGTGAGTGGCGCGGCGTTCGGACCCGTGTCGTGGTGTTCGAGCAGCGTGTTGGTGAGCGCGGCTGGTAGCCCGTGGTCGGAGAGGACCTGTGCGCCGAGGGTCGCGTGGTCGATCCCGAAGAGCTCCCGCTCGAGCTCCAGCCGATCTTCGCCGGGCCCGTCTGACTCCGACAACACCATCTCGTCAAACCGTTGCGGATCCCGGTCGCGCAGCAGCGGTTCGCCAAAATCGTGCAGGAGACCCGCGGTGAGGGCTTCGGCCGGATCGCGGTGGATGTGAAACGCGACCCGGGCGGCCGCGAGACCGACCGTCATCGCGTGCACCCAGAACTGTTCCGGGAGCTCGGGACGATTCGAGAACAGGTTGAGCACCGCGGTAGACGCGACCGCCCGCACCGTTTGGGGGCCAAGGACCGACGCTGCTCTTGGAAGCGAGATGACCCCTTCGGACGGGCAGGCAACCGATGCGTTTGCGAGCGCGAGAACGCGAGCCGACAGGGCGGGATCCGCCGAGATGACGTGGCTGATCGCGTCTGAAGGCGCGTGCGGGTCGTCGAGCAGCCAGAGCAGCCGCAGCGCGACCCGGCGGTCGGTGGGGACCTCGTCGAGGTGGTGGACATGTTTCGCAGCGTCAACGTGAAGCATGGTCAGCCGTCTGTTCCGAAGCCGCTCGTTTGCCGCATCGCAGTGCCTCTGGGAACAAGCCCTCCCGGACGGCTTTCATCGTGTCAGCGTCCGGCGCGCGCAACCGCCGTAACGACGGTCCATGCATTTCCCACGCCGCGCCGCACGCATCACAAGAGATCACGAACGAATCGCCGAAGCCCACCACCGCGATCGGCGACATGTCATAGGGACATCGCTCGAGTTCCATCTGTTTCGACATCGACCTCCCGGCAGCCGCGCTTGAGACGCCACGCCAGGGCGACACGTGCATGCCGCCAACGACACGGGACGCCAAACGCCCAGAACGGCAACAACGCCCGAAACCGGCGGACTCGCTTGAGCAAACTCACAACGTTCGGGCACCCGCACCGGACGCATCCGGAGGGACGGGGCGGCCGCTGACTACGTTCCGGCCTGTTCCGCCACGTGCGGCCGGTTCATCCCCTGGGGAGCCACCGTGAGTACGCCTGCCAGTTGTCGGTTCGGTCGGTCGGTCCGTCGTCGAGGACTGCTCGCAGTCGGCGTGGCGACATTCGCCGGTGTCTTTGTGGCGGCCACCGCGATCCCGGCGTGGGCGCATCGCTCGTTGGTGTCAGGGCAGGCAGTGTGCTCGGACGGCGACCACACCATCACCTGGTCGATCGGCAATATCGACACGAACCTCACGATGCACATTGCGTCGGCCACTGCCACGCTGGGCA
>JAODBI010000165.1 GCA_025463875.1 Actinomycetes bacterium
CGCGCGGGTCGACGTCACGCTCGCGGCCGGTGATCCGCTCGACGAGGTCGTGCTGCGCTCCTACGCGATCGGCGCCGCGCACATGGCTCTGGGATGGGTGATGAGCGAAGGGCTCGCGGTCGACGCGGAGACGGGCGAGATCCACGACCTCACGATCCGGTCGTTCGGGGTACTGCGCGCGTCCGAGACGCCGCCGATCAACGTGACGATCGCCGACGACCCGGCACCGGCGCGCGCCCGATCGACCGACGCAGTGTTCGCGGCGGTTGCCGCGTCGGCGTGGAACGCCCTCGGTCGACCCACTACGTTTCCCGCGCCCAGGAGGTGACCATGCCCGTCGTTCCCGTTCCCACCCCGAGTGCGCCGCCCGCGGCCGGGCCGTACTCTCCGGCCGTGCGCGCCGGAGACTGGTTGGTCCTGGCCGGCCAGGTCGGGCTCGATCCCGCGACGGGCACGATGGTCGCGGGCGGGGTGCAGGCCCAGGCACGCCAGGTACTGGCCAACATCACCGCGGTGCTGGGCGACTGCGGCGCCGCGCTCGCCGACGTTGCCAAGACGACGGTGTTCGTCACCGACATAGCCCAGTTCGCAACGGTGAACGCCGTCTACGCCGACGCGTTCGGTGATCACCGCCCGGCCCGCTCGACTGTCGAGGTTGCCGCGCTCCCCGGCGGCGCCGAGGTCGAGATCGAAGTCTGGGCGTTTGTTCCGGAGTAGAGAGGACCAGGGGCTAGATTCCGCTCGTGGTCGGCGTCGTGCTCGTCTTGTTCGTGATCTTCATCGCCGGGCCGATCGGGCTCTTCGTGGTCGGCGCCGCCTGGTCGGCGCTGCACGGTTGGTTGCTCTCCGAAGACGCCGACGCCCGCGCCGGCGACTCGCCGACCTGAGTCGACCTGAGTCGACCTGAGCCCGGGTCGTTCCGACTAGGTGTCGCGCGTCGGTGTGGCGCCGGGCCAGCGCGACTGCCCGAAGCGGTAGCCGACCGAGCGAACCGTCTGGATCAGGTTCGCGTTCTCCTCGCCCAGCTTCGCCCGCAGACGACGGACGTGGACGTCGACCGTGCGCGCGCCGCCGTAGTACTCGTAGCCCCACACCCGCGACAGCAACTGCTCCCGGGTGAACACCTTTCCGGGGTGCGTCACGAAGAACTTCAGCAGCTCGTACTCCATGTAGGTGAGATCGAGCGGCTTGCCGCTGACGGCGGCCTGGTACGTCTCGAAGTTCAACACGAGGTCGCCGTACGACGCGACCTCCGGTGACCCGGCGCGCCCCGCGCGGAACATCAGGTGCCGCAACCGCGCCTCGAGCTCCTTCGGATGGAACGGTGTGAGGCAGAAGTCGTCGAACAGGTCTTCGCGGTGTTCGAGATCGTGCAGCTGCGCGCCCGTGATCAGCAACAGGATCGACTCCACGCGCGAGTCGCCCTTGCGCAGCGTCCGGCACAACGTGAATGCGCCTTCGGGATCGTCGTCGGCACACACGACCGCGCCGGTCCAGCCGTCGACCGGTTCGTACTGCATCGCGATCGCGGCGTTACCGACCGACTTCCACCGAACGCCCGACAGATCGAGGGTCTGCGCGAGCAAGGGTGGTGCCGGGTCCGGGAAGACCAGCAAGAGCTCGTTCAAGATGTTGTTCCCAACCTCAGTTGATGCCTACAGCGTCCCGAGATAACGCGCGATCTCGAACGGCGTGACGTCGGCCTTGTAGTCGGCCCACTCCCGCCGCTTGTTCACGAGGAAATTCTCGAAGATGTGGGAGCCGAGGGCCTCGGCTGCCAGTTCCGAATGTTCCATCGCGTCGAGCGCGTCGCGCAAGGAGCCCGGAAGCGATCCGATCCCCTCGGTGCCGCGTTCCTCGTCGGTGAGTGCGTAGATGTTGTCGGTCGCCTCCGGGGGAAGTTGGTAGCCCTCCTCGATGCCCTTGAGTCCGGCCGCGAGGATCAGGGAGAACGCGAGGTAGGGATTGCAGGCGGGGTCGGGCGCGCGGAACTCGATCCGCGACGATTCGTTCTTGCCTGTCTTCGAGAGTGGGACGCGCACCAGTGCCGAGCGGTTGTTGCGGGCCCAGCACTTGTAGACCGGTGCTTCGTAGCCGGGGATCAACCGCTTGTAGGAGTTGACCCACTGGTTGGTGATGGCGCAGATCTCGTCGGCGTGCACGAGCAGACCGGCGATGAAGTGCTTGGCGACCTTCGACATGCCGTACTCGTCGCCCGGGTCGTGGAACGCGTTCACATCGCCCTCGAACAACGAGACGTGGGTGTGCATCCCCGATCCGAACGCGCCGGTGATCGGCTTCGGCATGAAGGTGGCGTAGACGCCGTTGTCGGCGGCCACCTCTTTCGCGATCAGCCGGAACGTCATCACGTTGTCGGCCATCTCGAGCGCGTCGGTGTACCGCAGGTCGATCTCGTGCTGGCTCGGGCCGTTCTCGTGGAACGAGTACTCCACCGGGATGCCCATCGCCTCGAGGCGGAGCACCGTCTGCTTGCGCAGGCTCGACCCGAGGTCGTGCGCGGTCAGGTCGAAGTAGCCGGCGTTGTCGAGGGGTTCGACGTTGGCGCCCGACCGGAAGTAGAAGAACTCCATCTCCGGGCCGACGAAGAAGGTGAATCCCTTCTCCCGGGCCCGCTCGAGGTTGCGCTTCAACACGTAGCGCGGATCGCCGTCGAAGGGCTCGCCCGAGAACGTCGAGATGTCGCAGAACATGCGGGCCACCGAGGGCTCACCGTCGTCGGACGGGAGCACCTCGAACGTGTTCGGGTCGGGCCGGGCGAGCATGTCGGATTCCTGGATCCGGCTGTAGCCCTCGATCGTCGACCCGTCGAAGGTCATGCCCTCTTCCAGGGCGACCTGAAGCTCGGCGGGCGTGATCTCCACCGACTTCAAGAAGCCGAGGACGTCGGTGAACCAGAGGCGTACGAAGCGGACTCCGCGCTCTTCCACGGTGCGCAGCACGTACTCGTTTTGGCGTTCCATGTGGAGAGTTTACGGACCCTCGCCTAGGGTCTCCGAGGCGGGCCGGGGCGGTAACAGAGTGTTCACAATAGGGCAACGGCCGGGAAATCGCGCAGCTGAAAGCTGCTGTGTCACAAGCGGGCGACACCAACGCCCAGGAGATCGGAGCAAGCAGTGGCCATCAAGGCGGAGTACATCTGGATCGACGGTACGGAGCCGACGGCGCGTCTTCGTTCGAAGACAAAGATCGTGGACAGCACGAAGAATCTGCCGATCTGGGGCTTCGACGGTTCGAGCACCAGCCAGGCGCCGGGCAAGGCGTCGGACTGTGTACTGAAGCCGGTGTTCCAGTGCCCGGATCCGATCCGCGGCGGTGACAGCATCCTCGTCATGTCGGAGGTGTTGCTCACCGACATGACACCGCACGTCACCAACACGCGTGCGCTGCTGTCACCGATCGCCGACAAGTTCGCGGCGCAGGAGCCGTTGTTCGGCATCGAGCAGGAGTACACCTTCTTCAAGGAAGGTCGCCCTCACGGCTTCCCGGTGCGCGGCTTCCCGGCACCGCAGGGCTTCTACTACTGCGGCGTCGGCGCCGACGAGGTCTTCGGTCGCGACGTGGTCGAGTCGCACCTCGACGCGTGCCTCACGGCGGGCCTCGGCATCTCGGGCATCAACGCCGAAGTCATGCCCGGTCAGTGGGAGTTCCAGGTAGGTCCGCTCTCGCCGCTCGACGTCTCCGATCAGCTGTGGGTAGCGCGCTGGCTGCTCTACCGCATCGCCGAGGACTTCGGCATCGCGGCGACGCTCGACCCGAAGCCGGTCAGCGGCGACTGGAACGGTGCGGGCGCGCACACGAACTTCTCGACGAAGGCGATGCGCGAGAGCTACGACCCGATCATCGCCGCGTGCGAGGCGCTCGGGAAGAACGCGGCGGAGCACGTCGCGCAGTATGGCTCCGACATCGAGTTGCGGCTCACCGGGTCGCACGAGACCGCGCCGTGGAACGAGTTCAACTACGGCGTCTCGGACCGGGGTGCGTCGGTCCGTATCCCGTGGCAGGTCGAGGTCGACAAGAAGGGCTACATCGAAGACCGGCGGCCCAACGCCAACATGGACCCTTACGTCGTGACCCGGCTCATCACGAACACGTGCTGTAGCGCCTTGGCGTAACCGATCCGGAAGCTGGTTCCCCGAGACCGGGGCGATGCAGGCGTGCGCGCTTCGTCGCCCCGGCTTTCGCGTCCGGAATGCCTTCCTCGCCCGGTCCCGTTGTGCCAGCATGTGGACAAATTGCCCCCGACGGGTGTTTGGGCTCGAGTTGAGCCCAACCCGCAGCGGGAGGCATGCCTCGGCGGGCGGCCGGATGTGGGGAGTTCGCTGTGGGTGTTGCTGTCTCGGGACGACCTCGTGCCGGGCGGCGCCGGAGGGGCGCGTTCGTCTTTCTCGTCGCCCTCGTCGCGTTCCCGGCGATCGGGCCCGGCTCCGGAACCGCGCATGCGGCCGGTTGCGCGCCGCCGCGGACGCGCGTGGCGTGCGAGAACCAGCTGACCGGCGATCCGACGTCGGACTGGTTCGTGAACGGAGCCGGGGATCCGTCGATCCAGGGCTTTGCGACCTCGATGAGCGTCAACGCGGGCTCGACGGTGTCGTTCAAGATCAACACACCGTCGACGGCGTATCACCTCGACATCCTGCGGACCGGCTACTACCAGGGGAACGGCGCCCGCA
>JAODBI010000173.1 GCA_025463875.1 Actinomycetes bacterium
GGTGCAGACCTGCGCACCGACCCGCGTCCTCGACGACGGCGATGTCGTCGACCTCGGCGACCGCGCGTTCGAGGTGTTGCATCTTCCCGGGCATTCGCCCGACTCCATCGGCCTCTTCGACCCCGAGTCGCGCACGCTCTTCTCCGGCGACGCCGTATACGACGGGCCGCTGCTCGATGGCAGCGACGACTCCGACGTCGCCGCGTACGTGCAGACGATGGAGCGATTGCGCGAGCTCCCCGTCGACGTCGTGCACGGCGGTCACGAGCCGAGCTTCGGTCGCGAGCGACTCGTCGAGCTGTGCGACGCGTACATCGCGGGCGTCAAGGCGCGCGAGGGCGGGCGTCAAGGCGCGCGAGGGCGGACGTGAAGGCGCGCGAGGGCGGACGTGAAGGCGCGGTAGAGGCCCGACTCCGCGCTCGCCGGGGCTGTCAGGTCTCGACAGGAGAGCCGACACACCGGCGAAATCTCGCGGCCGTCGCTGCGAAACGTCCTGGTCGTACGGTCGCGGCAATGGATACCCGATTCCTGTTGCCGCCCGAGGCGTACTTCGACGACGGCTGGTACGGGCGCGAGCAGCAACTGCTGTTCGCACGCTCCTGGCACCTGGCGGCATCCACCGACGAGCTCACGGAACCGGGCGACTTCGTCACGATCGACGCAGGTTTCGATCCACTCGTCGTGGTGCGCGGACTCGACGGCGCGCTGCGCGCGTTCCACGACTTCTGCCCGCACCGCGGCATCAAGCTGCTCGAGGAGAGCGGCAACACACGCACGGGCATCGTGTGTCCGTACCACTCTTGGAACTTCGCGCTCGACGGGACGCTGCGGAAGGTTCCGCAGGAGGAGGAGTTCGACCCGGCCGCGCTCGAGGACTGCGCGCTGCTCGCCGCTTCGGTGGGCGAGTGGGGCGGGATGGTGTTCGTCAACGCACTGGCCGACGCCGACTTTACGGCGTGGTTGGACGCGTTTCCCGATCACATCGGGAGCTACCGACCCGAACGACTGGCGGAGGTCACGCGCGTGCAGTTCGATGCGCGCTGCAATTGGAAGCTCTTCGTGGAGAACCACGTCGATGTGTACCACCTGTGGTATCTGCACGCGCGTTCGCTCAGTGCCTACGACCATCAGCAGTTCGAGTGGAGCGCGATCGGCCCGCACTGGGTGAGCTACGAGCCCACGAAGGACGGCGTCGAACGCAAACGCCCTCACGTCGGAAGCACGCCGATCAGGCACCTCGATACGCGAGACGTCGCCGGCATCGGCGCACACATGCTGTTCCCGAACACGCTCTTCGCGACCGAGTCGGAGTTCTTCATGAGTTACGTCGCGAAGCCGCTCGCGGCCGATCGTTCCGTGATCGACGTGCGCATCCGGTCCGAGCCGAGCGCCGACGTCGAGATGCTCGTCGCGGCGGCGAAGGAGTTCATGCTCGAGGACGTCCGCGCGTGCGAAGGCATTCAGGCCAGCGTGCGCTCCAGCCGGTTTCGGGTCGGACCCCTCGCCCAGAACCACGAGCGACCGATCACGCTCTTCCACGGGCATCTCCTGGCGGCGCTCGATCCATGATGACCCTCGCCCGCCATTTCGTCGGTGCGTGGCAACGACGATCGATCGCGATCGACGGCGGGCCGCCTTCGGAGCCCGCGCGCGTGCTCTGGTTGCAGGCGGGCGATGCGTTCGCTGATCTGCGGGTGCCGGACGATCCGGACGCAGCCATCGACGCGTTCGCGGGCATCACGACGTACGACGCGCCCGCGCTGACGTGGCACCACACGCTCGATTGGAACGGCAACTTCGCGGGATACGACTGCGGCATCGTCGAACGCGACGACGAGAAGCTGATCGAGCGGGGAGAGTTCGAGCGCGGCGGTTGCACCCACACCTACGAGGAGATCTGGGAGCGCATCGATCCCGGCGGTGCCGGCGTCGTCCTGACCGCGGCCCACGCCGTAGTTGTCCGGGTCGGCAATCACTGTCTGGCCCTGCGCGATCGCCGCCGGGCCGGCGGCAATTTCGACGTGCGGAACGCGTGCATCACCGGCGAGGAGTGGAGCGACGTGACGGTGCTCGGTGACGGCTCCGACCTGCCGCGGCCGCCGGTGTGGCTGCCGAGCCAGTGGGACACGGGTTCCGAGATCGTGGTCGACGGCGCGCACTGGCGAGTCGCCGAACGCTGGGGCTGACTCGAGCTAGCCCGGCGGTGACGCGAGGGCGGTCGCGACCGCGACGAGCTCGGCCTCGGCGCCGGCGCGGCCGACGAGTTGCACGCCCGCCGGAAGACCGCCGGGGTCGAAACCGGCCGGGATCGCCAGACCGGGGAGGTCGAGCACGCTCACGGCGCGCGCCGGCGCGAGGATCTCCAACGCGTCGATCGACTCCGTCCGGCCGTCGATCTCCACACTCATCGCGTCGAGGGCCACCACGCCCACGCGCGCGACGGGCAACACGAGAATCGGCGTCGACTCGAGCTGCGCGTCGACAGCCCGGACGATGGTGGCGAGACGCGCGCGCAGATCGGTGGCCACCGGCGGGGTCGCGATAAGCCGCGCGATGTGCGCCGTGAGGTCGGTCTCGCGGCCGGCGACGAGCGCCCGCAGATCGGCGTAGTCGTCGGAGGCGCGCCACGAGGAGAAGACGTCCGCGGCCGCGACGAAGGGCGCGGGATCGACATCGACCACGTCGTAGCCGCCGTCGGCGAGCATGCGCTCCGCAGTTTTCACTGCTCCCTCCACGGAGATGGTGCAGCTCCAGCCTCCGCGCACGACACCGACCCGGCGGGGGGCGCCGGCACCGAGCCCGCCGGCTGCGCGCCCCGCGATCACGTCGAAGACCAACTGGATGTCGCGGGCCGTCCGGGCCAGAGGAC
Organism: Actinomycetes bacterium; assembly: GCA_025463875.1. Classification (GTDB taxonomy): domain Bacteria; phylum Actinomycetota; class Acidimicrobiia; order IMCC26256; family PALSA-610; genus PALSA-610. Next base: position 2,870 of record JAODBI010000173.1, read on the forward strand.
CGAAGGTCTGGAACCGCGCGCGCGGTGAGCCGGGCGCGGGCTCGGGGACGTGACCGCGGGTCGGCACGGCGCCGTAGCTCGGCCGAAGGCCGTAAATACCGGTGCACGAGGCGGGGTAGCGGACCGATCCGCCGTAGTCACCGCCGATGGAGAACGGGACCAGGCCGCCCGCGACCGCGGCCGCGCAGCCACCGCTCGATCCGCCCGGCGAACACGCCACATCGAACGGATGCGTCGTGCCCCCGAAGACACGGTTGACGGTGCGGGGCTGCAGTGCGAACTCGGGGCAGTTCGTCTTGCCGACAAGGACGCCTCCGGCGGCGCGCAGCCGCGCCATCATCTCCGCATCGTCGGTGGCGATGTTGTCGGCGAGCACGAGACTCCCGGCCGTGGCGCGCATGCCTGCCGTTGCCACGGTGTCCTTCACGGTGAACGGCACTCCCGCAAGCACCCCGGGATCCCCACCGCGCGCGACAAGCGCGTCGATCTGCTCCGCCGTGGCGCGTGCCTCCGCTCCGCACACCGTGACAACCGCGTTCGTGTCGTCCGCGTCAATGCGTTCGAGCGCGCCGTCCACGACCGCGCGCGCCGACATCCGGCCCGCGCGCACTTCCGCGACGATCGCCGTCGCATCTGCATCGAGGCCATGCTTCACGTCGGAACCCAATCACATCCACGCGTCACGCGGCAACGCGCCGCGCCGCGACAGACATCGAACAGACCGTTGCCATCGTCCGCGAAGGTGACGATCAGAAGGTCAACACGAATGAGTAACGCACTCGCGGTGACGCCGACATGACCGAGCAATATCGGCTTCCTAGCTTCTTGCCATGGCGACGCGCAGGTGGTCGGAACTGGCGTGGCCCGAGATCGCGGAACAACGAGACCTCGGTGACGGCGAAGTCGGTCTCATACCCGTCGGAGCGACGGAGCAACACGGTCCTCATCTCCCGGTCGGAACCGACACGATCATCGCAACGGCGTTGTGCGAAGCAGTCTCGGACCGTACGGGCGCGCCGGTACTTCCCGCCATACCGGTCGCGTGCAGCTACGGGCACGGCACCGTGCTCCCGGGAACGCTGTCGCTCACACCCGAGCTCCTCGCGGCGGTGTGCCGGCAATACGCCGAATGGGCCGCGACGTCGGGGCTGACGCGCTTGTTGTTCGTAAACTCGCACTTCGGCAACAGCGCCTCGCTCGGAATCGCGACCGACCATCTCCGGCTGTACCGGCCGGATCTGCAAGTCGGGGTCGTCGACTGGTGGAGTGTCGATGCCGAGGTCGCGCGGGAGACCGTGCTGGAAGGCGACGACGTCCACGCGCACCGCGCCGAGACGTCGCTGATGCTCGCAATTGCACCCGGTCTCGTCCACCTCGAGCGGCTGTCGTCCTCGGACGATCCCGACCGCACCGCGGATCTCGTCTTCCGCTACACCGCGCCCGCACTGTCGACGAACGGCGTCACCGGCCGGCCGTCGGAGGCGACGGTCGACCTGGGCCGGCACCTGCTCGACCTCACGATCACCGCGATCGCGAATCGGGTCGAGCGCGGACGCGTCGAGAAACCGCCGCTCGGTGCGGCACCGATTCCCGCGCTCGGCCCGCATCCCGTTCACCAGCACTGACCTCACCAGGAGCACGTCAATGGACACCGTCAAGACGATCGATCCCGCGCACATCCAGCTGGCCGCCGAGCTCGCCGCCGACGGTGTGCGGTTTGCGGTCGGCAGCTTCATGGACATCACCGGTCGGGCGAAGTCGAAGGTCGTACCGATCGACCATCTCCCGAACATGTTGGCGGGATCGGAGCGCTACACGCCCCGGGGCATGGGTGATCTCGGCGTGATGACGCCCAACGAGGACGAGTGCGTCGCGGTGCCCGACCTCGCGACGCTGCGCGTCATGCCGTGGGACACGCGATTCGTGTGGATGGCAGCCGACCTCAGCTTCGGCGGCCGCGAACCGTTTGCGCACTGCACCCGCTCGATCCTGAAGCGCCAACTGGCGGAGGCCGCCGAGCTGGGCTTCATGTTGAACCTCGGCGTCGAGCCCGAGCTGTACGTGTTCGATCCCGCGTCGCTCGAACGCAGCGACGGCTATCTCGAGCCGATGGCCCGCAGCGCCAAGCTGAAGCCCACGCAGGCATACGACGTCGAGGCCGAGCTCGACGCAATGCCGTTCCTCGAGCCGATGTCGCGCTATCTGACCGAGTCGGGCTTCGGGCTGTTCAGCCTCGACGCCGAGGGAGGCGACGGTCAGTACGAGTTCGACTTCGACTACGCGCCCGCGCTCGACATGGCCGACAAGCTCGCGTTCTTCCGACTGATGGTGAAACAGGCGGCGAAGGAGGCCGGGCTCGTCGCGACCTTCATGCCGAAGCCGTACACGAGCGGCTGGGGCTCCGGTCACCACTTCAACATGAGCATCGCCGACCTCAACACCGAGGCGAACCTCTTCCGCGATGCCGACGACGCGCGCGGCAAGGGCTGGAGCAAGCTCGCATACTCGTTCGTCGCAGGGATCATGCGGCACGCGGCCGCGATCGCCGCGGTCGCGACGCCGACCGTCAACTCGTACAAGCGGCTACAGCCGCGCCTGGCCGACGGAACGGTGTCGTGGGCGCCGGTGTTCGCCGCGTACGGCGACAACAACCGGTCGTGCATGCTCCGACTCCCCCGCAACCGGCCCGCGGTCGAGAACCGTGGGGTCGACTCGGCCGCCAACACGTATCTCGCGGCCGCGTTCATGCTCGCCGCAGGACTGGAAGGTATCCGTGAGGGTCTCGATCCCGGCGAGCCCATCGATGACATCACCTACGACTGGAAGTCGACGCCGGCGGGCGCGAACCGGTTGCCGCGCAACCTGCTCGAAGCCATCGAGGCGTTCGACGAGGATCCGCTCACGCACACCGTGTTCCCCGCGGAATTCGTCGCCGCCTACAGCGCGATGAAGCGGAGCGAGTGGGACGAGTACCACGCGCAAGTGACCGACTGGGAGCGCGAGCGTTACCTGCTCGCCTTCTGATGCCGGTGGTCCGTTCGAGTGCACCGATCATCGCCGTCATCATCGGTCGCGAGCCCGCGCACCGCTATTCGGTGCATCGTGGGTACGTCGACGCGGTCGCGGCGACCGGTGCGTTCCCCATCGTGTTGGCCTCGGTCGAGGTCGACGGGACGCGCGACCGGATCATCGACCTGATCGGACAATCGGACGGCCTGTTGCTCACCGGTGGAGGTGACGTCGACCCGAGTCGTTACGACCGCGTCGTCGCGCCCGAGGTCTACGACCTCGATCCGGGCCGCGACGCGCTCGAGATCGCCGCGTTCCATGCGGCGCGGATGCACGGCCGGCGCGTGCTCGGCATCTGCCGCGGCATGCAGATCATGGCGGTGGCATCGGGCGGCACACTGCACCAGCACCTTCCCACCGCGGGCTTCGAGCATCACTGGGAAGAGAGCCGGCAGTACGAACCGGTGCACGAGGTGATCGCCGACGCGGGCTCCAAAGCCGCGTTCGCGCTGGGCGGCACCGTCAAGGTCAACTCCATCCACCATCAAGCCGTGCGCAAAGCGGGCGAGGGACTCCACGCCACCGCATGGAGCGACGACGGCGTGATCGAGGCGGTCGAGGGCGACGAGTTGCTCGGCGTGCAATGGCACCCTGAGCGTCTCCTCGACTCCGACGGCCGTCACCTCGCGCCCTTCCGCTGGCTCGCAGGAGAGGGACACGCGTGAGCGGCCACAGCGCAGTGGTCACCGGCGCGAGCAAGGGCATCGGGCGCGGCATCGCGATCGCCCTCGCTCGCGACGGCTGGGACGTCGTCGTCAACTTCTCGACCAACGAGGGTGCGGCCAAGGAGACGGCGGAAGCCGTAGTCGACGCCGGCGCGCGGGCCCTGCTCGTCGGGGGTGATGTCACCGATCCCGAGACGTCGACCCGCCTCGCCGCCGCCGCGTCGGAGCTCGGTCCACTCGGCGCGTGGGTGAACAACGCCGGCGTCTCGGTGCTCGCGCCGATCGTCGAGACGCCCGTCCAAGACATGGAACGGATGCTCGCGGTCAACTACATGGGCACATTCCACGGCGTGCAGGCGGCCGCCCGCACGATGATCGCAGCCGGGACGCCGGGCCGGATCGTCAACGTCGCGTCGGAAGCGGCCGTGCTGACGTTCCGCTACCTGGGGGCGTACGCGGCGAGCAAGTTCGCGGTCGTCGGGCTCACCCAGGCCGCCGCGCTCGAGCTCGGCCAACACGGCATCAGCGTGAACGCGGTCGGCCCCGGCACGACCGAGACCGACATGGTCTTCGCGGAACGCAGCAGCGAGGTGTCGATCACCGGCGACGAAGCCGACTCCGTCCGCGCGTCGTACCTCGCCAACATCCCGCTCGGCCGGTTCTGTACGCCCGAGGACACCGGCGCATTGGTCGCGTGGCTCGTGAGCCCGGCCGCCGGATACGTGACCGGCCAGATCATCTGCAACAACGGGGGATCGGTCCTGCATTGAGCCCGTCACCGCACGAACAACCCACTGCACCAACGGCCCACTCCACGAACCCGCCACTGCACACACAGGAGATCTTGTGATTCGTTTCCGTTCCCGACGTCTGGTCGCCGGTCTCGCGGTCGCGGCGCTCTCGCTCGCCGCGTGCGGCGGTTCGAGCTCGAAGTCCACGACCGCGAGCGGGGGCGGTGGTTCCACTCCGGCACAGCTTCCCGTGGGCTCACGCGTGCTGAAGCTCGCGTTCAACGCGAACATGCAGGTGCCCGATCCCGACATCTTCTACGAGGTCGAGGGGAACGAGGTCACGACGTCGGTGTACGAGGGGCTCGTCCGGTACAAGCCCGACTCGCCCGAGATCGAAGGCGCGCTCGCCGACAGCTGGACCGTGTCGCCCGACGGCACGACGTACACGTTCAAGCTGCATCCCGGCGTGAAGTTCCACGACGGGACCGAGATGAACGCCAAGTCGTGGCAGGCCGACTTCAAGCGGCGGACCCAGGTCAACAGCGCACCCGCCTACATGCTCGCCGACGTCACCTCGACGGCCGCACCGGATCCGCTGACGTTCGTCGTGCACCTCAAGCAACCGGTGAGCCCGTTCCTCGACTACCTCGCGGCGCCGTACGGCCCGAAGGCGGTCAGCCCCGCGATCCTCACCGCGCACGCGGGCAGTGACTTCGCCCAGAACTACCTGAAGGACCACGACGCGGGCACCGGTCCGTTCACGATCAGCAAGTTCACGACCGACGTCGGCTACGAGCTCACGCGGTTCGACGGCTACTGGGGAACGCCCAAGCCCTACTTCGAGAAGGTCGAGATCTCGATCATCCCGGACATCACGACGCAGCGCCTGAAGCTCGAGGGCGGTGAGATCGACATGATGATTCACGGGCTGCCGATCGCCGACGTGGAGTCGTTCCGTACCAACAACAAGTTTGTGGTGCACGACTTCCCGGTGCTGCTGAAGACCGTCGTCGCGACCAATCCGCACAAGGGACCGTTCAAGAACCGCGAACTCGCCAAGGCGTTGCGGACCTTCTTCGACAAGGCCGCGATCGTCAAGGAGATCTACCAGACCCAGGCGAACGTCTCGACGCAGATGTACCCAGTGCAGAACCTGCCGCTCGACCTGGCGAAGGACACCGACGTGCTCGACACCTCGGCCTTGACGAACCTCGCCAAGTCATTGCCGTCGTCGGACAAGAACATCGATTTCGCGTATTCGCAGGACGAAGGTGGCACGCTGCCGAGACTGGCCGAGGTGCTGGCCGCGAAGCTGCAATCCGCGGGCTTCAGCGTGAAGGTACGCGGTCTGCCGATTGCCGAGGTGTTCGACCTCCCGAACCACCCGGAGAAGGCGCCCGATCTGCTGTTGTGGACGTTCAATCCCGACGCCGCCCACCCGGACACGTGGGTCCGCATCTTCATGAACTCCGCGGGCGCCATCAACTACCTGAAGTGCTCGGATCCGGCGGCCGACGCGGCCATGGACAAGGGCCTGCGCTCGGTCACGAAAGCCGACGTGCAGAAGTACTACGGCCAGGCCGGCGACATCCTCGCCGCATCGGGCTGCTTCATCACCCTGGCCGACAACCGTGAGCTCGTCGTGGCCCGCAAGGGACTCACGGGGTTCGTCCACCAGCTGCCGACGGCTTACACGATCCGGCTCAAGGACCTGAAGGAGGGATGACCATGGTCGCGGCCGGCGCGCAGGGAACCGACGAGGCGGAGGCGAAAGCTCGGGGCATGACGGCGAATGATGCCGTCGTGTCGGTGCGCGACCTCGACGTCATGTTCCGGCGCGGTGGTCGCGACCTGCACGCGGTACGCGGCGTCTCCTTCGACGTCATGCCGGGCGAGATCGTGGGGGTCGTCGGTGAGTCCGGCAGCGGGAAGAGCGTGCTCGGCCTGAGTCTGTTAGGCCTCCTCCCCCGCGATCCGGCTCCCGTCGTCGGCGGGAGCGCAGTCGTCTGCGGCGTCGACATGGTGTCGGCCTCGGCAGAGGAGCGGCGCGTGGTGCGCAAGCGAAACCTCGGCGCGGTCTTCCAGGATCCGATGACCTCGCTCAATCCGACGATGCGCGTCGGCAAGCAGATCGTCGAGGCCGCGGGATCGAAGGCCGAGGCGATGCGCCTCCTCGACGCGGTCGGGATACCCGAGCCCGCGCGCCGGTTCACGCAATACCCGCACGAGTTGTCGGGCGGTCTGCGCCAGCGGGTGATGATCGCGCTCGCGATCGCCGGCAACCCGCAACTCGTCATCGCCGACGAACCGACGACCGCGCTGGACGTCACGGTGCAGGCGCAGATCCTCGCGCTCCTGCGCGAGCTTGCGAGCGAGCTGCACTGCGCGTTCGTCTTCGTGACGCACGACCTCGGAGTGGCGTCGCAACTCGCCGACCACATCGCGGTGATGTACGGCGGCCGCATCGCCGAGTTCGGCGATTCGGAATCCGTACTGCACCGACCCGCGCACCCGTACACCGTCGGTCTCTTGGAGTCGCGACTCACGCTGCGCACCGATCGCGAGCATCAACTGCCGACCCTGCCGGGCGAGCCGCCCGACCCGCGTGCCCATCCGCCCGGATGCGCGTTCGCACCCCGGTGCGCGCTGCGGGAGGACGGCTGCGTCGCGGGACCGCCCGCGCTGCGTCCGGCCGGCTCGCACGACGGTCTGGCGGCGTGCATCCGGCTCGGTGAGCACCGCCGGCTCGCGATGACCGCGCCGGCCCCCAACTGGCCGCGCCAGGAGACGACGCTCGCCGACTACGGCAGCCCGTCCGACTCGGCCCTCGTGATCAAGGGCGTGACCAAGTCGTTCATGCTGCGGGGTGGTCGGCGGCGGAAGAAGCTCCAGGCGTTGCGCGGCGTCGACCTCGAAGTCGTGCGGGGCGGATCGGTCGCGCTGGTGGGCGAATCGGGTTGCGGCAAGTCGACTCTCCTGCGCGTCGTGGCGGGATTGATGAAATACAACGACGGCGAACTGATCGTCGGCGAAGGGACTCGACCGCAGATCGTCTTCCAGGACGCGGGCGCGTCACTCACGCCGTGGATGACGATCGGCGAGCTCATCGGCGAGCGTCTGCACGACCAGAACATCGGCCGCAACGCGCGCCGTGACCGGGTCGCCGAGGCACTGAACCTCGTCGGCCTTCCCACCGAAGTCGCGAAGGCGAAACCCGTGCAACTCTCGGGTGGCCAGCGCCAACGCGCCGCGCTGGCCCGGGCGATCATCGTGCCGCCTGCACTGCTGTTGTGCGACGAACCGACGAGCGCGCTCGACGTCTCGCTCGCGGCCACGGCACTGAACCTCATCGGTCGGTTGCGGCGTGAGCTCGGGATGTCGGTGCTCTTCGTCACGCACGACCTCTCCGCGGCGCGCGTCGTCGCCGACCGGATCGCGGTCATGTACCTCGGTCGAATCGTCGAGTTCGGGCCGGCGGAAGACGTGTGCTCCGCGCCGGTCCATCCGTACACGCGCATCCTCTTGGACTCGGTCCCCGGACCCGTCACCACGCACGTGCCGCTGTCGGGCGATCCCGCGAGTCCCGTCGACCCACCTCCGGGATGCGCGTTCCATCCGCGGTGTCCGGTCACCTATGACGACTGCTCCGTGACCGATCCGCGCGCCGCGGGACTCACCGACGGCCGCACGGTCTCGTGCCTGCGTGTCAACGACGGCGACTCGAAGGAGATCGCGATCGACCTCACCGCGGTCCGGCACTCTGACAACAACACGCCCGAGAGCAGACGGGCGGTGGGCTGATGGCTGTCGCGGAGCCGTTCACCGTCGCGCTCCCGAAGTTGCGGGGGCGGAACCGCCCGCAGTTCGAGATGCTGCGCCGGATCGGTTGGCTCGACCGCGCGGCCCTCATCGCGTTCGTGCTCGTCACGCTCGTCGCGATCTTCGCCAAGGTGCTGGCGCCACACTCCGCGTCGGCCACTCCGGGTGACCCGTTCCTCGCGCCCGGACACGGCGGATTCCTGCTCGGGACCGACGACGTCGGGCGCGACATCTTCTCCCGCGTCCTCCTTGGTATCCAGTCGACGTGGCTGTCGTCGTTGCTCGTCATCGGTTCGGGCGTGCTGTTCGGTGGGCTCATCGGCCTCGTCGCGGGCGCGACCGGAGGCTGGGTCGACACCATTCTCATGCGCTTCACGGACATATTCCTCGCGTTGCCCGGCCCGGTACTCGCGATCTCGATCGTCGACGCGCTCGGGCCGTCGCTGTGGCACACGCTGATCGCGGTGATGGTCGTGTGGTGGCCGCTGTACTCGCGGATCGTCCGGGGCGAGGTACGCGCGCTTGCATCGCGACCGCATATGGAAGCCGCGCGCCTCGCGGGCGCCGGACGGCTTCGCCTCATGTTCCGCCACCTCCTCCCCGGCGCCGTGCCCTCGACATTGGTCGCCGCGAGCCTCGACGTGAGCGCACTCCTCATCACGCTGTCGAGCTTGTCGTTCCTCGGCCTCGGGGCCCCCGCTCCGGCGCCGGAACTGGGTGCGATGAGCGCCCGGGGCATCACGTATCTCATCGAGCACTGGTGGGTGCCCGTGATCCCGGCGCTGGCCGTGTTCGTCGTCGCGGTCGTCGCGAACCTCGCCGGTGACGGAGCCCGCGACCTTCTGGGCGATCGGTAAAGGAGCATCGATGGACACCGTGCGCTTCTTCGCCAGCCGGCTGCTCGGCATGATCGTCGTGCTGCTCGTCCTCGCGTTCATGGTCTTCTGCCTGCAGCGCTACACCCCCGCCGATCCGGTGCGGGTGAAGCTCGGTGCGAACGCGCAGCCGCAGATCGTCGCGGCCGAGCGGCACCGACTGGGCTACGACCGCCCGTTGCCGGTGCAGTACTTCGACTACGTGAAAGGGCTCTTGCACGGCGATCTCCAGGACTCGCTCCGCACGCGCCACCCGGTCACGACCGACCTCGGCAACACGCTCCCGGCCACGCTCGAACTGACGATCTTCGCGATGGTCATCGCACTGGTGCTCGCGCTGATCCTCGGTATCGCTTCCGCGGCGCGCGTCCGGGGCGCGGGGTTGCTGCGCATCGTGCTGGTAGCGGGTTCGTCCGCGCCCGTGTTCCTGCTCGCCCTGCTCGGGCTCCTGCTGTTCTACCGAAGGCTCGGTTGGCTCCCGTCGACGGGGCGCACGAAGTTCACCGACTACCCGACGGGACCGACCAAGTTCCTCACGATCGACAGCCTGATCCACGGCCGCTTCGACGTGTTCCGCGACGCAGTCCGCCACCTCATACTCCCGGGTCTGTGCGTCGCGATCGGACCCGCGGTCGCGATCGGGCGCGTGCTGCGCAGCAGCATCCTGAGCAACCTCCGCTCCGACTACGTGCGCACCGCGCGCGCCAAAGGCCTGCGCGAATCGGCCGTCCTGTGGAAGCACACTGTGCGCAACTCGTTGGGCGCCTCGCTGTCGATGACCGGGTTGCAGGTCGGGCTCATGTTCGCCGGCATCGTCGTCATCGAACAGATCTTCGCGTGGCCGGGCATCGGCTTCTACACGGTCCAGGCGATTCCGCGCCTCGACTTCCCCGCGATCGCCGGCGTCACGCTGTTCCTCGGCGCCGCGTACGTGGTGATCAACACCGCGGTCGAAGTCCTCCAGGGCGTCGCCGACCCGCGCCTGCGCGTCTAACCCCGGCTTCGGGACGACTCATCGTCGAAAAAGTGGTGGTACCGCCGGTGGTACCACCCGCGCACCTCGGGCGGTCGCGCCCGCGCAGCCGCTCCAGATACGCGACACGCCTGCACGGCTGCGGATCAGGATTCGACCGGGCGGAAGGCGGAGCGCGAGCGACCCATAAGTAGGAGCGGCAGCGGAGCCGACCAGATCGACCCACGCCGCCACCAAGACAACCGCGACCTTCGAGGCGCAGCGCGAGCGACCCATAACTAGGAGCGGCAGCGGAGCCGACCAGATCGACCCACGCCTCCACCAAGACAACCGCGACCTTCGAGGCGCAGCGCGAGCGACCCATAACTAGGAGCAGCAGCGGAGCCGACCAGATCGACCCACGCCACCACCAAGACAACCGCGACCTTCGAGGCGCAGCGCGAGCGACCCATAACTAGGAGCA
>JAODBI010000197.1 GCA_025463875.1 Actinomycetes bacterium
TTGCGCAGTGCCTGGATGACCTCATCATCTAATGCCATGCCCGACACTCCCCCGGCCGAGTCTGTCCAGTCAAGGGATAGTTACCGTCCATGAACCCGAACATCTGTTCGTATCGTACCAGACAAACAGCCAAAACACCCGACAAAACAGGGCGAATTCGATACCTGGTCGTACGCAACAAGGATCGACAACGTCGGACCGCTCGACTTGATTTACTTGATCGCCAGGAAGCAGCGTCGTCCGCCGATGCGGTACAGGTCGTGCGGTTTCTCGGCGTCGCCGACGACCTCGTACACCTCGCGGAAGCCGGCGTAGCGGATCGTGTCGATCGCGCCGCGGTAGGTCGGGTGCAGCTCATAGGTCTCGCGGCCTTCCTCGGGAAGGTCGACGTCCTTGTTCCCGAAGATGAAGTAGCCCGACACCGCTTCGCGATGACACACGGTGTCGATGATCGCGAACCGCCGACACAGTTCGTACGTGCGGCGAATCACCTGCAGCGGGTTCACGACGTGGTAGAGCAGACCGAGGTTGAGCACGACGTCGAATTGCGCATCGTCGTCGAGATCGTCGACGTCGGCCACGCGGAAGTCGGCACCGGCGACGCCGTAGTGCTCGGCGAGGAAGTTGGCCTGCGCGATGTTCTTTGGTCGAAGATCGACGCCCGACACGTGGCTGATGCCGCGGTCGATCAGATCCATGCTGAAGAAGCCGGAGTTGCAACCGACGTCGAGAACGGTTGCAGTCGCCGCGGTGTCGGCGAGTGCACCGGCGACGGTCTTGCCGATGAGGTCACGTCGGAACAGCATTCGGTGTTCGGTGACGGCGGCGACCATGTCGTCGCCCATCGTCGTGACACCGTCGGCGAGCGGAAACGGAATCGACCAAGGTCCGAGGCGCTCGATCTCGGCCCGCAGCTGTTCGGGGGATCGCGTAGGCGCCGGACGGTTGTCGACGAACGACGGCCACGAGGGCTCGACGGCTTGATGGATACGCGGCAGCAGGTATTCGACGTCGAGTTGTTGAGGACCGCCGAGATGCTGGACCCACGACTGGTAGCGCTCCTGCGACGTTCCCGTGAGATCGGGTCGGCTCAATGAGGAGACGATGGCGTCGTCGACCGCGAAGATCTCTCGAATACGTGCGACGTCCACGAACGTGACTCCACTGACTCGGATGCGGCGAGGGCGAACGGCATGCAGGCGGCGGCCGTTCATGCGCCGAAGAACCGTCGCGTGCCCGGCGAACCTAGTCTGCACCGTATCGACGCTGCACGGTGTGGTCGCCGCCTCCAGTGCCGTATCGGACGCGTCTGGACGTTGTCCTCGACGACTGTGTCCCGGAGCAGTTCATGGCGTGCAGGTCGGGTGGCTCTCGGGGTTCGACTAATTCGCGACGACCACTGAGATCGGTTGACTCGTCGTCGTGTTGCCGGCTGCGTCGCGGGCAATCGTCGTCATCGTGTAGGTGCCGTTGCTCACGGTGGTTGTGTCCCACCCGAAGACCCATCCGTAACGCGTCAGTGTCGCAGCACCGAGCACCTGGTCGTTGAATGCTGCGTCGGTCGCGTGTACTTCGACTCCGGTGACGCCGACATTGTCGGATGCCGACGCGTCGAGGACGCTGCTGCCCGTCAGGGTCGCGCCGTCGGAGGGATAGAAGATCGCAGTACTCGGCGGAGTGTTGTCGATGCCGACGGAGATCGAGGTGCTCGCAGTGCTCTTGCCGGCCATGTCGTACGCAACGCTCCTCACGGAGTAGGTGCCGTCGGCGACTTGCGTCGTATCCCAATTGAGGATCCAACCGAAGCCCGTGTGGCTCGCCGTGCCGACCACCGCGTCGCTGAGGGCGCCGCCCGTGGCGCGAACTTCGACCTTGCTGATGCCGAATGGCGAGGAGGCCGACGCCGCGAAGGTTGTGGTCTGGCGTAGGGACGCGCCGGTGGACGGATAGAACACGTTCGTCGTCGGCTTGGGACCGAACGCGATGACACGTCCGTTCCGTGTGCCGACGTAGACGCGATTGCCGTCAAAGGTCGGCACCGAGAATTTGTTCGCGGTGCCGATCGGGGCGCTCCAGCGGAGCACCGGCCTGCCGTTGACCGGAACGGCGTCGTACGCGCGCAACTGCGCATTCGTCCCGCCTTCGTCCGGCTCCCAGGTCGTCCAGACGAGGGCCGACCCCGGTGTTGTGCCGTTGGAGGTGACGACCGGCGAGCCGGAGCCGAACCCGAAGAGGTCGCTGCTGGTCCCCGCGAGGGTCAGCTGCGGCTTGCCCAGACCGTCGAGCCCGTATTTGTAGATGCGGAGATTGCCGTCACCGCCTACCGCAGAGCCAACGGTCGCGGTCGAGGTGACGACGTAGAGGTAGCCGCCGTTGCCCGGCCAAACTCCGGCCTTGCCCCATACGCCACCGAACGGTCCGGCGCGCGCGACGACTGCATCGCTGCCGTTGGGTCCTTTCCGGTAGCCGCCGAGGCTGTCGCGGTTCAGTAGGTAGGCGTAGCCGTCCTTGCCTTGCTCGAACATCAGGTGCGGGATCGCGGCGGTGCCGAACGAGGTGTCGGGCAACACCACCGGACCGCCCGAGCCGAGATCGAGGTCGCCGCCCCCGGTTGCAGCGCGCGGCGAGAAGAAGTCCTTGGCCGCGAGGGTTCCGTCGGCATTGACCGCCAAACGAACAACCGCCATCCCGAGATCGCCGGGCGGGCTCGTGCCGGCGGTCGGGCCCGTCAGCGCGAAGCCGCCGTTGCCCGTGGAAACGAACATGCGACGGTCACCATCGCTCGCGATGCCTGAGCCCGATTGCCAGATGCCGGCGCCATTCGTATTGCTGGTCACGGTCGTCCAGAGCGCCTTGAGTGCACCTCCAGTCGAAACGCCGGCGATCCACCCGCGCCACGGTGACACGTCGCACGCCGAGCCGAACGCCGCGTACACGACGCCGTGCATCGTCAGCAGGCCGGGACGCTGCAACTGCGTCGTTGGCACGAACGCCTTGGTCGGCGCGTTCTGTGCGAGCCCCTGTATCACCACCGGAAAACCGGAGCGCTCGACGCCGGTGCGCACGTCCATCGCGTGCATGAGCCACATCGCGTTCCCGGACGTGCCGCTCACGTACGTCTTGTTGGTGAGGTACGCGGTGTTCGTCGTGGAATCGATCGTCGGCGTGGCCATGACGCCGACGTGCGGGTTGATATCTCCACAACCGATGTCGGCGGTGTTCCAAGGCGTGCCCAGCGCGCGCACCCACTTCTGCGCGCCGGTGTTGGGATCCAGCCCGTAGACCTTGTTGTTCTGCGTCGCGACCAGCAACGTGCCGCCGGCAAGCACGGGCTGGGCGTACACCTGCCCGTCGACAGCAGCCGAGAATTCCTGTCCGAACGATCCGCCTCCGACGACCGCGGGCGACAGACCTGGCTGGTCGGGATACCAGCCGGTGCGCGCGGCATCACGGTTGTTGGTCGTGACATCTGCCTCCGCCGAGGACTGCGGCGCGAACACAAGGCTCGACAGTGCGATGATGGCGAGCGCCTGCCCGACAATCCGGTTCGCCTGTCCTCGGGTTCCACGTCGGCGCATGTGGCTCCCGCACTTTTGTTGGCTGAGCCGACGTACCGCGCCGACGTCGGCAATGCAGCGCGGAATATACCCGCTGCGGATGTCACCCTCAATGTTTCAACCCGGTGTCGGCCGAGCCCTTTGTGCATGCGGTGTGCCCGCATCGTGGGAGACTCTGAATCTCGGCGGCGTGTACATTCCGTCCGCCGGCGCGTCCGCGGTCGACGACCGAAGGCGGTATCTCGTGACTCGAGCGCGTAACGCTCTCATCGACGTCGTGGTACTCGCGGTCGTGGTGGGTTTCGGGGTTGCGTTCCTCGTCGCTCGGCACGACCAGACGCGCTATGACCCTGCCGCGCGCGCGATCGCCGCCTGGTCGCAGCGGCAAGGTCTGTCGCGGGTCGCCTGGCCCGTCGCACAACGCGCCGCGGTCCCGACGCTGCTGCACAGCCATGTCACGCCCGTCCTCTTCGACGCGCAGCATCCGGTGCCGCAGCAGTTCGCCGTGAACGACACGGCCGTCATCGTGACCCCCGGAGGTCACGACGATCCATCGACCCCTCAACTCGACGCAGCCACGCGCGCGCGATTCCGGTCGGGCGGGTTTCTTGCGCGCGTCGTCGATCTCTCCGTGCTCGCCCGAGTCCCGCTGGCGCCAGGCGAATCGGTGAGCCAAGAGATCTCGCGCCCGTACGTGTACGCCCCGCTGCGCGACAGCCGCGCGATCACCTCGTCGTCACCGTTGGCGACGCATCTCACGCTCGCGGCCGGTCGCTACGTCGTACGCATCGAGGCATTCGATCCCAGTAGGCCGGCAGGCATGCGGATCGCCGTGGCGCACAATTCGCGTTCGATCGCGGCTGGATCCTTTCGCCTTCGGAACGTCGTGAGTGCGCCGACGACGATGCCGTTCGCGATTCCGAGCGTCGGAGCGGGACCGTTCACGATCGCGTTCAGTTCGGACGAGCCGTCCGGCAGCCCTGTCCTGGTTCACGGCTGGAGCGTCGAGCGAATGCGCACATGAGGGACCGGCGCACTTGGCACGATCAGTTCGCGTTGCCCGGCGCGGCACTTCTGCTCGTCGCGATCTCCATCGCGTTCGCGTGGACGTTGCGGTACGCGCCCGACGAGTCGAGCCACCGCGCCGTCGTCGACCATTACGTACACCATCTGGGATGGATGACCCGCGACGAGTGGCAGTACGGCGCCCTCCGAGGTCACGGTTACAACCTCTTCTCCCCCGTCCCTTACTTGCCGTATTTGCCCTTCGCGCTGATCGCCGATCACGTGTCCGTTCTGGGTATCGCTACGCACAGGCTGTTCGTCACGCGCCTGGGCGGCACCCTCGTCGCCATCGCACAGCTTCTTGCGACCATCGCACTCGTACGACGAATGTGCCGTGGTTGCGGTCGAGTCGAGGTGATCGCGGTCGCGCTCGCCGCGAACCTTGTGCCGCAGCTGCGATACATCCACGCCTACGTGAACGCGGATGCCGTCACCATTCTGACCGCGACGATCGCATTCGCATTGCTCTTGCGAATCCTCCAACGTGACCATGTCACACTCGGCGACGCGGCGCTCGTAGGCCTGACGGTCGGCGTCGCCGCGCACGGCCGGTACAACGGATTTCTCGTCGCAGGACTCTTGCTCGTCGTGTACGTCGTTCGCGTCTTGCGCTCGTCACCCTCGCTGCGTGCGAAGCTGCGACTCGTTGGCGTAGCGATCGCACTGCCCGTGCTCCTCGCGGGCGCCTTCCACCTGCATGTATACAACGAGCTGCAAAACCGCCACATGCTTGCAACCGCCGACAACGAGCAGCTCGCGGAATCGACCTTCCAGGGGCACCTTCGAGTCGCGACACCCACACTGTCGCTGCTGAAGAAGCGCGTGCACCAAGCCCCGAGCGTATGGATGTCGTCGTGGGCGTCGATGGCGAAGGCGCCCGGCCCGAACTACGCCGACCTCCGCGGACTCTGGCTGTGGCTCCTCTTCCTCGGGAGCGCGGCGGGCATCGTCGGCCTCGTCGTCAACACGGGGACGCTGATGAGTACATCAGGCCGGTTCGTGGGACTCGCGGCGGTGGCGGTGGTGCTCGCAACCTGGGTGTTGGGCGCGATCCAACGACTCTCGGGTCTCCCGGGGCGGTTCCTTCTGACCGCCGGCATTCCGGCACTCGCGGCTGCGATCCTCGGTGGTGCCGACCTGCTCGGGTGGCTTTCTCGAGTGAAGCGGCCAGTGCTCGTGGCGGCCGGCAGCTGGTCCCTGATCCTGCTCGCCATCAACATCTGGGCGATTGCACACGTCGCGGCCTGACGACCGTCACCCTCGAATGCGTGCGACGTCCACGAACGTGACTCCACCGACTCGGGTGCGACGACGACGACTGCGGGCGGCGACCGTCGGTGCCGGGACGAACTGTCGCGCCTTTGACGAAACTAGTCTGCTCCGTGTCGACGCGGCGGAGGATCGATGGCAGACATGCGAGATCTCGATCCGGCGGCATGTGCCGGGGCCGAGCTTCTCGACCTGGGAGCAGGCACGGGCCGGTTGCTCGAAAACGAGGCGCGCCGGTTCGGAGTCGGTAATCCGTTCGGCGTCGACATCAATCGGAGCAAGGTCGCGCAGGCCCAGGCCGCGGGGCGTCCCGTGTACGAGGCCGACTTCACCACGCTCGATCCGCAGGCGTTTCCCTCGGTCAAGGTCGTGGTGTTCGACAACGTGTTGGAACACCTCCCGTCACTCGAGGCGGTCGAGACCGCATTCCAGCGCGCGTGCGCGATCGCGTCACACGTCGTGTACATCCGCCACCCGTCGTTCGAATCCGTCGACTATCTCGCCGGACTCGGACTGAAGCAGTACTGGACCGATTGGCCGGGAGTGCATACGGCGCCGGTGCGAATACCGGAGTTCGTAGCGATCGCCGCTCGCAATGGTGTGTACGACTTCGCCGTGCGGCCACTGAAGCGTGCGTTCCACTCGGACGACCCGACGATCCTGCCCGCATCCGCGCCACCGAATCAGACGAAACGGAAGGGGAGGAGCGATCGTTACGGCCTCTATGAGGAGTCTCTGCACGGGCAGAAGCCGCTCGTGGAGTTCGACCGGCCTGTCTATTTCGCCTTCGACGTGTTCTTCTTTCTTCGCAGCGACGCCCCGGCCGTGCGTTACCGCCGTGACACCGACAACGTCGTGACGCGTCCGTTCCTCTCCTGGTCCGGACGTAGCGGCTCGCCGGTGGTCGAGATCCCGCGGCGCGCCGCCGGAGTGATGAAGCGCAAGCTGCAGCGGTATACCGGCGGCGGCCCCGCCGAAGCGTGACCGCAAGGACGTAATCGCGCGAACTGCGAACCGGATCGACCCTTTCCGGCGTATTGACGAGAGCGGGTTTCGGCTTTCGTCGACGACAGGGAAGGGAGGGTCGGCCGGGCTGCCGACATCGACCACGCTGGGGTGAACGCCTCATAGTGTGCGCCCGTGGCCGTCTTGCTCGGGGTGCTCGTCGCCGCGAGCTTCGGTTCCGGCGACTTCCTCGGAGGACGCGCGTCGCGGCGCGCTCCGACGTTGACCGTACTGATGGCCGCGCAGGTGGCCGCGGTCCTGGGCGCGATCGTCGTGTGTCTGTTCGTGAGCGCGCGCCTCGGGGTGCACGACATCGTCTTCGGCGCGCTCGCCGGTTCGGTCAGCATCGTCGGTATCGGATTGCTGTACCAGGGACTTGCGGTCGGCCGCATGGGCGTGGTCGCGCCGCTGACGGCGCTCGTGAGCGCGGTGCTACCGGTCGCCTGGGGAGTGGCCAACGGGGAGCGCCCGTCGCTGGTCGTCGTGTTCGGTGTGGTGCTCGCGGTCGTGGCCGGCGTGCTCATCTCGCGTCAGCAAGCCGAGGAACGGGCGGGTATGCCCAACGCTTCGGGCATCGCATGGTCGTTGGGCTCGGGCGCTTGTCTCGGTGCGTCGTTGGTGCTGTACCTGCAGACGTCGACCACGTCGGGTCTGTGGCCGGTGCTCGCGGCGCGCACCGCGGCGTTCGTGTTGGTCGCGCTGCTGTTGGTCGTCGTCGCGCGCCGCCGGGTCCCCTTGCAATTTCCGCGCGGTGCGGATCGGCTGTTCGCGCTCGGTGCCGGAGTCCTCGACGTGACCGCGACCTCGCTGTTGCTGCTCGCCGTGCGGGAAGGACTCGTCGTCGTGGTATCGCCGCTCGCCGCGCTCGCGCCCGCGGCGACCGTCATCCTGGCCCGGTTCGTGCTCGGCGAACGGCTGCACTCCGCACAACGGATCGGTCTGCTCTTCGCGCTCGCCGGCCTCGTGCTGATTGTCATCGGCTGACGGGCGGCTGGTAGGAGAGTGTCCGCACTCACGCCGCTGCCGATCACCGGTCGACCGATGCGTCCTCGCCGTGACCGGTCGATAGCGTTGCGCGATGCGGTTCTCGATCGAAGCCGAGTTCGCCTCCCCCGAATGCGTCGCAGAACATGTGACGGTGCCGGAGCGGCGCCCCGAGAACCGCGCGTTCGTGCGCTTGAACATGATCGCCTCGTCCGACGGGGCCTCGGATGTATCCGGCCTCTCGGGTGCGCTCGGGAATCCCGACGACAAGGCGCTGTTCGCCGCGCTGCGGGGGCGGGCCGATGCGGTGTTGGTCGGGATGAGTACCGCCGTGGCCGAGCACTACCACGCGCCGACCGGCGATCTGCAGATGTTCGTCGTCGCGCCTACGCCCGACATCTCGGGCGATCCCGACCTGTTCGCCTGCGACCGCGTGACGCTGGTGCTCCCCGAGGACGCGGGACCTGCACCGGAAGGCGTGCGGACGCTCCGGTCGGGCCGCGCCCGCCGGGTCGATCTCGCGAGCGTCGTGGCGATGCTTGCCGGGAAGGTCGTGATGATGGAAGGCGGTCCGACGCTCGCCGGCCTGATGGTGGCGCAAGGTCTCGTCGACGAGCTCTTTCTCACGATCGCACCGCGTGTCCTCGGCGGTCGGTCACCGCGCATCGTGCACGGCCCCGACGCCGACCCCGCACCGTGGGACTTCGTCCACGGTTTCCTCGACGCACCGGGATACCTGTTCCTGCGCTACGCGCGCCCGGGCGCGCCGGCCGCGTCGTAGCCGCGTCGCGAGGGCGCTGAGGCGATGTCCTGCCGACGCACAGATCGCGCGAACGTTCGACGCGATCAGGACGTCGAGCGCCGCGCCGTTGCTCCTGGGTGGTGTGAGCATTCGTAACGAAGCACACGCGCGTCGTCTCGCTGCCGACACGTGGACGGGCAGCGCGCGCCGCCGTCGATTGGTTCGACACAGCTGCCTCCCGCCACTGAGCCATGTCGACGGAAGTTGTCGCGAGGCGACGTGCTCGCCGTCGCGCGACCGCATGCCGTCTCTATGTGCCGCGTTTGTACCGAATGGGCCGACGGTTCGACGATTGAGTACTTCTGGGAACTCCTGTTGGGTCCCGTATGTGGGTATCGTGAGTGAGATGTATCGGGTCGCGTTCTCGATGGACGACTCGGAAGATCGTCAGCAGCTGATCTCGGCTCTGGAGCGCTGCACGATCGGCGATGCCCGGATTGTCTCCGCGTTCGCCGGGGCGACCACGGTCGACGTGTACATCGACATCACCGACACGGCCATCCCACGCGAAGTCGCGGGTCAGCTCGCGCAGCGACTCGGTGCCGCGGCGTACGAGGTCACGCGCGTCGACGCGTTGCCGGTCCCGGCGCTCGGCAGCGAACCGACGATGCATCGCGCGCACCTCCGGCCCGCGACGATCACGCAAGTTCGCGTACATCCCGACGACCGAACCCTTTCGGTCCAGGTTCGGCATCGTCCTCATGAGTCGGTCGAGACGCTCGACCTCGAGGAATCCGACGACGCGGTGAGGATCGCAGTCTTCGTCGACGCCTTCGAAGACGACGCGAGCAATCGATACGTCTCCTTGGCGGTGGCGTTCAGCTGGATCGAAGCGATCCTCGAACGCGAGATCGGCGATCGGCGCATCCTGCGCCAAGACCCCGATCACGGCTTCGTCCGCTCCCGTCTCCTCGACGAAGTCCCGACCGCTCCCATCCCGGCGTGGATGCGAGAAGAGGTCGCGATCGAGCCGGAGCCGGTTGCCATGGAACCGGCGCGCACGGCAACCGACTTGTTGTCGCCGGAGGAGGTGCTCGCCCGCCTCGAACACCTTGCGGCGCGGGCGCGGTCGCGCCGCGACCGCACGAGCGAACCGCGTCTTCGCCTGTCGGCGGCAACCTTCTCCCCGTCGCACTGACCGGTACGGACGCGTCACCGATCGTTTACCCGCAGGATCGTCGCGGTACCCCGCTTGTCGTCGGTTGTGGTGGTCGCGCCCTGGAGGAAACGTGGGAGACATCGTCGTCCTGGCCGTGAAGGGTCTGCTCGGCGGCGCGCTCGTCGTCATGTTCTCCCTTCTGTCCGAAGCACTACGACCGAAGAGCTTCGCGGGGTTGTTCGGCGCGGCGCCCTCGATCGCGCTCGGTGCACTGACCGTGACCGCCGTCACGCGGTCGACGGCGGTCGCCCGGGAACAGTCGCTCGCCATGATCGTCGGCGCGGCCGCGATGATCTTGTATTGCGCAGCCGCCATACCGTGCGTCGACCGCCTGGGCGCGTTGCGGGGCTCGCTGCTCGCGGTCGGAGTGTGGTTCGCGGTCGCGTTGGGCGGGTATTTCACGCTGTTGGCGCGCTGACCGTGTCCGCACGCTCGCACGCTCGTCTGTTCGAGGATGCCGTCGAGCAACCGGTGAGCATCGACGGCGCCCGGTTGCGCGGCACCCGCCCGCGCGATCTTCTGATCCGGTTCGCGTTCGGGTTCGCCGTCTCGGTCGTCGCGGGGATCGTGAGTATGGGAATCGGCGACCGGGCCGGGGGTCTGTTCCTCGCGTTCCCGGCGATCCTGCCTGCCAGCCTGACGCTCATCGCCGACAAGGAGAGCAAGTTGCAGGCGGAGGTGGATGCGGGCGGCGCGGTGATCGGAGCGGCCGCCCTCGTCGCGTTCGCGGTCGTGTCGTGGCAGACCTTGGCACGGTTGGCGCTCGTCGTCGCCGACGCGGCCGCGTTCGGCGCCTGGCTGGTCGCGTCGGTCGGGACCTACTTCGCCGTCCGATGGACGATCCGGCGGCGGAGGCGGCGTTCGCCCGTGTCGGGCCACTGACCGAGCCGGTTGGAGCGAGGCGGCACCCGGGTATGCAACGCGCCGCGCGGACGGGCGTGCAGTCCCAGCAGACCGATCGGCCCGCGCGGCCCGGTCGTCCTGACGATCTGTACCGGCCGGTCGACGACGACCGCGACTTCGGCGCGCGCGGCGCGTTCGACGCGCAGGCGCGCGGAATGCGGGACCCGGGTTTCGTGCGATCGTTACCCGGCACCGCGCTCGCGGTCGCGCGCAGCGTCTCGTC
>JAODBI010000211.1 GCA_025463875.1 Actinomycetes bacterium
CGACCGTCGGCCGCGACTCCCGCTCTTGGTTCATGACAAGTCCTCAGTTCTCTCTTGTAACTGACCGCATGATGCGGGACCATCAAGGGCAATGAAAGACGGCACTTCGAAGTCACAGAGGCACATGCGCCATACCGACCCCGACGATCCCGAGTGCGAGGTGCGCACGATCCTCGACCGGATCGGTGACAAGTGGTCGCTGATGGTCATCTGCCTGCTTGCCGACTGCACGCGCCGGTTCAGCGAGTTGCGCCGCGAGATCGACGGGATCAGCCAGCGCATGCTCACGCTCACGCTGCGTCAACTCGAACGCGAGGGTCTCGTCACGCGAACGGTGTTTCCCGTCGTCCCGCCGCGAGTTGACTACGAGCTCACGGAGCTCGGGTCCACTTTGCTCGACACGATCCAGGCACTCGTCGCGTGGGCCGGCAAGCACGGCAACGAGATCGTCGCGGCGCGCGCGGCGTACGACGCGCGCGTAGCAGCAGCCGAACGGACGGCCTCTTCGAATCCCTGAAACGGTTGCGTTCGACCGGATGGCCACGGCGCTGGATGGAGTGTGCCGGGCTACGGCTGATAGCCGCCGTCCATCCACGCCCTGAACAGCTGGACGTTACCCTCCGACCAGCGTTGCTCACCGCTGGTGCTCGGCGGCATCTTTCCGCTGGAAACCTGCTCGTAGACAAGGCTCGCGGTGCCGGGCCGGCTCATGAACGAGTAGTCGTCGAGCCGGGCTCCCAGAGCGCTCATGTGTTCGATGTCCATGCTCGTGAAGAGCGGCACGATGTCGGACTTGAAGCTGACGGTCACGGCGATCTCCGATCCTTGGTCGCTGGCACTACGAGTCCACGTTGCACAAAAGCAGTGTCGTCGGCAAGGGCCGCGCTCGCATCCGTCAGTGCACGGTACGAGTGGCCAGTTGTCCCCGGAGCCGGAACCTTTGGTGCCCACAGCGCGTCACTTCTTGTGCGATGGCTGACGACACGCAAGATCAAGCGTTGGTCGCTCATGAGAAGGGTGTCCATTGGAGGATGTGCGCGTGCGGGACCGGCGCGTCCTCCTGATCGTCGGGTGCGCCGCGCTCTTCGCGTTCGGGGCGGCGTACTACACGTCGCCGGCACGTCCCGGTCGTACGTCGGCCGAGGGTTACTACGGGTGGGCCGATCAGCTGAACTACCGCCTCGAGGCGCGGGCCCTGCGCGACGGAGTGCTCCCGGGCATCGACTACAACTACGACAAGCGACACCCCCAGCCGTCATACGACGCGCGCCGGCGTCCGCTCTACGACTACTCGTACGGCCTCGGCTACCCATTGCTTGCCGTCCCGACAACGTTCGTCGGGATGCGTTCCGACCCGTTCGCTCTCCCCGACGCATTGATCTTCGTGGCCGAAATAGTGATCGTCTTCATCCTCGGCACACGCCTGCGATCGCTCGCGTTCGGGCTTCTCGCGGCGGGCGCGCTCGCGTTCGCGACTCCGCTCCTCGATTTCACCGTGCTGCCCTGGAACACGTCGGTGACAACGCTCGCGATCCTCGTCGCGCTGCTGGTTGCTACCGATCCGGACGAACATCCTGTCGGTCACGGGGTCGCGCTCGGTGTCGCGGTCGGCGTGTGCTTTGCCGCCCGCTACGTCGACGCCGTGTTTCCCGCCGCGATCGGCACTGTCGGATTGTTGTCGCGCCGCCCGCGTGCGCTACGCCCACTGCTCGGCGCGGCGGCGCTGACGCTCGCCCTGGCGATTCCGGTGCTCTGGAGCCACGCCGTCGTGTTCGGGAGTCCGTTGACCACCCCGTACGCGCATCATGAGCGCGACGGCACGAACGCCAGCGATCAGAGCCTCGGCGCTTTCGACCCGGGCCGCGCACCGCGCTCGTTCGTCGAGGACTTCGTGACGGGCGAGTACAACGGCGCGCGCACGCAGGGTCGGCCGATGTTGGCCGCGTTTCCCTGGGCGGTGTTCGCGCCGGTCGGATTGTTCGCACTGTTCCGGGAACGACGTCCGGGTCGACTGCTCTATGCAGTTGCGGCGGGCGTCTCGGTCGTGGGATCGGCGTTCTATCTGTCGTTCTGGGCCGGAACCGGGCGAGACCTGGCGTTCTACAACCTGCGGTACTTCGTGATGTGGGTGCCCCTCTGGGCCCTGTTGTCGGTGTACGGCGTCGTGTTCTCCGTCGAACGCATGCGGCGCGACTCGACGGAAGGCTCCGTCGTTGCATCTGATGGCGACTTGCTCGGCAAGCAGGAGTAGCGCAGCCCCACACGGAATTCCCGATCTACGACGATGCGCACGGCTGGTCGCATCCGCTGAAACCCGTAATCGTCCGCTTCGTACGAGAAATCCCGAATCGCGATTCGCTTGGGAGACGCGCTTACGCGACCGGAAGGTCGAGCATTGGAACGTACTGCTGGCCCGCGTGCATGTCGCGATCGTCTCGCGCTCCCTGGAGAGTGGGCCGGGGAAACGAGATCTTGATCGCCTGGAGCTCGGGGAGCAGAAAGACGCGGACACCCGACGGTTCGACGGCATAGCGATGGGCGATGACGTCGACGTCGGTGACGGGCGAGGTCGCGGCGCGGTCGTACGCGGCGGCGTTCGGCAGGAAGATGTCGATGGTGATCCAGAACGGCCCGGCGTTCTTGGATCGCACCAGCGAGGCGAGCTCACCGATCGTCGTGTTCATCGTCCGAGCTCGCTTTCGACAGTCCGAAACAGCTCGTCGGGCTCCCCCACGCGTCGCAGCACCGACCGCGCTGCGAACGACACTCGACGTCACCGGCAATGCGCGCGCCGAGCAACTCCGAAGCGCTCGAGCGCCGCTCGAATTTCTCCGGGCTGCATCGGGCCACGGAATGAAGGGTGTCGTTCGACGTCAACGAGGTATCGACCAGAGACGCCGCGACCGCGCCACGTTTGTCGAGGCAACGCGGGCTTGGACGACGACTCGATTCAAATGATGGCGCGATACATTGCGAAGGTCGCCGTCCCACCCACGCCCATGCCGAGCCATTTCTCCGACGAACCTGGGCTGATCGGGCGGACCGACGAGCTCGACACCCTTGCGGCGCTGGTGGAGCACGCGCGTGCGGGG
>JAODBI010000223.1 GCA_025463875.1 Actinomycetes bacterium
CCCGTGTTCGCCGTCGCCTTGTTGGAAAGGTTCCAACGAGCCTGCGGTGCACGATCGCGGTGTCACTTCGATTTGTGCACTATGCGCGGTTTCCCCTCCGAAGACGATCGAGGGGTGCAGCAGCGCGGTGAGTGGTTTGCGGATCGAGAGGTGCAGATATCCCTGCGCGTCCACGGATCCGGAAAGGTTCGCTGCCAGAGTCGAGATGTTGCGTGCGCCGAGGTATCCGGCGTCGGGGACCTCCAACAGCCACTTCCCGAACGTGAACACGAGGAACGTTTCGTGGGGTGATCCGAACGTGTCGCCTGACATCAAGTCGACTTCGCCCGAGGGCGTATGGGAGAAGACGCTGATCGGCTTGGTGGCACCGAACTGCGTGCGCATGTCGGTGTAGCTCGTAAAGGCATTCGGCTGGCAGCAACCATGCGGCGTTGCGGATGTGCCCGACCATGCGATCTCCACGCTGGCGTTCATGCCTAGTGCAGCGATGTTGAGGTCCGTCGGATACGACATGGTCACCGTCTCGCCATCGAGGAAGGGAACCAGCAGCCGCTCGTCGCCTCCGGGCAAGGTCGAAGCGGCCGGCACGAACCGATTTCCCACCCTCGACGGCGTCGGTGTTGTGCGTACTTGAACTTTGGAGCGACCGCCCCCGAGTCCGCCAGCCGTGGCGCCGACAATCAGCGCCGCTGCGAGGAGCGCGGTTGCCGCCAGACCGACGCGTCTCCGCCGACGTCGGCGCATACCTCGACTCGCCAGCACCTGGAGGGGTATGGGGTGACTCGCCTCAGATCTGGCGTTGACTTCTTCAGCCCACGACCGAACAGCGAACTCGACGTCACTCATGTGCACTCTGCCTTCGACTCATCGCTGCTTCAATGGTCTGCAGCGCGCGATGCAGGTGAACACGAACGGTGGACGCCGAGATCCCGAGACTTGCCGCGATCTCGTCCGACGACTGCTCGTCCACGTACCTCAGCGCCAGGCACTGAGCCTGGCGTTTCGGAAGGATGCACACTAACTGCGCGATGAACATCGCATCCTCCGATGCCGCGTCAGGTACCCCCGGAAGGCGCGGCTCCAACGCGGCCAACCGGGCAACGAGTTTCGATTCAGTTCGCACTCGGCGACGGACAGAGATCGAACGGTTGGCCACGACCCGCATCAGCCACGCATCCGGCCGGTCGTAATCCGAAATACGCGCCCACGCAGCGAACGCCGACACGAACGCGTCCTGGACGATCTCTTCGCCTCTCGCCGACTCACCACACAACGCGATCGCCAACCTGAGCGCACGCTTGCGGTGCGTCTCGTAGAAGACGTCAAAGCTGCTCGGCACCTCCACCATCGGCCGCGAACCTATGAACGGCCACCGTCGGGCGTGTCGCCACAGCGGTCCGCGGCATCCACAGCGATCGAACTCACAACTACTACTCGCATCAGGCGCTGCCAGCGTTTACGTCAATGCTCAAGACCTCGCCGTCGGCGAGACCCAACATCGATACCTCAACCGGTCGTGATCATCTGGCACCCACCCAGGTGCGCCTCCCCGCTACGAACCAACGCGAATACCTCGTCGTCCAGCACCGTCGTCCCGAAACTGCGCCCCTTAGGTACATGCTGAGGTAGTACCCCACGGCGGGCGGTACCTGGGCCGTTGACAAGGACATATGTAGTCGGGCTGGCGGGATTCGAACCCGCGACTTCTTGACCCCAGCTACCGCCCAAACATCCCACTCCGTCTCACCTGGTCTCACGCTGCCCGCCGACCAGGCGATTCGCGACAGCCGCCGGAGCCGTTGTCTCACTACGTCTCGCTACGTTTCTTAGGTAACAGCGCGCGCCGCGAGATCCACACCGTTCGAGCGCGCCGAACCGCCGAACCTCTGTCCCCCGCAGAGCATCGGTTTCCCAAGCCGCGCGACCGACGTTCACCGATAGGCGCTGACGTCCGCACTCGCCGCCGTCTGGACGGAGAGGTTCGCTGGCGTCCGTCGACGTCCGCTATCGCGCGCCCGCGGCCGTACCTTGCCCGTCTAGCGCTTGCCAGTGCTGGCGCGTGCAGACGACCGTCGAGTCGCAGGCTCGAAGAGGTCGGGGTGGCGGACGCCTGAACGCGGGCGACGAAGGTCTGAATGCTCGTCGGCGCCGCGACAGCACGCTTCCTGGGAGAGCCGACTCGAGGAAAGGTTGGCAGCTATGGAAGCGGCGCGGGCTTGCTTCACGATGCTTCGCGAGGAAGTAGGGCGTCGGTTCTGCTCGTCTCGACCTGTCCTCTCGAGCGTCGCGCGAGGGTTCTGCGTCCCTTTACGCGAGCACGTCTTTGGTTGTGAAGCGCGCCCACGCCGCGGTGATGAAGACGAGCATGTATCCGGCCTGGAGCAAGAGGTTCTTGGTGATAGCGGTCCATCGGACGGGAGATCGCAGCAGATCGCCGAATGTGAGCCAGTAGTGGGTGAGAAGCCAAGGGTGTATTGCGTGGAGTTGGGGGATGGCGTCGAGAACGCCGCTCAGTACAGCGATGCCGGCGGTCGCGGCCATGGCACCGACGGGCGCGTCGGTGAGTGTTGAGATGAACAATCCGATGGCAGCGAGGCCGAGGAGCGACCCGCCGACGACAGCCGCGGCCGCGAAGATTCGGATGGTTCCGGCGGTGAGGCTGAGCGTTGTTCCTGAGAGCGTGGTCACGGGACCGATCGGGAAGAGGATCGCGCCCGCGATGATGCCGGCGATGGCCACGACGCAGGTTGCGATGACGCAGAACGCGACGAGGACGGCGCCTTTGTGGAGAAGCAGGCGTGTGCGCCCGTAGGGGCGCGTGAGGAGATACCGCAGCGTCCCGAGATTGGCTTCACCTGCGATGGCGTCGCCGGCGACAACCGCGACCGCAAGCGGGAGGAAGAACGGCAACGTGACGGTCAGCCCCACGAGCGCAGCGAACACCCCGTTGTGTGTGAGCTGGTCGAGAAATTGGGGCCCTTCGCCGGGTTGGGCGCCGCCGCCCGAGAACCGCACGGCGGAAGCGACCACGATCGGAACCAGCGCGAGTACTCCGAGCAACGCCTGTGTACGAGTGCGACGGAACAGGAGTGCGAGTTCAGCGCGCCACATCGAAGCCTTCTCCGGTGAGTTCGACGTACGTGTCTTCGAGGCTCGGTCTTCGCGACACGAAGCTGCGAACGCCGACATCGGCGAGCACCAGCGCCTTGCAGCAGTCTTCGGGCCGTTGACTGTCCAGGGCGGCCGAAACCAGCGCGCCCGCGACGGCGATCTGCATCAACCCGAGCCGCTCGAGCACAGCGGCGGCACGTTCCGTGTCGTCGGTCTCAACCGTCACCCGGGTCGTCGTCGTCTCCCGCAGCGATTCGAGCGGTCCCTGCGCGACGAGCCGCCCAAGCGTGATGATGGCGGCGTGGGTACACACCTGCTCGACCTCACTGAGCAAGTGGCTGCACAACAAGACCGTGGCACCATCAGCGGCCACGGCCCGGATGAGGTTGCGGATCTCGCGTGTGCCCTGCGGATCCATACCGTTGGTCGGTTCGTCGAGAATCAGGAGCGAGCGAGGCCGCAACAACGCGGCGGCCAAACCGAGGCGCTGACGCATTCCCAGCGAATACGCGCGGTATCGCTTGTCCGCCGCCGCGCTCAGACCGACCTGTGCCAACGCCGCGTCCACACGGTCGGCGCGCGTCGTACGCAGGGGATCGGGCCCGGCCGCGTCGATGCGCGTGAGATTTCGTCGTCCGCTCAGCCACGGATAGAACGCGGGGCCTTCGACGAGCGTGCCCACGTTCGGCAAAACCCGGTTTGCGGCCTCGGGCATCGACCGACCGAGCAGCCGCACCGATCCCGCGGAGGGGTTCACAAGACCCAACAACATGCGGATCGTCGTGGTCTTGCCGGAGCCGTTCGGTCCGAGAAATCCGAACACGCTGCCGGTGGGAACTTGAAGATTGAGATCGTCGACCACCGCCGTGCCCCCGAAGCGCTTGGTCAGCCCGGTGGTCCGGATCGCGAGCGCGTCGTCGGCGGGGGCGTCCGGCGCGAGGTTCATGGGGTCGGTTTGCATCACGAGAGCGCCGCCTCGAGCCGGGCGGGCGTGACGACCCCGGCGGCAAGACGTCCGTCATCGAGGAACAACACGCTCAACGCCGAGGTGCGAGCCAGTAGCCCGTGACCGAACGCGCCGGACACGCTGGTCGAGGCTCCGAAGAGGTCGCCCAGACCGAAGTCCGGAACTCCTGTGGCGACGACGACTTCGTCCCAGCCGGTGCCGACAATGTGAATCGACGTCGATCCTGCGAACCCGCCCGGGTCTCCCCCCTCACGATCGCGAGCAGGTCGCCGTCGGGCTCGATCGGTGCGTCGAGCCGGCTCGAGGGCAGCCCCCAGTGTCGGCGCCTGGAGCACCCGGGCGTTCGCGGGCGGACGAAACGTGAAGTTCGAAGCGGCCGGCGCGGAATACGAGACCGACTGGAAGCCGTCGTCGACGATCGTGCTGCCCTGCCCGCGCACGTACTCGGAGACCCGAAGCGGTAGGCCCGTGCTCGCGTCCACCGCGATGTTCACGTGCGTGATCAACGACACGCCCGAGCGCGGCACCATGATCAATTCGTACGCGCGCCGGCCCGCAACGTAGTCCGACGGGCCCAGCGACAATCCCGACTGATGCGACAGCGACAGAAGACGGCTCGCGAGGGCGTCCGGAGGTTCGACGCTCGTCTGACCGACCAACGATGTGATCGCGCCAAGCGCGGGAATGTTCAGCGCGCTCGCGCCCGGAACGTGCGCGGCTTGCGTCGAGGAGCTCTGCCACACCCACGTGCCGGCGCTGGTACGGATCCAATCGGTCTCCTGCAGCGGTTGCAACAACGCGACACGACTGCTTCCGCGACCATCCGCCCACATCTTCGCGAGGCTCGAACCACCAGCAAGCGATACGAGCTGGTTGCCGCTCGCCGAGGCCGCGATACTCCCGAGCCCCAGGTTGGTGCTCAGCGTGAACGAGCCGGACCGCGGCTTGCCGAGCGCCGCTCCCACCATCGCCACGACCTCGGTCGTAGTGCGCGCGGGAACGGTCGCGCGGCGCGGTCCCTCGGCCCGAGCCCGAGCAATTCCGAACAGCAATCCAACGACGAGGACCGGCGACAACCAACGCAACACACGCGACCGTCGCACGAACAGACTCACTCCACTTCGACGTCGTTGCGGACAAGACGCGGTCACGCTACGCCCAGACGCTCACCCGATTCGGTGCGGCGGGAGCCTTTGGTGGCCGGCACGGCCGTCGCGATGCTCTCCGACGCCGACCGCGGGTCGGGCGACGTAGCCGCTAGGTTCGCGTCTTCAAACGAGTGGGAGCCGCAATGACGGCGGCCGACGTTGCGTGGACCGCGGAACGATCGGGACGACTACCGGGGCCGGCCGGCCGCCGATACCGACCCGCCGGCGCATCGGTTTTGCTGTGGATGTTGGCTGCGGCGCTGTTGGCGAGCTGCAGCGGAGGGCACTCCAAGGTGCGAGAGCCGCCGGCCCGGCGTCCGACGGATACGACTGCCGCGCCTCCGCGCCGGGGCTACTGGCTCATGAGCGACAACGGACAGATCTTCCCGTTCGGGGCCGCCGTCGGATACGGCTCACACGTTGGGTCGCTTAACCGTGCGTTGGTGTGCATGAGTTCGACACCGTCGGGGCGCGGCTACTGGCTCGTGGCGGCGGATGGCGGGATCTTCGCGTTCGGCGATGCCCACTACTACGGCTCGGCGGGCGCCGCGCTGCCTTCGCGCCCGATTGTCGGTATGACGACAACACCGACGGGGCGCGGCTACTGGCTCGTGACGGCGAACGGAACGGTATTCGGGTTCGGCGACGGCCACGCGTACAGCTCGATCGGCGGTCGATCTCCGAACCCGCCCGTCGTCGGGATCGCAGCGACACCGAGAGGGCGGGGTTATTGGCTCGTCGGCGCGGATGGGGGGGTCTCCGGGTTCGGTGACGCCCGCTACTACGGCTCGGCGCGTTCGGTCCGCGCTCCGATTGTCGGAATGGCGCCGTCGCCGTCCGGGAACGGCTACCGAGTGGTCGCGGCGGACGGGAGGGTCTTCGTTTTCGGTGACGCCCGCTTCTACGGCTCAGCCCTCGCGTCGGCGGCAGCTCGACCGATCGTGGCAATCGGGACCACCCCGACCGGCAACGGCTACTGGCTCGCGCGGGCGGACGGGAGCGTCCTCGCGTTCGGAGACGCTCCGCGCGAGAGCGCGTTCAAGGGCTCGAAGCGCCCCGGGACGATCGTCGGCCTGGCCGGCTTGGGCGAGCCCGGGATCTGCCACGTCACCGCCCGTCCCGCCGATATCGCCCCGCCATCGCAGGCGATCGCCGGCGAGGGGCGCTGGATCGCGAGCGCCGGGCCCGTCGGCGGCGAGCCCGCGATCTACACGACCATCTTGCGCGCGCGGGCCGGCTTGCCCACTGCCGGGCTGGCCTGGATCGACACAAATCGGGTCGTCTTCCGGCTCTACGCCGGTGCCCGTCAGCCTCCGGGCACATTCCTCTACAGCGGTGCCGTTCAGCCCGCCCTGCAACCTGGGTTGCTGGCAACGTTCAACGGGGGGTTCATGGTGAACGCGTCCGAAGGCGGGTGGTTCGCGTACGGCCAAACCGGCATTCCCCTGCGTGATGACGCCGCCTCGCTCATCATCCGCGGTGACGGGACAGCCTTCGTCGGGGAGTGGGGTCGCGACGCAACCGCAAGCGCCCACCTGGTCGCTGTCCGCCAAAACCTGAGACTCCTCGTCGACGGTGGCAACGTTGCAAGCGACCTCTCGCCCCAGTCGTGGGGAGCGGTGTTCGGGGGCGGCACGACGACATGGCGCTCCGGTATCGGCATGGACGCCAAGGGTCACCTCATCTACGCGGTCGGCGCGAGCCTGTTGCCTGCTGACCTCGCCCACCTCTTGTTGGCGGCCGGCTCCGTGCGCGCGATGCAACTCGACATCAATCGGGTGGTCAGCTTCTCCACCTTCACCAGGACCATCGGATCGCCGTCCCAAACGATCGTGGGCACCAACCTGTTACCGACGATGAACTTCGATCCGACGCGCTACCTCCACCCGAGCGGACGTGACTTCATCGCCGTGTTCGCCAAGTGACCGCGCCGCGCGCGGTGAGCAGGCGCCGCCGGTTCGCCGCGCTGCTCGCCGTGCTCGTAGTCGTCGCCGCCATCGTGATCGTGGTTCGTCGAGGCGGACGTTCGCCGGCTCGGCCGAGTGCGGTGGTCTCAACCCACGATTCCCTGCCAACGCCGCGGGCGACACCATCCTCGACACGAAGTGGTGATACCACCTCGTCCGCGGGCGTCTCCGCCGCGACGAGTCCCACGACGGTTGCGCCAACCACCGTCACGACGCCGGCGAGCGGTCCGCCGTGGTCGGTGCGCGAAGTGACGTTGGAGCTCTACGACTCGACCCGGACGTCTCCGGCGCGCGGCACGAGTCGACCTCATTCAGGGCGCGCGCTGCGCACGACGCTGCGATGGCCAATCACGCCGAACGGACAGGTCGCGCCCGGCCGACTGCCGCTGATCGTATTTGCGCATGGGTACGCCGTATCGGCAGCGACCTACTCGGTGATGCTCGACGACCTCACGCGCGCCGGCTTGATCGTCGCTGCCCCGGAGTTCCCGGGCGAGAGCACTGCGTATCCGGGCCCTGCCATCGAATCCGATCTGGTCAGCGAACCCTGCGACATGGAGTTCGTGGCCGCATCGTTGGAAAACCATCCTCCGGCCGCGCTACGACACGCGTTGCTCCACGCCCCGCTCATCGTCGGCGGGCACTCCGACGGCGCGACCGCGGCCGCGTGGGCGGGATACACAGCAACGTGTTCCGCCGTGCCCATACGCGCGGTCGTTGCGCTCTCACCCGACAACGTACCGATGACGAACGCGTTTCGATTCGGGCAGCCGCCCGTCTTGCTCGCCATGACGGGGACCGCCGACGAGATCAATCCGCTCGGCCACACTCTCGCGCTGTACGAACACGTGCCGGCAGCTGCATCGCTCGTCACGATCGACCGGGGCACACATCTCGGCACGTTCACGACCGATCCCGACCTTGCACGCATCGATGCAATGATCGCCGACTTCGTCTTCATGGTTGCCGACCACGAGGGCGGCGCAAGAGCGCGGCTCACACAACTCACAGGCGGTCGTATCCACCTCGAATCCCGATGAGCATCGTCATCGAAGCAGCGCTCCGTCAGTCCCCGTCGAGACCGCGGTCACGAACCTGAAGCGCGCAGAGGTTGCCCAGATCGCGTTACCGGGCAACTAGGCACGGGGAAGAGGCCGCGCCCGATCCCTACGCGGCCGAGCGCGACCGTTGCGCGAATCGGCTACTGCTCGGCTGTACAAGGGTCGCGATCTTGTCGATCGCCGCCTGCTCGGAAGGCGTCGCGGCCTTCGCCGCGTCTGCGACCGCCTTCGCGACGGTTCGCGAGCATCCGTCGCAGCCTGTGGCTACCCGAAAAGTCAGCCTGGCCGCGACCGGCGGAGTCGCACAGGCGGAACCGCAATGCGCGCTTCCTCACTTCTTAGGTAGCGGGTGAGGTGCGACGACTCCGAGACCAGAACCTATGCCTCTGAGCTGGCCTAATGAGTCGGGCTGGCGGGATTCGAACCCGCGACCTCTTGACCCCCAGTCAAGCGCGCTAACCGAACTGCGCTACAGCCCGTAGCCGCGAGCAGTGTACCGATCTAGACGGGCGGCACGCCGTGGCGCTTCACCGCGTCATCGCGGACCCTGGTCTCGGCCAGACCGAGCCTCCGGACGAGCTCGGTGCGCAGGTCTTCGGGTTGCACGACGGCGTCGACGACGAGCTCGGCCGCGAGGTGCACGAGGTCGACGTCCTCTTCGTACTCGGCCTTGTGCTTCGCCACGAACGCGGCGCGCTCGTCGGGATCCTCGATCGCGTGGATGCGGTTGTAGAACACCGCGTTCACCGCGGGGTCGGGACCCATGACCGCGATCTGGGCGGTGGGCAGCGCGAGGCAGGCGTCGGGATCGAAGGCCGGCCCGCACATCGCGTAGAGACCCGCGCCGTACGCCTTACGCACGATGACCGACAACTTCGGCACCGTCGCCTCCGCGACCGCGGTGATCATCTTGGCGCCGTGACGGATGATGCCGGCCCGCTCGACGGCCGAACCGATCATGAAGCCGGGTACGTCGGC
>JAODBI010000253.1 GCA_025463875.1 Actinomycetes bacterium
CCGGCTTCGTCGAGGAGTAGCCCGATGCCGCTCGACCTGCGCGCGCTCGTCGCGCCGGAGCACACCGCGCTCGTGCTGCAGGAGGTGCAGAACGGTGTGGCCGGTACGCCCTCGGCGTTGCCCGCCCTCTCCGAAGCCGCAGCCGCCGTCGACCTGATCGGGAACTGCGCGCGCCTCGCGCAGGCGGCGCGCGCCGCGGGGATCACGGTGGTGCACTGCACGGCCGAGACGCGCGCCGACGGCCGGGGCGCCAATCACAACGCGCGCCTCTTCGCGGGCGTGAAGAAGTCGCCGGTCCGGCTGACGCCCGGAAGTCCCGCGGTGCAGGTGCCGGCCGAGATCGGCGTCGACGCCCGCGACATCGTGCTCGCCCGTTATCACGGCCTCGGTCCGATGACCGGCACCCAACTCGATTCCATCCTGCGCAATCTCGGCGCGACGACGATCGTCGGCGTCGGCGTGTCGGTCAACATCGGGATGACCAACCTCGCGTTCGACGCGGTGAACCGTGGTTACCAGATGGTCATGCCGCGCGACGCCGTTGCCGGCGTTCCCGACGACTACGCACAAGCCGTGATCGACAACACGCTTGCGCTCGTCGCCACCATCACCACCACCGCCGACATCGTCACCGCGTGGACTCCTGAAGCCTGAGGGCCCGAGGCCCGGAGCCCGCCCGAAAGCGCCCATGTAGCCTGGCCGCCATGGCGCCGCAGATTCCTCGCATCATCTCCGTCGACGATCACGTGATCGAGCCGCCGAACGTCTGGCAGGACCGCCTGCCGGAGAAGTTCAAGGCGGTCGGACCGCGGATCGAGCGCCGCAAGGTCAAGAACATGAAGTTCGTCGGGGGCGTCTTCAGCTACGACACCGCCGCCGACAACGAGGACGGCCTGTGGTGCGACTGGTGGCTCGTCGAAGACCTCCAGTACCCGCTGACCCGGCTGTCGGCCGCCGCGGGATACCCGCGCGACGAGATCACCGTGAGCCCGATCACGATGGACGACATGCGCAAGGGCTGCTGGGACCAAAAGGCGCGGCTCGAGGACATGGACGTGAACCACGTCGAGGCGTCGCTCGCGTTCCCGAGCTTCCCGCGCTTTTGCGGGCAGACCTTCACCGAGCGCAAGGACAAAGAGCTCGGCGACCTCTGCGTGAAGGCGTACAACGACTGGATGGTCGAGGAGTGGTGCGCGGGTACGAAGGACCGACTCATCCCGTTGATCATCGTGCAGCTCTGGGACCCGAACCTCGCGGCCGCCGAGGTGCGGCGCAACGCGGCGCGGGGCAATCACGCGGTGACGTTCTCGGAGATCCCCGCGTTCCTCGGCCTGCCGTCGATGCACGACAAGGACGGTTTCTGGGATCCATTCCTGCAGGCGTGCGAAGAGACCGACACCGTCGTGTGCATGCACATCGGCTCGTCGTCGAAGATGCCGTCGACCTCGGCCGACGCGCCCGCCGCGGTCGGCAGCACCCTCACCTACATGAACGCGGCGATGTCGCTCACCGACTGGTTGATGTCGGGACTGTTCGAGAAGTTCCCGCGACTGAAGATCGCCTACAGCGAGGGCCAGATCGGTTGGATCCCGTATGTCCTCGAGCGCGCCGACGCGGTCTGGGAGGACAACCGGGGTTGGGGCGGCGTGGCCGACAAGGTCATGCGCCCGCCGTCGGAGTACTACTACGAGCACGTGTACGGCTGTTTCTTCGACGACGCGCACGGCCTGAAGAACCTCGACGCGGTCGGCGTCGACAACGTGACCTTCGAGACCGACTACCCGCACAGCGACTCGACGTGGCCGCACACGAAGAAGGTGGCGGAGGAGATCATGAAGGATCTCACCCAGGAGCAGGTCGACAAGATCTGCCGCACCAACGCGATCGAGATGCTGCACCTCAACCTCGACTCCTGAGCTCGCCGAGGGTTCGGGGAGCTAGCTCGCCGAAATAGAACGCGTTACAGTTCCGCCCATGGCAACACCTCAGCTCTTGATCGGCGGGGACTGGGTCGACGGCGCCGACGGCGGCTACGAGATCGTCAACCCCGCGACCGAAGAAGTCGTCGGGATCGCCCCCGAGGCGTCGGAGCAGCAGGCGCTCGACGCGGCCCGGGCGGCTCGGGACGCGTTCCCGGCCTGGTCGCAGACCACGCCCGAGGTGCGCGCGAACCTCCTCCAGGCGGTCGCCGACGCGATGCGCGACAACTTCGACGACCTGTTGCCGCTTGTCATCGCGGAGACGGGTTGCACGGCGACGGTCGGCAAGCAGATGCAGGTGCCCCAGGCGCGCGTCCGCTTCGAGACCTACTCGCGCATGGCGTACGAGTCGAACGTGATCCCTCTACCCCCGATGGAGATGCCGGCCACCGCGCTCGCGCCCGGCGGACTCATGGGAGCGATCGCCCGCCGACAGCCCGTCGGGGCGGTCGCCGCGATCACGCCGTACAACTTCCCGGTCGTCAACATGGCCGGCAAGCTCGGCCCCGCGCTCGCGATGGGCAACACGGTCGTGGTGCGGCCCGCGTCGCAGAACCCGCTCGCGGTCATCGAGCTCGTCCGCATCATGCACGACGTCGGGTTCCCGCCCGGCGTGGTCAACGTCGTGACGGGGTCGACTCCGGTCACCGGGGAAGCGCTCGTCGCGACGCGCGACATCGACATGGTGTCGTTCACCGGCTCGACCGGCGTGGGTGTGCGCATCGGCGAAGTCGGCGGCCGCACGATGAAGCGTCTGTTGCTCGAGCTCGGCGGCAAGGGCGGCGCGCTCGTCTACGACGATGCCAACTTGAAGACCGCGATCGGCATGATCGCCTCCACGTGGACCTTCCACTCGGGGCAGATCTGCACGGCGCCGACGCGCGCGATCGTGCAGCGGGGCGTGTACGACCAGGTCGTCGAGGGCCTCACCAAGATGGCGAACGTGCTGAAGGTCGGCGACCCGTACGAGCCCGACACCGTCCTCGGTCCCGTCATCACGGCTGCGCACCGCGATCGGGTCGAGAGCTACATCGAGGCGGGTCGCGCCGAGGGCGCCGAGGTCGTCGCCGGTGGCACCCGCCCCGAGAAACCCGACACCGGCTACTACGTCGCGCCTACCCTGCTCGCCGGTTGCCGCCTCGACATGAAGGTGGTGCAGGAGGAGATCTTCGGCCCCGTCGTGGTCGTGCTTCCCTTCGACGACGAAGACGAAGGCATCGCACTCATGAACGGCACCGACTTCGGTCTCTACGACTACGTGTTCAGCGCCGACTCGAACAAGGCATTCCGGGCGAGCAAGCGATTGCGAGCCGGCAACATCGGCATCAACACGACCCAGCGCAACCACAACACGCCCTTCGGCGGCACGAAGTACAGCGGCGTGGGTCGCGACGGCGGCGTCTTCGGTCTGCACGCATACACCGACCTGCAGTCGGTCGTGTGGCCCGGCTGATGGCCACTTCGGAAGTCGTCTCGGTCGTTCCCGACGGCGTCCTCGCGTACGGCATGCAGTTGCCGGTCCAGGCACTGTCGGTGCGGGTGTCGATGCCGTGGGAGCAGGAGGCGACCGTCGACGACATGGTGCGCGTCGCGCAGGCCGCCGACGACGCGGGCTTCCTCTACGTCGCGGTGTGCCATCACGTCGCCATCCCGCCCGAACCGGCGGAGATGATGTCGACGCAATGGTTCGATCCGATCGCCACGCTCGGATTCCTCGCCGCGCACACCGCTCGCACGCGGCTGATGACCAACGTCTTCATCGCCGCGTACCAACCGCCGCTCGCGACCGCCAAGGCGTTCGCCACCCTCGATCGCCTCTCGAACGGCCGCGCGATCGTCGGGATCGGCGCCGGTCACCTCGAGGGCGAGTTCGACGCGCTGGGCGTGTCGTTCTCGGGGCGCGGCGCGATCACCGACGACGCGCTGGCGACGATCTCCGCCGCCCTGACCGACGAGTGGACCGACACGCCGCCCGCGGGCCGCGTCGGCCAACGACCTCGTCCCGTGCAACAGCCGCACCCGCCGATCTGGATCGGTGGCTCCGGCAAGCCCGCGCTGCGGCGCGTCGCAACGATGGCCGACGGCTGGATCCCGCAGGCCACCCCGCTCGACCAGTTGCCCGACGACATCGCCACGATCCTGCGCGAGCGGGACAAGGTGCGCCCCGGCGCGGTGCCCGAGATCGGATACCACCTCGTTGCGCACGTCGGTGAGCCCACCTGGGACCTCCCGAAGGGCGTGATGCACGGCTCGGCCGATCGCATCGCCGAATTCGCGAACAAGCGCCTCGGTGCGATCGGCGTCTCGCACCTGCAGGTGCGCCTGTTCGCCCGCGACGCGAACGAGCACTGCGACCAGATCGCGCGCTTCGGCGCCGAGGTCGGGCCGCAACTCGAACGCGTCCAACTCTCCTAGTTTCTTCGTCTCTTCGGCCCAAGGATTCCTGATGGCGTTCTTCTCGATGCGGCACGACTTCCGTGCTCCGCACTTCGCGCCCGAGTCGTCGCAGGAGATCTACGCGACCGCGCTCGAGCAATTCGCATGGGCCGACGAGCACGGCTTCGACTCGCTCGTGCTGTCGGAGCATCACGGCGTCGACGACGGCTGGATGCCCGCGCCGCTCACGATGGCGGCCGCGGTGCTCGCCCGCACCGCACGAGCCCGGTTGATGATCAGCGCCGCGGTCCTGCCGCTGCACGACCCGATCCGGATCGCCGAACAGATCGCCGTGCTCGACAACGCGTTCCCGGGCCGGATGTGGGTCGTGTTCGGCGCCGGGTACCGCGTCGAGGAATTCGAGATGGCCGGCCTCGAGCACGCGGCGCGCGGCCGCGTGCTCGAAGAGCATGTCGGTGCGGTACTCGAAGCGTTGACCGGGGAGCAGTTCGAGTGGCGCGGCCGCGACGTGCGCGTGACACCAAAGCCCGTGACCGATCCCCGCCGGATGTTGTTCGTCGGTGGCGGCGTGCCCGCCGCGGCGCGGCGGGCGGCGCGGCTGCGGTTGGCGATGTTCCCGATGAACACCGACGCGGTCGTGCGCGAGGCCTACTTCGACGAGGCCCGCAAGATCGGTTTCGACGGCGGTTTCCTGCTGCAGCCCGTCGGCCCCACCTTCGTGCACGTCGCCGACGATCCCGACAAGGCGTGGGCCGAGATCGGCGAGTACGTGCTCTACGAGGCGCAGACCTACGCGTCGTTCCAGACGCCCGGGCAACACTCGACGCCCGGCGTGCACGCGACCTCGGTCGACGACCTGAAGGCGTCGCCGCAATACGTCGTCGGCACACCGGACGAGGTGTTCGAGCGGCTCAAGGACGTTCCGGGACAGGGTGGCATCGTGTTCAACCCGCTCGCCGGTGGTCTGCCGTCCGCGCTGGCATGGGCCAGCCTGGAGCTCTTCGCCGCCGAGGTCATGCCCCGCTTGCGGCCGACCTCCGCTTGACGACCGGCCACCGCCCGTTCGACCTCCACGCCTTCGTGTCCGGTGCTCTAGGCAGGGGCGCATTTTCGGCGTACCGTCGCCGGACCGCTCCTCGCCGGAGGTCTGCATGGCTCGTTACCGCAACTTCGACGGCACCCTGGGGGCCGGCACGGATGTGCAGGCCCGGAACCCTGCGCTCGACGACGTGCGCCTGCGTCGGGCCGGCCTCAAGGCCGCGCTGAGCGGGCTCGAGCTCGCGCTCGCGGCACCGTACGCGAACCGTGTCGATTGGGTGACGCACGGACGCGAAGCACTCGACGTCGTGCACGAGGTGTGGACGCGCCACATCTTGGAGACCGAGGCGCCGGGCGCGTTCCTCGACGACCTCGTCTCGGAGTCGCCCCGGCTCGCCACGCCCGCGTCGCGTCTGCGCCGCGAGCACAGCGACATCCTCACGACGATCGTCGCCGGCCAGGAACGGCTCAGCGCACCGCCCGCCGAGGACGACGGCTACATGGCGTGGGCCGAGGAGCTACGCGTCGAGCTGACGTCGCTGTTGGCGGCGCTCGCCCGGCACCGTCAGCGCGGCGCCGACCTCGTCTACGAGGCCTACGCCGTCGATCTCGGTGGCGGTTTCTGAGCCCGACGACGTGACGCAGCGCTACTTGTCGTCGTCGTCGTCGTCGTTCTCGTCTTCGTAGAGGGCTTCGCCGCGGCGCAGGCGCGCCGCGATGCGCACGACGGTCGGGAGCTCGCGCCGGGTCGGCGTGTGGGCCGCGAGGAAGCGGGCGATGCCGACGAGGATGAGCGCGGATTCCTCGGAGCCTTCGGGCCACGCCGTCGCCTGGCGCACGCCGGCTTCGACGGTCTGGAACCAGTGGAATTCGGCGTCCTCCACGAGCAGAGCCCGGCCGAGCGCGGCGATCAGTTCGGCGCGCGAACCTCCGGTGTGCAGGAAACCGTAGGCCTCGTCCGCGGCTTCGTCGACCATGCCCTGCGTGTCGAAGCAACGGTTCAGCGCGTCGATGCTGCCGGTCGTCGCCTGTGGGAGGCGCGCGGCGGGGACGTTGAGGAACCGGTCGAGGTAGATGCGCAGCGCGGCGTGCACCGCACCCCGCCGCAGCTCCGGAGTGGGGTTACGGGCCAGGGCCTGATGCAATGCGTTGGCCGCGGTGAACGAGTGGTGCACCGTGTCCCAGTCGGCGTGGTCGTTGCGCGTGTGGAAGCGGACGATCCGCAGCGCGGCCGCGTAGGCGAGGGCTCGTCCGAGCTCCTCGTCGGTCGCGCCCGCGGCCCGTCCCTCGATCAGCGCGTCGGCCACCGCGAACGGTTGGTCGGCGAGCAGGTGCCACGCGATCGCGCCTACATCGGCCCCGGACGACTGCGTCGGGCCGGGCCCCTGCAACTCGGCCGCGGTCTCGGCCGCGAGCGTCACGAGGTCGTGCGGATGACGCCACTCGGAGAACTCCTCCGAGCGTTGCGCGCGCGCCGTCTGCGGGACGAGCGTGGGCAGCACCTCGCGGGCCGAGTCGGGGCCGAGCATCTGCACGGCTTCGAACGCCTTGTTCGTGAAGTCGATCGTGTGGCCACCGTCGATGAACACGTGATCGGTGACCGCCGCGAACATCATCGCCTCGACTTCGGCGAGGTGCGCCGGATCGCACAATGCCGTCTCGAGCGTGCGTTCGGCGGAATCACTCGAACGGGTTTCGACGAACCGGCGGTACCAGGCCTCGAGTCTCCGCAGCGGGACCTCCGCGGTCGGCAGCGGACCGACCGGGAAGCGCGGCGCCCGATTGGCGGTGTCGTTCGCGACGAACGTCAGGCCGTGCACGAGCGCGAGGGCGCGGTCGTCGCCCTCGAGGTGGGGGAACAGGTTGGCCATCGCAACCAGGACGGTCAGGCCCGCGCCCCAACCGGCGCCGCGGTAAGTGGTGCCGAAGTCGACACCCGTCCGCACGATGTCGGCCGGACTCACGCCGGCGTCGAGCAGCCCGAGCACCGACTTGGCGACGACGAGCGAGATGCTCTCCTCGAGGCCGTTGCGCAGTCGGGCGTGCAGGTGGCCGACCGGATCCGCGTCGATGCGTGCCTCGACGAAGACGTCGCCGTCGCGGACCTCCGCCGCGAACCCACGGGCGTCGTCGGCCCACATGTCGAGCGTGCATCCCGACACGAGGTCGAAGCGGGCGTGGTGCCAGTGGCACGTGACGAGGCCGGCCTCGACGCTGCCCTGGTGCAACGGGAAGCCCAGGTGCGGACACCGGTCCTCGATGGCGTAGGCCGCGTCCTCGTGCCAGAAGACGACGACCGGGACCGATCCCACCTTGGTGACGAGCCGGCCGTCCTTCCGCAGTTCGTCGAGCGTCCCGGCCCGTACCGCCTGGTCGATCATTCCGGTCCCTTTCGCAAGAGTTCTATTGCGATAATCTAACTCCCAATGAACGACGTCAACCCTCGCATCGAGATTCCGGCTCCAGCGCGGGAACTACCCGATCCCGCTGCGCTCGAGACGACGAATCTCGGACCGACCAAGCGGCGGATCGTCGAACGCCTGAAGCGTTCCGACGCCAAGGTCTCCGACCTGGCGCAGGTGCTCGACATGACCGAGGCCGGCGTCCGCCAACATCTCGACGCGCTGGCCGAGCACGGCCTCGTCGTGTCGCGGCCGGGTTCGGCCGAGGGCCGGGGCCGTCCGCCGACGATGTGGGCGCTCACCGATCTCGCCCAGGACCTGTTCCCCGATCGTCACGATGACCTCACCGTCGAGCTCATCATGGCGGTGCGCACCGCGCTCGGCGACCAGGGCCTCGCGCGGGTGATCGACGCGCGCGCCGAGGTGCAGCGCGCCGCGTACGAGCGCGCGATGCCGAAGCGGGGCGCGCTCCGCGCGCGCGTGGAGGCGCTCGCGAACATCCGCACCGCCGAGGGCTACGTCGCCGAGGTGCTCGGCGATCCCGATCCGAACGGGAACGCGGTGCTCCTCGTCGAGCACCACTGCCCGATCTGCACCGCTGCCAGTGCATGCCCTGGTCTGTGCGGCTCGGAGCTCGCGCTGTTTCGCGAAGTCCTCGGTCCGAAGGTCACCGTCGAGCGGACCCAACACATCGTGAGCGGTGATCGCCGGTGCACGTACCGCATCGAGCCCGTGACCACGCCGCGCGGGCACGACGGAAGGCAGTCGGCGTTGCCGCGGACCGTGCCGCCGACCTCCAGCGACTGAGCGGTCCGGCCGGGGCGGCCGGACCGAGCCGGTGGTGCGATCGGTTCGGGCGTTGGGGTCGGTTGCCGGCGGGGGCGGCGGCGGCGGCGGTGGTGATGCGGGTGCGATGGGGTTGCGGCCGATGCGGCGCCGTTCGCCCGGGTTGAGTCGACCCAACCGGTACACGCCCCGCTCCACCCGCTGCGCACGCCCCTTCATCGTCTCGTAACCGAGCGCATCCGCGAGGCGCTTCACCGGCTGACGCGACGCAATCGCATACCCGTTGAGGTGCAACTCGCGGTGCAACTCCACCAGGGTCATCGGCCGGACGTTACGGGCCAGGACCGCCAGGGCCACCGACCGCAGATCCTTGCCGCGCAGCCCTCGGGCGCCGGGCGCCTCGGGCGGGATCGGCGCCGGACCACCCCGATGCGTGACCCGAAACCCGTGCACGATGTCTTTCGGGTCCACCCGCGGCCACATCGTCACCCGCAACTCCGCCAGCTGGGTGCGGACCTGTGCGAGCTCACCACCCAGCGCCTGCTGCGCAGCATCCAACTCGGTAGCCCGCTCGAGCAACACCGCGCACTCGGCATGAAACGCCACGAACTCCGCCCGACCATGCGGAACCCGCCGATACCGCATCGGATAACGAACAGCCGGCATACAACACTCCCCGCGATCTCCGAATCAGTCGAGGGAAGAGCGACGCCTACACCAACAGGCGGAGTATGAGGGACGGCACCAACCTACGAAGCCGGTGCGCCACCATCCCCGAGCCGCCCAGAAACATCTCCGCCGGACTCGGCATAGCGCACGAAACCCCGTGACGAAGATTCTTCGAAAGATTCCTCGTAACAACGTGCGGTCCGAAGGGGTGCGCGAGGGGAGAAGAACTTGGGCCGGCGGGCGGTTGGGGCGCCGGGGAACGGGCGGCGGCGCCACGTCGTCGGGCTATCGGGACGGGGTCCTGTTGCGCCTCCGGGCACTGCGCACCTCGAAGCAGGGACGCGCCACGCGGGTCACCACCGAACCGACGTCCTGCACGGGCGACGGCTACGCGCTGACCGGCTCGGGCTCCGGACCGTGGTCGGGCATGTCGAGGGGCTGGCGCATTCCGTGCACGCCGTGGGCGAGATAGACGAGCAGCGCGATGCAGACGAAGCCGTAGGAGTCTTTGAGGAGCGCGGCGAGCAGTCCGGTCTTCACCTCGTCGTGACCGAAGTACGGCAACCGGGCGACGAACAACGCCGCGACCAGGAAGGCGATCGCGACCCTGCGCCGGTCGCGGCCCGCGCCGATGATTACCGCCAGGGCCGGAATCACCCACACGAGGTGATGGATCCACGAGATCGGCGAGACCAGCACGCTGACGAGACCGATGATCGTCAGCGCCCGTAGCTCGTCGCCGATGCGATGCGAGTCGATCGCGGCGCGCATGCCGTACACGAGCACCACGACGATGGCGACCAGCCAGAGGATGCGCCACGATCCGCCGAACGCCCGTTGCAACAGGCCCTCGA
Organism: Actinomycetes bacterium; assembly: GCA_025463875.1. Classification (GTDB taxonomy): domain Bacteria; phylum Actinomycetota; class Acidimicrobiia; order IMCC26256; family PALSA-610; genus PALSA-610. Next base: position 10,126 of record JAODBI010000253.1, read on the forward strand.
GCGACTGATTGGTAAAGAACTCCGGGCTCGTCGGTGCGAAGATCTTCGAACGGAAGAAGTCCCACGAGTCGCCGGGCGTGATGACGAATCCGAGCAGCGTCATCACACCGAACGTCGCGGTGGCGACGCCCGCGGCGCGGCGTCGACCGGTGAGCCAGAGGTAGGGGATGAAGATTCCGGGCACGAGCTTCACCGCGGTCGCGATGCCGATGAGCGCACCACGCGGCCAGCGCGGCCGCTCGACCATGCAGTCGAAGATGCAACACGCCATCAGCATGATCCCGACCTGACCGAAACGCAGGTGGTCTTCGACGGGCGAGAGCGCGGTCGTTGCCGCGAGCGTGAGGACGAACGCGATCGGTGCGGCGCGTCCGAAACGGCGCAGCAGCGGCGCGAAGCACACGTGCACGACCGCGGCCAGGACGACGATCGTCAGCGCGGTCCAGGCGAGGTTGGCCGACGTCTGGCCCAGCCACGAGAACGGAGCGAACAGCGCGGCCGCGATCGGCGGATAGATGAACGGCAGCGGCACCCGGAGCTGATCGTGCACGTACGCGCCGAACACCGAGTGCCCGTGCAACACCGCCCGACCCGAGGCGCGGTAGACCGCGAGGTCGCCGAGATCCCATTTGCGAATCAGCGGGTGCAGCATCCACATCGCGCCGAGCACACCGCCTGCGATCAGAACCAACGCGCCGAGCGCGAGGACCGCGGCGGGCACGTTTTCGGTCGCGTTCCGACGCGGCGTGTCGACCAGGCTCACGGGCGAGCAGCCTAGGCGGGGAGGCCTCCCGGGTATCGTCTGGGCCGCATGGGCGACGGGGGTCGTATCAAGGACGAGAGTCGTAGAAATGAAGGTGGCCGCATCACGGACGAGGGTGTGGGCCGACTCCGAGCGCGCATCGGGATCCCCGAGCCGCACCCGATGCCGCCGTATTACACGTTTCCGACCGTCGACACGTTCCGCAACGTCGCAGTCGCGTACGGCGACGACAATCCTCTGTGGTGCGATCCGCAATATGGCGCGACGACGCGTTGGGGGCAGTCGATCGCGTCGCCGGTGCTCGTCGGCGGTGACACCTTGATCGGCGAGGACGAGGTCGCAGCCGTCGCGCCCGAGCACGCCGATCTCATGAAAGGGGATCCGCTGCGGGGCGTGCACGCGTTCTACGCCGCGAGCGCGCGCGAATGGTGGGCGCCGTTGTTCCCGCTGCAGCGCACGTTCCGGCGCAACGCGCTCGTCGCCGCACTCGACAAACAGAGCGAGTTCGCCGGCCGCGCGATCCACGAATGGACGGCGCAGGTGTTCCGCGACGAGACCGGCACGTTGCTCTCCGGCCAGTACCGCTTGATGGTGCGCACCGAACGGGAGAAGGCGCGAGAACGCAAGAAGTACGACGCCGTCACCATCGAGCCGTACACCGACGAGCAGATCGCCGAGATCGACGCCCAGTACGAGCGCGAGCAGCCGCGCGGTGCTGAGCCGCGGTGGTTCGAGGACGTGCACGAGGGTGCCGAGGTCGGGCCGATGGTGAAGGGCCCGCTCACCGTCACCGACATGGTGTGTTGGCACGCGGGGATGGGGATGGGGCTGTACGGCGTGCGACCCCTGCGCCTCGGCCACGACAACCGGATGCGCATCCCACGGTTCTTTCACCGCGACGACCTGAACATCCCGGATGTCATGCAGCGCGTGCACTGGGACACGGAGTTCGCGCGGCGCTCGGGCAACCCGACCACCTTCGACTACGGCCGCATGCGCGAGACATGGCTGATCCACCTGTGTACCGACTGGATGGGTGACGACGCGTGGCTCTGGAAGCTCGATTGTGAGTTCCGGCGCTTCAACTACGTCGGCGACACGCAATGGCTACGAGGTCGGGTGACGCGCAAGTACGTCGCGGACGGCGAACGGCCGGCCGTCGACGTCGAGCTCGAAGCCGTGAACCAACGGGGCGAGATGACGACGCCCGGCCACGCGACGATCCTGCTGCCGAGTCACGAGCACGGTCCGGTCCGCCTGCCCGATCCGCCCGGCGCCGCGACCGATCTCCAGTCGGCGCTCACCGCGATCTCCGAGGAGTTCTCCCGGCGATGAGCCTTTTCCGCCCGGCGGTGTTCCCAACGACCGTCGTCCGAACGGAATATCGATGAGTCTCGACGTGACGCGCGACGACCGGGGGGTACTCGTCCTGCGGTTCAACCGGCCCGAGAAGCGAAACGCGATCGACGACCAGACGATGCTCGAGTTGATCACGGCCGTCGAGAGCGCGGGTACCGACGAGAGTGTGCGGGTGATCCTGCTCGAAGGGGCGGGCGGGCACTTCTGCAGCGGTGCCGACATCGTCGCTCGCAACGCGCCGTCCGCCGCCGGTGGTACCGACCGCAAGCCCCGCGCGGGAAGCATCCAGCGCCGCCTGCCCACCCAGGCTCATCGCCTCATTCCGTTGCTGTGCACTGTTCAGGTGCCCGTCGTGTGCAAGGTGCAGGGTTGGGCGGCGGGCATCGGCTTCCAGATCGCGCTGGCCGCCGATATCACGATGGCGGCCGACGACGCGCGCTTCTGGGAACCGTTCGGTGAGCGCGGCTTCACTCCCGACAGCGGTGCGACCTGGCTGCTGCCGCGCCGGGTCGGTGAGGTGCGGGCGCGCGAACTGCTCCTCCTCGGGCGCGCGCTCAGCGGCCGCGAGGCGGCCGACTGGGGCGCAATTCACCGTGCCGTCATCGAGGAGGAGCTCGACGCCGCGGTCGACGACGTCGTGGAAACGCTCGCGTCCGGACCGACCGTCGCGCTCGGTCTCACGAAGTGGTTGCTGCAGGCCGGCGCGGCCGCGGAGCTGCCCGCGCAGCTCGCCAACGAGGGGTTCGCGTTGGAACTCTCCTCGCGCACCGAGGATTTCCGCGAAGGCATGGCCGCGTTCCGCGAAAAGCGCCCGCCGCGCTTCGAGGGCCGGTGAAGATCGATCGCGACACGCCGAAGGCCGAAGCCGTCGGCGAGGTGCGCGCCTGGGTCGACGAGAACGTGCCGCGCGCGTGGACCGAAGCGGGCCGGCGCGGGGGAGCGGCGGCCGTGCGCGCAGTGAGGCCTCGCGCCGAGTACGAATCCTGGTACCCCGTCTTTGCGGCGTCCGGTCTCGTCGTGCCGACCTGGCCCGTGCCCTTCGGCGGCCTCGATCTCTCGCCCGAGGTCGCGCGCGCGGTCGACGCCGAGCTCCGACCCTTCAATCTCGGCCGGCTCAATCCGTTGGGGTTGAACAACACCGCGCCCGCGCTCTACTCGTTCGGCTCCGAGGAGCAACGCCTGCGGTTCCTGCCGCCGATGGTGCGCAACGAGGAGAAGTGGTGCCAGCTCTTCAGTGAGCCGGGTGCCGGGTCGGATCTCGCGTCGCTCGCGTGTCGGGCGGAGCGTGACGGCGACTCCTGGTGCGTCACCGGACAGAAGGTGTGGAGCACTTGGGCCCACTTTTCCGACTTCGCGATCCTGCTCGCGCGGACGGACGCCGACGCGCCGAAGCGCCAGGGGATCACGTACTTCCTCCTCGACATGCACCAGCCGGGCGTGGACGTGCGACCGCTGCGTCACATCGGTGGCGAGGTGGAGTTCAACGAGGTGTTCCTCGACGGAGCGATTGTGCCCGACGAGTACCGCGTCGGTGAGGTCGGTCAGGGCTGGAAGGTCGCGAACGCGACGCTGTCGGGCGAGCGCCAGATGGTGTCGGGTGGGAGCTCGGGCGGCGTCGATCGCATCGGCGGCCGCGGGGTCGAGCATCTTCTCGAGCTCGCCCGCGCGTCGGGTCGCGACCGCGATCCGATCGTGCGCGACCGCCTGATGCGCGTGCTGAGCGAGGAGCGCGTCCGCGACTGGACCAATCAGCGCACGCGAGCGCAGGTCAAAGCCGGTCGCGCGCCGGGTCCGGAGAGCTCCGTCGGCAAAGTGCACCAGGGCGAACTGAATCAGCGCATCCAGCTCCTCGCGACCGACCTGTTGGGTGTCGACGCGATGGCGTGGCCGGGCGCCGCCGACGAGTCACCGCGGCGTGATCTCCCGCTCGAGGTACGCGGCATGCTGCGGAGCCGCGCGAACACGATCGAGGGCGGCACGACCGAGGTCAACAAGAACATCATCGGCGAGCGCGTGCTCGGTCTGCCCCGTGAACCCGATCCGTGGCAAGGTGCGCCCTGGCGCGAAGTCCCGAGGAGCTGAACGCAGCGTGGAGTACCCGAAGCTGGAGACCCTGCAACTCGAACGCGAGGGTCCCGTCGGTTGGCTGATCAACAACCGGCCCGACCAACTGAACGCGATGAACGCGTTGATGCGCGACGAGTTCGAGCTCGCCTGGCGCGCGCTCGACGCCGATCCCGAGGTACGGGTAATCGTGCACACCGGCGCCGGGCGTGCGTTCCAGACCGGTGTCGACGTCACCGAGATCGCGACCGACGGCACCGGCATGCAGCGCTACCGCGAGTCGGTCGAGCACTTCGACCTCCACTTCACCTCGTGGCACAACGACGTGTGGAAACCGGTGATCACCGCGGTCAACGGCATCTGCGCGGGCGGCGGGTTTCACTGGATCGCCGACGCCGACATCGTGATCGCGGCGTCCGACGCGCAGTTCTTCGACCCGCACGTGTCCATCGGCCAGGTGGTCTCGATCGAGGCGATCGGGCTGATGAAGAAGATGCCGGTGGAAGCCGTGATGCGCATGGCGTTCGTCGGTCGGCACGAGCGCATGTCGGCGGCGCGCGCCTACGAGCTCGGCATGATCAGCGAGATTGTCGACCCGCCCGAGCGCCTGCGCGATGCCGCCCAGGAGCTGGCCGAGAAGATCGCCCGCAATTCGCCCGCCGCGATGGCCGCGACGAAGCGCGCGCTCTGGGGTGCGCTCGAGCTCGGCCTCACCGACGCGTGCAAGGCGGGCGCGGCCGAGCTCGTCTCGATGTGGGGTCATCCCGACCAGGAGGAAGGCCCGCGCGCGTTCGCGGAGAAGCGCGACGCGCACTGGGTCCCACCTACCAACGCATCCCCCACCAACGGGCCCCGGGGCGCATGAAGTTCTCGCTCGAACTGCCGATCCGCGAGCCCGATGCGCTCGTGAAGTGCGCGCTCGAGATCGAGGACGCGGGCTTCGACGCGTGCTTCGTCACCGATCATCCCTACCCGTCGCGCGAGTGGCTCGCGACCGGTGGCCACGAGACCCTCGACCCGTTCGTCGCGCTCTCGTTCGCGGCGGCAGCGACGCGCCGGCTGCGGCTGCACACGAACTGCCTCATTCCCGCGTACCGAAATCCCCACCTGACCGCGAAGTCGGTCGCGACCCTCGACGCGTGCTCGCGCGGACGCGTGATCCTCGGTGTCGCGGTCGGCTACCTCGAGCCCGAGTTCGAGGGGCTCGGCGTTCCGTTCGGCGAGCGCGCGGCGCGGCTCGACGAGTCACTCCGGGCGATGAAGCACGACTGGGCCGACGAGACCCCCGACAACGTCGTCACCCCGCGCTGCGTGCAACAGCCGCACCCACCGATCTGGGCGGGCGGCAACTCCTCCGCCGCGATCCGGCGCGCGATCACGCACGGCGACGGCTGGAGTCCGTTCCCCGCGTCGACCCGTACCGCGGCGGCCGTCGACACCGCGACGATGACCGACATCCCGATGCTGGCGAACGCGATCGCGCGCTTCAAGGAGCGCGCCGTCGAGGCGGGCCGCACCGAGCCGCTCGACGTGTGCTTCACGCCGTTCTCGCATCCCGGTCACAAGGACATCGTCGACCCGGCCGCGTTCGTCGAGGAAGCGCAGGAGCTGGCCGGCATCGGGGTGACCTGGCTCGCCTTCCACCTACCCGCGCCGAGCATTCCGGAGTTCTGCGACACGGTCGCGGCGTTCGGTGAAGCCGTCGCCGAGGTCCACGCGTGAACTCCAAGATCTACATCCACGAGTTGATCGACATCATCGGTCCGAACCGGGCGCGCTACATGCACCACATGACCGCGAACTGGTGTCCGACCGCGCGTGACGAGCGCGGCATGCTGTGCTTCGGCGTCTGGGGCACCGTGGGGTCGACGGGCAAGTGGCCCGAGGTCGTCAACCTCTGGGAGCTCGACGGTTGGGACGGCCTGGTCGCGAACTTCGCCCACGAGCTCGCGGCGCCCTCGCTGCAGGACCCCGCGCTCGCGAAGTGGTGGGGGATCGCGGCCGAGCTACGCCGCGGTGGATTCGATCGGGTGCTCGTGCCCGAGCCGTGGAGCCCGACGATCGAGGAGCTCACCGACGCGGGCGTGCGCGGCGTGGTCTACGCGCACGAGATCGTGCGGGTGCCCGTCGGGACGGTGCGCGCGTTCCTCGACGCGCTGGCGGAGGCCGGCGTGCCGGCGATGGAGCCACTCGGGCTTCGGTGCGTCGGCGCGCACCGGGTCGCGATGACGAACGATTCCGAGGCGATCGTGCTGTGGGCGTTGCCGTCGTGGGAAGCGTGGGGTGAGTTCGAGCAGGCATGGGACGGCGCGCAGCTCTCGCCGTGGCGGGCGCGACTCGTCGCCATGAACGCCGACGTCCGACGCACCCTGCTCGTCGACTCACCGCTCAGCCCGATGCGCACCGGCCGCCAGCCCCAGGTCGAAGATCGCCGCCCCCTCGAAGACCTCTGACTCAAACGTTGCAAACAGCTTGCAACAAAATGGGCCGCTGGGCGTCCGAAACGTTGCAAACAGTTTGCAACGGAAGTGACCCCTGGGCGTCGGGATTGTTGCAATCGTGGGACTCAGCGGGGGGCTTTGGGGCAGGTTGCGACGTGGTCGTTGACGAGTCCGACGGCCTGTAGGTAGCTGTACACGATCGTGGACCCGACGAACTTGAAGCCCCGCTTCTTCAGGTCCTTGCCGACGCGATCGGAGAGCTCGGTGCGGACGGGAAGGTCGGCGAGCGTGCGGGGACGGTTCACGATCGGCTTTCAGTCGACACACCCCCACAGGTACTGCGCGAACGAGCCGACCTCCTTGCTGGTCGCGAGGAACGCCCGCGCGTTGCCGACGGCAGCCGCAACCTTGAGCCGGTTCCGGACGATGCCGGGATCTTCGAGGAGCGCGGCCGTCTTCTCGTCGTCGTAGCGCGCGACCTTCTTGGGATCGAATTTGTCGAACGCGCGCCGATAGTTTGCGCGCTTGTTCAGGATCGTCGACCACGACAGGCCGGCCTGGGCGCCTTCGAGTATCAGCATCTCGAAGAGGTGGCGTTCGTCGCGTGAAGGCACGCCCCATTCGTCGTCGTGGTAGGCGCGCATGAGGTCGGAGCTCTCAGCCCACGCGCAACGCTGACCGGTAACCATGCCGCTAGCCCAGCGTGGCGCGGGCGCGCTCGCGCAACTCGTACTTCAACACCTTGCCGCTGGCGTTCAGCGGGACGGCCTCGACGATCTCGAAGTGCCGCGGCACCTTGTAGTTGGCCATCTTCTCGCGGCACCACGTCTTCAACTCGTCGGGCGTGATGCTCGCGTTCAGTCGCGGGATCACGTAGGCGTACCCGACCTCGCCCATCCGTTCGTCGGGCACACCGACCACCGCAACCTGACCGACCGCGGGATGCTCGTTGATCATGTTCTCGATCTCGGCGGGGTAGGCGTTGAAGCCGCCGACGATGAACATGTCCTTGGTCCGGTCGGTGATGCGGATGTAGCCCCGCTCGTCCATGACCGCGACGTCGCCGGTGTGCAGCCAGCCGTCGGCGTCGATCGCCTCCGCGGTGGCTTCGGGATCGTGGATGAAGCCGCGCATCACGTTGTAGCCGCGGATCACCACTTCGCCCGCCTGCCCGCGCGGCACCTCGAGGTTCTTGTCGTCGACGACCAACACCTCGACGTCGGGAATCGCCCGGCCCGACGTCGTCGCGATCGTCTCGGGGTCGTCGTCGTGGCGGCACATCGTCGCGATGCCGGTCGCTTCGGTGAGGCCGTAGCCGGTGACGATCGTCTCGAAGCCGAGCTCGGCTCGCATGCGGCGCACGAGCTCGACGGGTACCGCGGCCGCGCCCGTCACCGCGAGTCGCAGCGACGACATGTCGAACTCCGACAGGCGCGGGTGATCGAGGATCGACTGGTACACCGTGGGCGGTCCCGGCAGCATCGAAACGTGCTCTTCCGCCGCGCGCGCCATGACCGCGTCGACGTCGAACACCGCGTGCGGCACGATCGCCGCACCTTTGACGAGCGACGCGACGATGCCCGCATTCAGTCCGAACGAGTGGAAGAACGGATTGACGACGAGGTAGCGGTCGCCGGCGCGCAGTCCCACCACCGTCGACCACGCGTCGTACGCGCGCACGGTCGCGCCGTGCGTCAGCATTGCACCCTTGGGCCGGCCGGTCGTGCCCGAAGTAAACAAGATCGCGCAGAGGTCGTCGCCGCGCAGCGCATCAGGCAGCTTGTCGCCCGCTGTAGCGCGCGCGAGGAATGCCGGCCACGCCGTACCGCGCAGGTCGATGATCTCGCGCAGTTCGGGAAGCTCCGGCTCCGCGCGCAACAACGCCTCGTAGTTGGTGTCGAGAAAGTCGGTGACGGTGAAGAGCAGCTTCACGTCGGCGCGCTCGAGCACGTAACGGGCCTCGGCGCCCTTGAAGCGCGTGTTGAGCGGCACGAGCACGCCGCCCGCCGCGAAGATCGCGAGCGCGGTGATGACCCACTCCGTGCAATTCGGCGCCCAGATCGCGACCCGGTCGCCGCGCTCGACACCGCTCGCGACCAACGCGCGCCCCGCATGCGCGACCTGCTCGTCGAGTTGAGCGAAGGTGAGCCGCTCCCGCTCGTCGACGAGCGCCTCGAGCTCCGGGAACGAGGCCGCGGCGCGGGCCACGAGGCCCGGTATCGTCGGAGGGAGTTGGTCGGTCATGCCGACAACTTGCCACACGACGAAAGCCCCATGCGCATGCCCGAGGCCGAATCCGGATCGTTCCACACGCTCCGGGTCGAACGCCGGGGTCCGGTCGGCTGGCTCGTCTTCGACCGTCCCGACGCGGCCAACGCGATGGACGCCCGGATGATGGACGAGCTCGAACGGGCCTGGCGCGAGCTCGACGCCGACCCGCTCGTCCACGTGATCGTGAACACGGGGGAGGGCCGCGCCTTCCAGACCGGACTCGACATGGCGCAGCTCGCCCGCGATCCCGCGGCACTCCGGGAGCAGTCGCGCCGGACGAAGCGGTTCGAACTGCGGTTCACCGCCTGGCACAACGAGGTCTGGAAGCCGGTGATCGCCGCGGTGAACGGTGTGTGCGCGGGCGGGGGATTGCACTTCGTGGCCGACGCCGACATCGTCATCGCCGCGTCGAATGCCACCTTCGTCGATCCGCACGTGTCGGTCGGCCAGGCGAGCGTGTTCGAGACCATCGCTCTTGCGAAGAAGTCACCCATGGAAGCGGTGCTGCGGATGGCGTTCGTCGGACGCCACGAACGGCTCTCCGCTCAGCGCGCCTACGAGCTCGGTATCTGTTCGCAGGTCGTCGACCCGCCCGAACAGCTCGAAGCGGAAGCACAGGCGCTCGGCGAGTTGATCGCGCGCAACTCGCCCGCCGCGCTCGCGCACACGAAGCGCGCGCTGTGGGGCGCGTTGGAACGGGTGTCCCGGTGACGGTCGAGGTCGGGACCGCGATCGTCTCCTACATCGAGCCGCACCCGGGGCAGGCGGCGGCGTTCAACCGCTGGTACGAGCGCGATCACTTCCCGGCGACGGTGAAGGCGGGTCCGGGGGTGTTCTCCGCGGCGCGCTTCGTCGCGACCCGCGAGTGCAAAGCATTGCGTCCGGCCGACGGTCGGCTCTTCGGCGACCCGGCGCGCGGCTCGTACCTCGCGGTCGCGTGGGTCTTGCCTGGCAAGCAGGCCGAGTGGGACGAATGGGTCGCACGCGAGATGGAGACGATCGCCGCGCAGGGCCGCCTGTTCGCCGGTCGTGATCACGTGCACACCGCCGTCTACGAATGTGTCTCGCGCTCCGGGGTGGTCGATGCGACGGTCGCGCTCGAATGCGGCTTTCCCGGCGCGATCGTCGTCGCCGCGGAATCGAACCTGCCCCGCCTCGAGAGCCGCGATTCCGACACTGCCGCCGTGATCGAATTGCAGCTCACGCGCACGATCGTCTCGCAGGCAGAACCGGCGCCGCACGACCTGCTGTTCGCACTCTGCGAGCGCGATCCGCTCGCGACGTTCGCGGCGCGTCGGGAGCTCTTCGATGGTCGCGACGCGGCGGGCGGGACGTTCGCGAGCCCGTTTCTCGCGACGATCCCGGGCACCGACACCTACGCCGACGAGCTCTGACCGTTCGGAGCGGCAGCGGGGCCGATCCACGGCGAGATGGGAGCACGCGGCGGTGAAGGCGCAGCGTGAGCGACCCATGAACGTTGCACGCGACCTAACGTCGCAGCGTGAACATCACCCTGCTGTTGTGCGACCACGCCCAGGAGGTCGCAGGCAAGCTCTACATTCTCGGCGGCGGCTGGAGTATCTACCGCGGCGCCCCGGTCACCATGGGCCTGGCCGTGAAGATCGCCGTCCCGTGGGAGGCCGCGAACGTGCCCCACGACTTCGCGGCCCGGCTCGTCACGGAGGACGGCCTCGACCCCGTCCTGCCGACCCCGGACGGGGGTCTCGAGTCGACCCGCGTCGAGTTCCAGGGCCGGTTCGAAGCGGGGCGCCCGGCCGGAATGGCGCCCGGCAGCGACCTCGACGCCCCCTTCGCCGTCAACATCGCCGGCCTCCCGCTCGCCCCCGGCCGCTACGAGTGGACGGTCGAAATCGACCAGGACGTCGTGGGGCGGGTCCCCTTCACGGTCATGGAGAGCTGACGGATTGCTCATCCGGACGCGGAGGGCGCCGATGATGCCAGCGGGAACCGCTTCCTCGTCCCCTCCCCCCAGGGGCGACGAGCGCGCGACGGCCCGCCGGTCACGATCGGCGGGCCGTTGAAATTCTGCGTCTATTGGTCGCTCGCGCGTACATCATGGGTCGCTCGCGCTGCGCCGACCTCCGGGGGAGCTTTGCTCCATCTCGCCGTGGGTCGGCTCCGCTGCCGCTCCCGGGATTTTTGGAACGTGTTCTCTTACGCGGGTTAGGTTCGGCGCATGGGACGCTTCGATGGACGAGTAGCAGTGGTGACCGGTGCCGGATCGGGACTCGGTCACGCGACGGCGCGCCAGTTGGCGAACGAGGGCGCGCTCATCGCGTGCTTCGACATCGCCGTCGACGCCGCGGAGAAGACCGCGGCCGAGATCGGCGAAAACGGGGGGACTGCACGCGCCTACCGCGTCGACGTCTCCGACCCCGACTCCGTGAAGGACGCCATGGCGGGGGCGGCCAAGGATCTCGGTCGCCCGCAGGTGGTGGTGAACAGCGCCGGGATCGGCAAGTTCTCCCACACGCACGAGGTGCCGTTCGCCGACTGGCAACGGATCATCGGCGTCAACCTCACCGGCACCTTTCTCGTCTGTCAGGCTGCGCTCCCGCACCTCATGGACGGCGGCGGCAACATCGTGAACATCGCGTCCAACGCCGGCATCAAGTCGCAGCCGTTCTCGGCCGCGTACTGCTCGTCGAAGGCGGGCGTCGTGCACCTCACCCGAGTCATCGCCGACGAGTACCTGCGCAAGGGCGTGCGCGCGAACTGCGTCGCGCCCGGCGGCATGGAAACGCCGCTGCAAGAGGCCTTCATGGAATTCCCGGAGGGCGTCGACTGGAAGGTCATGCGCAAGGTGATCTCGCCGCTCGGCAACTCGCAGCCGGAAGAGATCGCGAACGTCGTCGCGTTCATCGCATCCGACGAGTGCCGCTACATGACGGGCTCGATCGTGTCGATCGACGGTGGCATCACGGTATGACCGGGATGATCGACGACGCGCGCAGTGTGTGGGAGCTCGTCGAGCGTCGCACGGCCGCCACGCCCGATCGCGTCATGTTGTACGACGGCGATCGCACGACATCGTTTGCGGAGTATCAAGCCCTATGCGAGCGGGCGGCGGCCGGGCTGCTCGGGCTCGGCGTGACCGCGGGGACCAACGTCTCGTGGCAGCTGCCCACGTGGACCGAATCGGCGGTGCTCGTCGGCGCGCTGTGTCGGCTCGGCGCGGTCCAGAATCCGATGCTCCCCATCTACCGCTACCGCGAGGTCGCGTTCATCGCGAAACAGACGCACTGCAAGCTGTTGATCACGCCGTCGACGTGGAACAAGTTCGACTACCAGGCGCTGGCCGAGCAGGTCGCCGGGGAGAGCGACGACATGCACACGCTCGTCGCCGACCACCACAACCCCGACGGCGATCCGGCCGAGCTCCCGGCGTCGCCCGCCGTCTTCGACGATCCCGATCGGGATCCGGTGCGGTGGATCTTCTACACGTCGGGCACGACCGCCGACCCCAAGGGCGCCCAGCACACCGACCGGTCTGTGCTCGCGGGCGCGATCGGGTACGCGGAGAAGACGCACGTCGTCGAGGACGACATCGCCCTCGTCGCGTTCCCGTTCACGCACATCGGCGGGATCATCATCGGTGTCTACACGCCGCTGCTCACCGGATCCGCCGCGGTCTTGATGGAAGCGTGGACGGCCCCGGCCTCGACCGAGTTGATCGGCCGGCACAAGGTGACACTTGCCAACGGCGCGGCCGCGATCCACGCCGCGTTGGTGGAAGAGGCGCGGGCGAACCCGGGCGCGTACGCGTCGGTGCGCGACTTCCCGAGCGGCGGGTCGACCAAGCCGCCCCAACTGCACGACGAGTTGAAGAAGGTCATCCCCAGCTCGATCGGCACCACGTCGGGCTACGGCATGACCGAGGCGCCGATCGTCGCCCAGACCGATATCGATGCGCCCGACAGCTCGAAGGCAACCGCGGAAGGCACACCGACCCGGGGCGTCACCATGAAGATCCTGGAGAACGGCGAGATCGCGGTCAAGGGTCCGCAGGTCATGCGGGGCTACGTCGACAACTCGCTCGACGCGGCCGCGTTCACTGCCGACGGCTTCCTGCTCACCGGCGACCTCGGTCGCTTCGACGAGCACGGCGCGATCCTCATCACCGGCCGCGTGAAGGACATCATCATCCGCAAGGGTGAGAACGTCTCGGCCAAGGAAGTCGAGGACGTGCTGTACGCGCACCCGAAGGTCGCCGATGTCGCAGTGCTGGGTATCCCCGATGTCGAGCGCGGCGAGATGGTCGTCGCGTTCGTCGTCGCCAGGGACCCGGCCGACCCGCCGAAGATTCCCGACGTGCGCGAGCACTGCCGGGGGGTCGGGCTGATGACGCAGAAGATCCCGGAACGCATCGAGTTGATCGACGTCATGCCGCGCAACCCGAGCGGCAAGGTGCCGAAGCACGAGCTGCGCGCCCGGATCAGCCCGCCGCCCGCCTGACGAGGGCGTCGAACAGGCGTTGCTGCGCGGGATCCGTGTCGGCGGTGTCCTCGGGGTGCCATTGCACCGCGAGGAGGAACGTGCCGTCGAGCTCGAGCGCCTCGACGATCTTGTCGTGGGCCCGCCCGACGACGCGCAAACCGTCGCCGAGCTTCGCGATCGCCTGGTGGTGGTGACACGAAGCGGTGATCGTGGTCGCGCCCATGACGTCCGCAACGAGCGAGTCCGGGTCGAGCATCACCTGGTGTTGGAGTGCGCCGCCCGCGACTCCGGGTTGGCCGTGGGCCGGTACACCGGGATCGTCGGCGATGTGCTGATGCAGGGTGCCACCCCGCGCGACGTTCAGGATCTGGATGCCGCGGCAGATCGCGAGCGTCGGGATCGACCGGACCGTGGCGGCCTCGGCCATCGCGCATTCGAAGTCGTCGTCGGCCCGATCGACGCCGTACGTGCTCGGGTGCGGGGTTTCGCCGTAGCGGCCGGGATCGACGTCGGGACCGCCGGTGAGGATCAACGCGTCGACGCGCGCCATGAGTGCTTTGGGGTCGCGCGCGTCGTTGACGATGACCGGTTGGCCACCAGCCCGCAGGACCGCTTCCACATAGCGGTAGGGGAGCGCGGCCGCGCCGGTGTAGGGCCACTTGTCGGTGCGACCGAGCCGCCGCCCGGTGAGCGCGACCATCACCATGCAATTCTCTCCCCGCGGTCGATCACCACTGGTCGAAGTTGCGGCGCCGCTCCCAGTCGGTGACCGCGCGGTTGAAGTGCGCCCACTCCTGGCGGGCCGTGTTGAGCAGATGGTCGTGCACGTCGGCGCCGAACGCGTCGGCCGCGACCTTGGATCCCGCCAGCGCGTCGATCGCCTCGACCAGGTTGTCGGGGACCCGGGCGAGATCCGGATCGGCGTAGGCGTTGCCGTTGAAGCGCGGACCGGGATCGAGGCCGTGCTCGATGCCGTGCAGCCCGGCCGCGATCGTCGCCGCGAATGCCAGGTAGGGATTCGCGTCGGCGCCCGGGATGCGCGACTCCAGCCGGAACGACGAGCCGTGACCCACGATGCGGTAGCCGCACGTGCGATTGTCGACGCTCCACGCCAGCGCGGTCGGCGCCCACGACTCCGGCTGGTAGCGCTTGTACGAGTTGACCGTCGGCGCGTACATCCACGCGAATTCGCGACCGCACGCGATCTGACCGCCGAGCCAGCCGCGCATCGCGGGGGAGAGATGGTCGGGCGCGCCCGCGTCCCACATGAGGGCATCACGACCGTCGCGCGACCACAGGCTCGAATGCACGTGGCACGACGACCCGACCTCGTCGGACGAGAACTTCGCCATGAACGTGACCGCGCGGTTGTGTTGCGCGGCGATCTCCTTGACGCCGTTCTTGTAGATGACGTGGCGGTCGGCCATATCGACCGCGTTCGCGTAGACGAGGTTGATCTCGTGTTGGCCCCGGCCGGCTTCGCCCTTCGAGAACTCCACGGGGACGCCCGCGCCGTCGATGCCGTTGCGGATGTCGCGGATGAGGTATTCGTCGCGCGTCGTCTGGAGGATGTGGTAGTCCTCGACGACGAGCGAGTGCGGCGTGAGGTTCGTGAAGTCCTTGGCCGCCGCTTCGTCGAGCGACTCGCGGAACACGAAGAACTCGAGCTCGCTCGCGAAGTTGAGCGTGAAGCCGGCCGCCTCGGCGCGTTCGACCTGGCGCTGCAGGATGCGGCGGGGCGATACCTCGACCGGTGCGTTCGTCTCCTCGTCGAGCAGGTCGCAGAGCACGAGGGCGGTTTTCTCGAGCCACGGCACCCGGCGGATCGTCGCGAGATCGGGTTGGGCGGCCATGTCGCCGTAGCCCTGATCCCAGCTCGCGAACGCGTACCCCGGGAGCACGTTCATCTCACTGTCGACCGCGAGGAGGTAGTTGCACATGTGCAGCGGCTCGGCGCCTGCGTGCATGTGGTCGCGCCAGTACGAACCGGTGACCCGCTTGCCGACGAGCCGGCCCTGCAGATCGGGAAATGCCACGAGGACGGTGTCGAGCTCGCCGGTGTCGATGGCCTCCGCGAGCTCGGCCGGATCCAACATCCCACGAACCGTCCCGGGCGCAGTCATCGCCGCAGCCTATTTACTCGTCTACTCGGGCGTGACGTACGCGGCGGTGATGCCGCCGTCGACGACGAGCGACGCGCCGGTCATGAACGACGCGTCGTCGGAGGCGAGGAAGAGCGCGGCCTTCGCCAACTCCTCTGCCCGGCCGAGCCGGCCCATCGGAATGTGGACGAGGCGGCGGGCGCGGCGGACGGGGTCGGAGAGCAGCTCCTCCAGCAGCGGGGTCTGGATCGGACCGGGGCAGAGTGCGTTCGCCCGGATCCCCCGGCGCGCGTACTCGACCGCCATCTCGCGCGTCATCGAGAGCACGCCGCCCTTGCTCGCGGTGTACGCGATCTGCGCGGTCGCCGCGCCCATCAACGCGACGAACGACGCCACGTTGACGATGCTCCCGCCACCCGACGCGATCATCGCCGGGATGCCGGCCCGGCAACCGAGCCACACGCCCTTCAGGTTGATCTCCATCACGGTGTCCCACGTCGTCTCGGGGGTGTCGAGCACGCCGCCGTCGTCGCCGGGAAAGATGCCCGCGTTGTTGTAGAGCACGTGCAGCCCACCGTAGGTGTC
>JAODBI010000265.1 GCA_025463875.1 Actinomycetes bacterium
CGTTCTATCGGCTGCCCGCCGCGAAGACCTTCCGCGACTGGTCGGCGCGGGTACCCGACGGTTTCGAGTTCGCGATCAAGGCGAGCAACTACCTCACGCACTACAAGCGGCTGTTGGATCCGGAGGAGCCCGTCGACCGCCTCCTCGAACACGCCGAGCCGCTTCGACCCAAGCTCGGGGTCGTGTTGCTGCAACTGCCGCCGAACCTCGAGCGCGAACCCGAACGGCTCGACCGCACGCTGAAGGCATTCCGCGGACGCGTGCGCATCGCGGTCGAACCTCGGCATCCCTCCTGGTTCTGCGGCGAGGTCCGTTCGGTGCTCGAAGCCCATTCGGCCGCGATCTGTCTGGCCGACCGCGGCTCGCGGGTGATGACTCCGCTTTGGCAGACCGCGGACTTCACCTACGTGCGGTTCCACCACGGCCGGTCGCGGCCGCCGTCGTGCTACGGCACCCGCGCCTTGAAGACGTGGGTGGCGCGGCTCGTCGACACCTTCGGACCGGGCATCGACGGTTACGCCTATTTCAACAACGACGCGCACGGCTGCGCGATCGACAATGCGACGACCTTCGCCCGCGCCGCGAGTCGAGCCGGCATCGATGTGAAGCGTTTCCCGGGAGCCACCCGGGAACGCGTCGAGGTCTGAGGCGACGACTCCCCCTGCATGCTTCGTCGGCGCGGTTCCCGGGAAGGGAAAGATCAATCATCGAGGCGATCTCACGGAGGTTGGTGTGGCGCGGTCGATCTGGTCGGGTTCGGTGAGCTTCGGTCTGGTGAACATCCCGGTGAAGCTGTTCGCGGCCGTGCGCCAGCACGACGTCCGGTTTCACCAGCTCGCCCCCGACGGATCACGCGTGCAGTACAAGCGCGTGTCGGAGAAGTCCGGTCGCGAGGTCGAGTACGACAAGATCCGGCGCGGGTTCGAGACGGGTCGCGGCAAGTTCGTCGTGTTCGAACCCGGCGAGCTCGACGAGCTCCGACCCGAGGCGACGAAGACCATCGACATCGAAGACTTCGTCGCCCTCGAGCAGATCGATCCGATCTACTACGAGCACACGTACTACCTCGCACCGGACGGACCGGCGGCCACCAAGGGCTACGCACTCCTGGCCGCCGTCATGAAGGATCGCGAACGCGTCGCGATCGGCAAGATCGTCATGCGCGACAAGCAGTACCTCGCCGCGATCCGTCCCTATCTTTCGGGACTCGCACTGTCGACGATGCTGTTCGCGGACGAGATCGTCGACCCGGCCGAGGGCGGTGTCTTCCCGGAGCGCAAGATCCCCGTCCGCGCGCGCGAAAAGCAGTTAGCCGCGCAGATCGTCGACTCCCTGTCGCGCGACTGGGATCCCCGCCGCTACCACGACGATTACGAGGAACAGTTGCGCGACGTCATCAAGGCGAAGTCGAAGGGCAAGACGATCGAGCCGGCCGAGCAGAAGAAGCCCGCCGAGGTCGTCGACCTCATGGAGGCACTCCGCGCGAGCCTCGAGAAGCCGAGGGGTGGCGCGGCCAAGCGCAGCGGATCGGGCTCGGGAACGCGCGGGCGCAGCGCCCGCAGGGCGACCAAGCGATCCGCACCGCGCGGCCGTACGAAGCGCACCGCATGAGCGCGTCGCCGGGAGAGCCCCGGGCGTTCCATCGCATCGTCGCCGAGCTCGACTATCCGATGATCATCGCGACGACGGCGGACGGCACCGAGCGGGCCGGCTGCCTCATCGGCTTCTCGACGCAGTGCAGCATCAAGCCGCCCCGCTACGCGGTCTTGATCTCGACGAAGAATCGGACCGCCGAGGTCGCGGTGCGCGCCGAGATCATCGTCGTCCACATCCTGCGACCCGGGGACAAACCACTCGCCCGCGTGTTCGGCGAGGAGACGGGTGACGACGTACCGAAGTTCGACCAGTGCTCGTGGAAACCCGGTCCGGGCGGCGTCCCGGTCATCGACGACTGCGATTGGTTCGCGGGACGGATCATGCGCCGCGTCGACGTCGGCGACCACGTGTTGCACGCCCTCGACGTCATTGACGAAGGCGACGCGACGCGGGCCGAGCGCGGGCAACTCGGATTCCAAGCCGTCCGCGATCTCCACGCCGGACACATGCCCTGAGTGAAACGTCAGCCCGGAGCGAACCGATCGAGTGAACCGATCGGGCGAAGCCGGACACGGTTCGTGACGTGCGAATGGCCGACCGCTCGAGCGACAACGGCTCCTACGGACTGACGACGTTGCGGATCCGGCACGCGAAGGTGAGCCCGGGAACGCTGCGTCTCGTCTTCAAGGCCAAGCAGGGCAAGGCCGCCGACGTGACGGTCACCGACCGCCGCCTGGTGCGGGTCGTACAGCGCTGCCAGGACCTGCCCGGGCAATGGCTGTTCCAGTACGAGGTCGACGGCGAGGTGCGTCCGATCTCCTCCTCGGACGTGAACGACTACCTGCGATCGGTCGCGCCGGCGCCCGTCACCGCCAAGGACTTTCGCACGTGGATGGGAACGCTCATCGCGACGACCGAGCTGGTCGCGCTGCCGCCGCCGGCGTCGGAGTCGGCCGCCAACGAGGCTCTCGCGAAGGTGTTCGACACGGTTGCCGCCGAGCTTCGGAACACGCGTGCCGTGAGCCGGGCGAGCTACGTGCATCCGGCGGTCGTCGACTGGTACCGAGCAGGAGACCTGCCCGAACGGTGGGACGACACGAGCGCGCGCGGCGGCGCCCAACTCCTCGCCGAGGAACGCAAGCTGCTCTCGCTGCTGCGCCGGCATCAATCGAAGCACCGGCGCGGTTCGTCGGCAGTTCCTCGCGCCCGAGCGGCCTAGCTCGCAGCGTCGAGCCGCTAAGGTCGCCCGGCGTCGCCGGGGCGGAGGTCTGCATGAGTAACGGGTCGTCCGACGAATTCCGCAGCGTCGCCGTGCATCAAGCGACCGGAATGATCGCGGCGCAAGCCGACTGCGGCGTCGACGAGGCGTTCCACCGCCTCAACATTCGAGCGGCCGCGATGGGCCAGACCCTCCAGGACACTGCTCTCGACGTCCTCGATCGCCGCATCCGGTTCTACAGGTAGTCGATTCCCGCGGTCCCGGCCGACCGGTCGCTCGGGTCGAGTAGCGGTCGGCACGGCGGGTACGGTCGAGTCGTGGCCGACTACATGATCCCCGAGCCCGAACCGAAGGAAATCGACGAAACGCTGTCGATGGAACTGCGGCACCTCGCGGCAAACGCCGTCCTCAAAGGTCATCCGAACGGCTCCGAGAAGTGCGAGAACTGTCGCTACTACCTCGAACCGACCGCGGATATCTCGTACTGCTGGCATCCGAAGCTGCGCATCATCGTCGGTGCCCAGTGGTGGTGTCAGTGGTGGGAAGTGATTCCCGAGGACTCCTGACCGCAACCCGGTCCCGTCGGCGGCGAATCGCCACCGCGGCGCGTTCCTGAACGGCGGACGAGACGCTGCGCGCGACCGCGAGCGCGGTGCCGGGTAACGATCGCACGAAACCCGGGTCCCGCATTCCGCGCGCCTGCGCGTCGAACGCGCCGCGCGCGCCGAAGTCGCGGTCGTCGTCGACCG
>JAODBI010000309.1 GCA_025463875.1 Actinomycetes bacterium
CGGACCGGAACCGTGACGTGGTCCGGAAGCCGATCGCGCCAACCGTCGCCGTCGTCGTAGGCGAGACCGTCGTGGTTCGACACGACGGGTGCGGTCGGCGGCTTGAACGCGACGTGTCGGAGGACGTCGACGAGACCGTCACGCGCACTGTTCATCAACGGCGTGTGGAACGCTCCACCGACCTTGAGCGGGGTCGCGCGGCGCACGCCGATCTCCTTGGCTCTCTCGAGTGCGAGCTCGACGCCGTCGGGTGTCCCCGCGATGACGACCTGGCCGGGGGCGTTGTCGTTCGCGACCCACGCGCCATCCGCAGCAGCTTCACACGCCTGCTCGGCCTGCTCGATCGTCGCGCCCAACAGCGCGGCCATGCGGCCGGGGTGTGCGTCGGCGGCGGCCTGGGTGAGCTCGGCGCGGCGCGCCGCGAAACGCACACCGTCTTCGAGGTCGAGCGTGCCGGACGCGATCAGCGCGGTCACCTGCCCGAGTGAGTGCCCGGCGAAGGCAACGACGTCGTCGAGCATCGGCCGCGCCGCCTCCCACGCCACCAGCGATGTACACAGCACCGCGAGCTGCGCTTCACGGGTTCGGGCGAGTCCCTCGGCGGGCGTGTCGAGGAGCAGCGGCGCGAGTGGCTCACCGAGCGCGGCCTCCGCCTGCTCGACGATCTTCCACGCCGGGTGGTCGCGCCACGGTTCGCCCATCCCGGGAGCCTGCGTTCCCTGTCCGGGGAACACGACGGCGACGCGCACGGGCAGACCTCCGGGGGAGAGAAGTGCAGAACGGGCTGGTATCGCGGCTGAACGGTGTCGGAGCCGACAGGGTTCGACTACCGAATACTCGCGAGGGTTACACGCGAGTGTGACCGATCCGTACATGATGGATGAACGCGCCGTTTCGTACGGCACGGTAACCCTGGATACCGGCGGGTAACGGAGATACTGCGCAGTAATGTCGCCGCCCATGGCCGACGATCGGAGCCCGCTCGTCGCCCTGTTGCCACATCGTGCTCCGTTCCTCTTCATCGACGACGTCGACGAATGCGAGCCGGCCATATCGGTCCGGGCCCGCTACCGCGTCACGGGCGAGGAGCCCTTCCTGGCGGGTCACTTTCCCGGCAATCCGGTGTTCCCCGGCGTGTTGCAGCTCGAGGCCCTCGCGCAGGCCGGTGCGATCGCGGTGCTTGCCGACGCTCGCTACGCCGACAAGCTCCCGCTCTTCGGCGGCGTCGAAGAAGCCCGCTTCCGCAGGCTGGTGAAGCCGGGCGACGTGCTGACCCTCGCGGTCGACATCGAACGGCTCAGCGCGCGCGGCGGATGGGGTCGCGGAGTCGCGACGGTCGACGGCGCCGAATGCTGTCGAGCGCGTCTGCTGTTCGCGCTCGCCTGAACATCCGAACGAGCAGGCCGCGCCCCTGGCGGCGCGATCAGCTCAGCTCTTGCGGCGACGTTGCTGTTCGTGGCCCAGCCGTTGCAGCGCGGCGAGCTCGTTCGGCGTGTACTGCCGCGGATGCTCCACGCGTGGTTGAGGCGGGATGGTGGGTTGCTCCGGGTCCTGACCCAACAAGAGGCGCGTCTCGACGTCGCGCGCGAGCGGCGGCTCGGCGCGAACGCGGCGCGACGGCGCGATAAGGATCATCAACAACGCTGCTGCGGACGCGCCGACCACGATGCCGACCACGAACTCCACCACGTCGGCAGCGTACCGAAATGGCATGATGGCCAAGTCCGTTTCACGCGCATCGCGGGAAACGACCACGCCCGAGTGGTGGAATGGCAGACACGACGGACTCAAAATCCGTTGCCCGCAAGGGCGTGAGGGTTCAAGTCCCTCCTCGGGTACGCGGGTGACCTGGACAAACACGTTCCGCGAGCGCACTCACGTGCTGTCCGCGCACACAGTGGTCGGCCGCAATCCGGTGCCCGAAGCGTCGGTCGCGCTGTCTTCTTGTCCGGTCGTTGCGCAGTCGGCGCGCACGGGCGCGGACGCCGGCGGCACGGCGTTCGGAAGGTCACCCCCGAACCTTTGACGGCGGAACTCGAGACGGCTGAGCTCGAAATCCGGACTCGAGACCGGGCGTGCTCTCGAGGGGACGCACGCGTGGGCCGCGCCGACCGCGTGACGGGCGGGATTGGGAGGCACGCGGCCGGGCGGCCCACACGGCGCAGAAGGTATACCGCACGGTAATGGGGTAAATGGCGCATCCTTCGCCCAACCCAGCGCCCAGGCGACGAGCGGCGCAGATCTAGGTCTCTAGCTTGCGTCCCTCGTGATCTTGCGGCGGTCCCAGAGCAGGGCGCGTATCGCCTTCTGCTTCTCCTCGGTCGGTCGGTCGAACGCGCACCCGATGAGCCATCCACGCGTCTCGCCGCGGACCCAGCGGGTGACGACCGGAATCCAGATCTCCGTTCCCGCGATGTGGACCTGCACCCGCCCGCAGAGGTTGGCGGCCACGTAGGTCTTGCACAGCACGGCGCATCCGCCCTCCGAGAGGTCGACGATGTTGCCCGAAGCCATCTGCAGGCCGCCCGAGGTGTCGACCATCATGCGCGCGCTGCCGCCGAGCCGGACTCGTTCATGTCTGCGGGGTGTGCGTTCGTCTCGCATCGGAGGTGCTTTCGATCTCCGGACTCGAAGGGGTCCATCGGCTGCTCCCGAATATCGGCGCGATCCGGACTCCGGCTCAACATGACATCTGTCTCCTGAGCCGACCGATTGACCCCGCAACCGGGTCGACGTGAGGCCGGTGCCGCGGTCATCCGTCACAGTTGCGCGGTCGAGCGACCGAGGTCACACCTGCGCACCGGCTTCGTCCTCGACCAACCGCACGGGCTCGTTGTAGCGTGCGAGGGCCATTGATGCCGCGAGCGTCAACGAGAAACCGAGTACCGCAACGGCCTGAAAATGCGGACGGGTGTGATCGCCGAGCGCGAGGAGTCCGACCACGGAGGGGATCGTGGTCTCGACCGCGAACGTCACCGCGGATATCGCGGTGATCGATCCGCGCTGCAGCGCGCTCGCGAACATCAACAATGCCAAGGCGCCGTAGAGCACGAGCGCAATCGCGACCGGTTCGTACACGACGTGCCAACTCGGCGCGGGAAACGGTAAGGCGCGCGCGGCGATCGCCGTGCCGGTGAATCCCAATCCGGCACACGCGGCCAAGGCGATTCCGCCGGCCGGATCTTTGAGCCGGCCTCCGAATATCCCGCCGAGCGCGACGACGCCGACGCCGCCGAGGAGCAACCAGCCGCCGAGATGGGAGAGGTGCGCGGCGTCTTCGCCCTGCGCCGACGCGCCCAGCAGTGCGAGCCCGGTGATGAGTACGACCAGCGCCACGATGTCGGGACGGCGCAGCCGGAAGCCGAACACGAAGACCGCGGCCACTGCAGTGACTCCGATGCTCCCCGCGATCGCGGCCTGGACGACGAAGAGCGGCAGCGTTCGGAGGGCGACGATCGACGCCGCGAATCCGACGCCATCGAGCGCGAGACCTGCGACGTAGGGGAGTTGGCGGGCGAGGCGCGCGAACAACAAGAGGTCGAGATGCTCCGACGTCGACGCCCGTCGTGCGCCTGTCGCCTGCAGGATCGTGCCGAACCCGTAGCTGACGTTGGCGACGAGCGCGCACAGCAGAGCGACGAGCATCCGGCGCGGATCCTAGAAGTAACCCACTCCGACGGGCGATCGTCATTGACGCGTCAGGTCTTTGGTGTTCGACTGCAGATGACGGGGAGGTCGTCCATGTCGGCGATACGTCGCACAGCACTCGCGGTCGCGATATTCCTGGGGGTGCCGGCCGTGTGGGCGCCACCCGCATTTGCAGCGTCCGCGCTGACGGCTACCCCGAACGCGGGCCTGATCGATGGTCAGACCGTGAGCATCTCGGGATCGGGGTTCCCCCCTTCTACCGATATCGGGTTCTGTGAGGCAATCGACGACGGGACGCCCAGCCAGAGCGACTGTGCCGGCGGATCCGCGCAGACAACCACGTCCTCGCTTTCGGGTGACATCACGGGACAACTGCCGGTGCGACAGTCGATCTTCGTTCCCAGCCTCGGACGCGTCGTGGATTGCACGAGGGAAGCGTGCAAGATCGGCGCCGCCGACATCAACAACATTGCGAGCACGGTGGCGTTCGCATCGCTCTCGTTCGTGCGGATACAGCCCGACGGCCAGGTTCGGCGCCTCAGTGACAGCGTGCTCTTCGGCAACGACGTGTACAACATTGACGGAGTGGGCGAGAACGTCGTCCACCCGGTCGCGCCCGGCGGAAGTTGGTCGTTCGCGGTGCAGGTGGAGAACGACGGAGCGCGCACCGACGACATCACGGTCAACGTCGCTTCGATCCTCACATCGCCTGATGTCTCGGTTCGGTATTTCGCGGGTTGGTTCGACGTCACCGCGCTGGTGAACGGTGACGGGTTCACGTTCGCCGGCGTTCCACCGGGCGGGATTCGCAGGCTTCCGGTTCAGTTCAAAGCCGTCGCGGGCGCGCACATCGATCAACGCTCGCACCAGGTCGTGAGGTTCACCTCGCGAACTGCGCCGACGGTGACCGACGGCGTCGTCGTCGGCGTTCGGGTCCTCGCGCCGAGCTAGCGGAACGCGCGCGGTCCTTACGGTTCGAAGAGCCCCATCCGCTTCGCGATCACTTCGTTCATGATCTCGTCGGTACCACCTCCGATGCGTTGGAGACGGGCGTCGCGGAACGCGCGCGGGATGCCCGTCTCCTCGAGGTAGCCCGCGCCACCCCATACCTGCACGCACGCGTCGACCAAGCGGTTCTGCACCTGCGCGCAGTACTTCTTGCACATCGAGATCTCGGTCACCGCATAGTCGCCCTGCATCACCGCCCATGTAGTCGAGTAGAGCAACGTGCGCGCGGCACTGAGCTCCGTCGCTGCGTCCGCGAGCTTGTGCGCGATCACCTGATGCTGCGCGATCGGACGCCCGAAGGCGTGGCGTTCACGCGCGTACGCGATCGTGTCGTCGAGCGTCTGCGCCGCGTGACCCACGCAGGCCGCCGCGCCCGCAAGTCGCTCGTACTGGAGTTGCCACATCAGCTGACGAAAGCCATGACCCGGTTCCAGGCCGATGAGATCGTTGGCGGGCACCGCGACGTCGTCGAGTGTGATCTCCGCCGTGTCGGAGGAATGCATACCGAGTTTCTCGAGCTGTCGGGACACGTGCACTCCCGGCAACGAGGTGTCGACGAGCAGCAGCGACACACCATGATGTCCGGAGTCGGGATCGGTCTTCGCGACGAGCGTGAGGAACTGCGCGCGCGTGCCGTTCGTGATGAACATCTTGCGCCCGTTGACGCGCCACACGTCGCCGTCGCGGACAGCGTGGGTACGGATGGCAGCCACGTCGGAGCCGGCGTCGGGCTCGGTGATTGCGATCGCACCGATCTTGGTGCCCTCGATCGCGGGTCGGAGCCACCGCTCACGCTGGTCGTCGGTGCCGAACTCGGCGAGCGCGGGGGTGGCCATGTGCGTCTGCACGGAGATGGCCATGGGGATCGCGCCCGCGCCGCACCGGGCGAGCTCCTCCACGAACAGCAGCCCGGTCGCGAGGTCGCCTCCACCGCCGCCCCACTCCGTGGGGAAATGCAGGCCGAGGAACCCGAGCTCTCCGCACCGGCGGAAGACGTCGTCGGGAAAGTGGCCGGCGTGCTCCCACTCGACGACGTACGGGCGCACCTCGGTGGAGACGAACCGCCGGACGGCGCCCCGTAGCTCCTCGTGTTCGGCAGTGAAGATCGGGTGGCGCATCATCATCACCAACGCTGCCACACCGGGGTTGGGCCCGTAGACTGGTTGGTCCCATGGCCAAGTCGCTGCTGGAACGCAGACTGATCGATGTGAGCGACCGGCTCAAGCGCCTGCGCGCCGAGCTGGCGGTCGCCGACGAGCAGTGCGCGGTACTCGTCGCGGAGGCCGAGGATGCCCGGTTGCGTTCGCTCGTCTCGGAAACCCCGCTCGCTCAGGCCGAAGCGCACGAGATGCGCCGGCATGCCGATGCGCAGTCGCGTCAACGCGACGCGTTGCGCCGGGCGGTCGAAGAGCTCGAGCGCGACCAGGATGCATTGCTCGATCGCATGGCGAACGAGTTGGCGCCCCCGCGAGCCCCGACCGCCTCGTCGTAACCGATAGGTGAGAGGTTCAACACCGGTGAGCAAACCCGTGCGCGTCGTGATCGCCGAAGACGAGGCGATCATCCGTCTCGATCTGAGGGAGATCCTCGAGGAAGAGGGCTACGAAGTGGTCGGTGAGACCGGCCGCGGCGATCACGCGATCGATCTCGTACGCGAGCTCAATCCCGATCTCGCGATCCTCGACATCAAGATGCCCGGGATGGACGGCCTCACCGCGGCGCGCACCATTGCGGGCGAGCGGCTCGCGGCGGTCCTCATCCTCACCGCGTTCTCGCAGCACGATCTCGTCGAGCAGGCCCGCGACGCGGGCGCGCTCGCGTATCTCGTCAAGCCGTTCCAGACCAGCGACCTGTTGCCGGCGATCGTCACCGCCCTCGGTCGCTTCGAGCAGATCGTCGCCCTCGAACAGGAGAACGCCGACCTCGCAGAACGGCTCGAGGCGCGCAAGATCATCGACCGCGCCAAGGGCCGTCTCATGGACGAGCACGGCATGACCGAAGCCGACTCGTGGCGCTTCCTGCAGAAGACCGCGATGAATTCGCGCCGCAAGATCCACGAGGTCGCGAACGACGTGGTGGGCGGCCTGCTCACGCCGTAGGGCTCGTCGGCGTCGACGATCAGCGCCTGGAAATGGCGCTGGGTCGTCATAGCATGATCGACGATGCCGAAGCTCCTGCTCCTCGACGGCCACTCGCTCGCGTACCGGGCGTTTTATGCCCTGCCCACGGATCTCGCGACCAAGGGCGGCACCGTCACGAACGCCGTCTACGGCTTCACGTCCATGCTCACCAAGGTGATGGCCGACGAGCAGCCCGACCACATTGCGGTCGCGTTCGACGCGCCCGGCGGAAGCACGTATCGCAACGAGCTCGACACTGAGTACAAGGCGGGCCGCAAGGAGACGCCGGATCTCTTCCGCTCGCAGCTGCCCCTCATCCACGAGGTGCTCGAAGCGCTCGAGATCGTGCAGCTCGAGATCCCGGGCGTCGAGGCCGACGACGTCATCGCCACCCTCGCGACCCAGGCCGCCGAGCAGGGCATGGACGTCGTGATCGTCACCGGCGACCGCGACTCCTACCAACTCGTCCAAGACCCGCACATCAAGGTGCTGTACAACAAGCGGGGCGTCTCCGACTATGCCCTCTACGACGAAGCGGGTATTGCGGAGCGCTGTCTCGGCGTCACTCCCACGCAGTATCTCGACTACGCGAGTCTGCGGGGCGACACCAGCGACAATCTTCCGGGCGTGCCCGGCATCGGCGAAAAGACCGCCGCCAAGCTCATCGTCGCCTACGGCGGACTCGAGGGAATCTACGAGCACCTCGACGATCTCCCCCCGAAACAGCGTGCGAACCTCGCCGACGCGAAGGACCGGGTGTTCAAGAACCGCGAGATGTCGCGGCTCACGCGCGACGTCGACCTCGACGGCATCACGCCCGCCGATCTGCAACAGGGTGCGTTCGACCGGGAACGCGTCCGCGTGCTGTTCAATCAACTCGAATTCCGGTTGCTGCTCCCGCGCATCCTCGATGCGATCGGCGACGTGGCCGAGACGCCCGAATCCGACACGCTCGAGGTCGACGTGGCCGTCGCCCGCGATGCGAAGGCGGCCGCCGAAGCGCTGCGCGCCGCGGGTAACGGAGACCGGGTGGCGATCGAGGCGCGCTGGCCCGGAGCCGCCGGTCGCGCCGCGCCGATCGGGATCGCGATCTCGACCGGCGACGACGCGACGTACATCGACGGCGATCTCCTTGCCGACGCGGCAGTGCTCGACGCGTTGGGTGCGATCGACGGGCCCGACTCGCCACCGCTCGTTGTTCATCGCGCCAAGGAGCTGATGCACGGGCTCGGCCGCGAGCTGCGGTCACTCGAGCGCGACACCGCGGTGATGGCGTACCTGCTCGACCCGGGCGAGGGGAAGTACCAGCTCGAAGATCTCGCGCTGCGCTACCTGTCGCTCGAGCTGACGTCTCCCGACCAGGTCGAGGGCACGCTCGATTTCGACGGCGAGGCCATCGGCCGCGAAACCGGTCGCCGCGTCGCGGTGCTCGTGCGCCTCGCCGACGCACTCGCCGAGGCATTGGAGGCCCGCGAGCTCGTCCCGCTGTACGAACGCATCGAGCTGCCGCTCGTTCGGGTGCTCGCACAAATGGAACAGGCCGGCGTGCGGATCGACGTCGGGTTCCTCGAGGATCTCGGCAAGGAGCTCGGCGACGAGTGCCGGCGGCTCGAGAGTGAGATCCACGAGCACGCGGGCGAGCAGTTCAACGTCAACTCGACCCCGCAACTCCGCCGGATCCTGTTCGACCAGCTCGGCCTGGTCCCGGTCAAGAAGACGAAGACGGGCGCGTCGACCGACGCCGACTCGTTGCAGAAGCTCGCGCAGGAGCACCCGATCGTCGAGACGTTGCTGCGCTACCGCGAGGTCGAGAAGCTCCGGAGCACCTACGCCGACGCCCTGCCGCCGCTGGTGCAGGCCGACGGTCGCATTCACGCCACGTTCAACCAGCTCGCCACGACCACCGGCCGCATCTCCAGCGAGGCGCCGAACCTGCAGAACGTGCCGGTCCGCACCTCGACCGGGCGCGAGCTGCGCAAGGCCTTCATCGCCGACGAGGGTTGCGGCCTGCTCACAGCCGACTACTCACAGATCGAGCTACGGGTGCTCGCCCACCTCGCCGACGACCCGGGCCTCATCGAGGCGTTCGAACGCGGTGCCGACGTGCACACCACGACCGCGGCGGCGGTGTTCCACGTCGACGAGAAGCACGTCGACGAGTTCCAGCGCCGGTTCGCCAAGGTCGTCAACTACGGGCTCGCATACGGGATGGAGGCGTACGGCCTCGGCACGCGCCTCGACATCCCGACCGATCAGGCCCGCGAGATCCTCGATGCGTACTTCGCAGCCTTCCCGAACATCGCGGAGTACATGACCGGGACGATCCGCGAGGCGAAGTCGACGGGCTTCACGACCACGCTGTTCGGCCGGCGCCGGCAACTCCCGGAGCTCTCGTCCGACAACTTCCGCATCCGCCAGATGGGGGAGCGTATGGCGCAGAACGCGCCGGTGCAGGGGAGCGCGGCCGACATCTTCAAGCTCGCCATGATCGACCTCGACCGCGCGCTCACCGGCGGCGGCTTCACGAGCCGGATGGTGCTGACGGTGCACGACGAGCTCGTGCTCGAGGTGCCACTCGACGAACGCGAGAGCGTGACCGAGGTCGTGCGCGAGACGATGCAGAACGTCACCGAGCTGCGCGTACCGCTCGTCGTCGACATCGGCTTCGGCACCACCTGGGCCGACGCCAAGAAGTCGTAGCGCTACGACTTCTCCGGCGCGGTGAGCAAGAAAACGAAGGTCTGATCGTCGTCCGCGGCGAGACCACCCTCGGGGGAGAGCACCGCGGCGACTGTCAAGCCGGCTCCGGTCGCGAGCTCGCGAAACCCGGCCTGCGTGTACCAGTGGATGAGCCACGACCTTTCTTCGCTCACCGTCTCGGTCGCGCTGATGCGTTCGTAACAGAGGATCCTCGTCTGGGTGCGCGTCGCGTCGTCTCGGCGCTCCTCGACGACGGTGACGCGCATCTCGACGCCGTCCGGCATGGTGTGCATCTTCGGCTTCCCCAGCTGTTCCTCGGGTGTCGGTGCCGGCACAAAGAGCGGAATCAAGGCGGAGCCGCCCGGCCGAAGATGCTGTTTGATTCGCACGAGCGCGCTTTCCGCGACTGCATCGTCGGGAACGAGATTGAAGGTCGGTCCCGCGAGATAGATCGACTGGTACTTGCGCTCGAGGTCCATCGTCTGCATGGGCTGCTCGTGCAGTACGACGTCGATTCCGCGCTCCAGTGCCGCCTCGCGGCACCGCCACAACATGTCGGCCGAGGAATCGAGCCCCTCGACGTCGATGCCGCGCGCTCGAAGCTCGAGGATCGGGTCACCGTCACCGCAACCCAACTCCAACGCCGGTTCACCCGAACGCGAGATGAAATGCGCGTACGGCTCCGGGTCGGGCACCACCGAGCGCAGAGGCCCGTAAAGTTCGGCCACGATACCCGTGTAGAACTGCGACGGTTCTGACTCCATCGGTTCGAGTTTCCCACGACTCTGCGTAGCCTCGTCGGCGTGAGCGAGACGCCCTCGGTTCCCGATGCGCATTGGTTCAACCCGCTCGCGGCGTTCGTCGGCCGCGCGTATCTGCGGAACGCGTTCACCCGGGGGACCGAGCAGGAAGTCGAGTTCCTGGTCGACGTGCTCGGGTTGGAAGCCGGCATGCGTGTGCTCGACGCGGGCTGTGGGCCCGGCCGGCACGCGCTCGCGTTGGCGCGGCGCGGCATCGAGGTCGTCGGCGTCGACGCGTCCCCCGACTTCATCGCGCTCGCGCGGGGCGAGGCCGCTTCGCTACCCGTCGAGTTCGTCGAGGCCGATGTGCGCGAGTTGTCGTACACAGACGAGTTCGATGCGGTGATCTGTGTGTGCCAGGGCGGTTTCGGCCTGCTCGGTGGCGACGAGCGCGAGCTCGACGTCGTCGATCGGTTCGCTACGGCACTCCGTCCCGGCGGTCGGCTCGCGCTCAGCGCATTCTCGGCGTACTTCGTCGTGCGCCACCTCGAGCCCGGTGAGACGTTCGAGGCTGACACCGGCGTCAATCACGAGCAGGCCGTCGTACGTGACAGCGACGGCGCCGAACGCGGCTTCGACCTCTGGACGACGTGTTACACGCCCCGCGAGCTCCGACTGCTCGCAGCGCGGGCCGGGCTCGTGGTCGACGGGGTGTTCGGAGTGGCACCGGGCCGTTACGCGCGCGCACGACCGTCGGTCGACGTGCCGGAGCATCTCCTCGTCGCACACCGGTCCGTATAGAAGGAGTTTCCCTTCTGCCGATACGGCTGTAGCCTGACTGGGCCGCTCCACCGGAGCGGCGATGTGCGCGCGCCCAGCCCATGCTTCCGGTGCCGCACGTGCTCCCGAACAAAGCAGGAAACCCAGTGTTGGATCAGGAACCGGACGCGACCGCGCCGCCCACCGCCGCAGTCGCCGAGACCACCGCCGCCGAACCCGAAGCGGGTACGGACGACACGGCGGCGGAAGATGTCGACCAGATGGAGCAGAACATCGTCGTCGACGACCTCGACGGCATGTCCTTCGAAGACGCCATCGACGCCACGATCGTGGCTTTCGACGATGGTGATCTCGTCCACGGCAAAGTCGTCAAGATCGACTCCGACGAGGTGTTGCTCGACATCGGATACAAGTCCGAGGGCGTCATCCCGAGCAAGGAGCTCTCGATCCGCAACGACGTCGACCCGCACGAGGTCGTGTCGCTCGGCGAGGAGATCGAAGCGCTCGTCCTCCAAAAAGAGGACAAAGACGGTCGCCTGATCCTTTCCAAGAAGCGCGCGCAGTACGAACGCGCGTGGGGCACGATCGAGCAGAAGAAGGAGAACGAGGAAGTCGTCTCCGGTCCGGTCATCGAGGTCGTCAAGGGCGGACTCATCATCGACATCGGCCTGCGGGGCTTCCTGCCCGCGTCGCTCGTCGACCTGCGCCGCGTCCGCGACCTCCACCCGTACGTCGGCCGCGTGCTCGAGTGCAAGATCATCGAGCTCGACAAGAACCGCAACAACGTCGTGTTGTCGCGCCGGGCCTACCTCGAGGAGACGCAGCGCGAGCAGCGCGACGAGTTCCTCACCAACCTGAAGCCGGGCGAGGTCCGCAAGGGCGTCGTCTCGTCGGTGGTCAACTTCGGTGCGTTCGTCGACCTCGGCGGCATGGACGGTCTGGTCCACGTCTCCGAGCTGTCGTGGAAGCACGTCGACCACCCGTCGTCGGTCGTGCAGGTCGGCGACGAGGTCACCGTGCAGGTGCTCGACGTCGATCTCTCCCGCGAGCGGATCTCGCTGTCGCTGAAGGCGACGCAGCAGGACCCGTGGCAGGAGTTCGCAACCGGCCACCAGGTCGGCGAGCTCGTGTACGGACGGGTCACCAAGCTGGTGCCGTTCGGCGCGTTCGTACAGGTCGGCGAAGGCATCGAGGGCCTGGTGCACATCTCCGAGATGGCCGCGCACCATGTCGAGGCGCCCGAGCAGGTCGTCACCCCCGGCGAGGAGCTGTGGGTGAAGATCATCGACATCGACCTCGAGCGCCGGCGGATCTCGCTGTCGATCAAACAGGCCGCCGAAGGCGGCGAGGTCGCGGCGGAGTACCGCGAGTTCTACGGCGAGCACGCCTACGACTCGCAGGGCAACTACATCGGCCCCGACTACACCGAGACGCCCGAAGGTGCGGAAGGCGCCGAGGGTGCCGAGGGTGCCGAGGGTGCGGTCGCCGTCGAAGGCGACGCCGCGGAGGCTGCTGCTGCCGCCGAGCCCGCGGCTGCCGCCGAGCCGGCTGCTGCCGAGGCCCCGAGCGCGGAACCTGCACCCGCAGCGGCCGCGCCCGAAGCCGAGACGCCGAGCGCCTGAACCGAATTACCGTTTCTGGCGCACCGCGACGGGAGGCGCGGTTCGTAGAATCCCGGCCCGTGCTCATGGTGGGGCTGACGGGCGGGATCGGTGCCGGCAAGTCGACGGTCGCGGCGCGCCTCGCGGCGCGGGGCGCGGTCGTGATCGACGCGGACGCGATCGCGCGCGAGGTGGTCGAACCGGGCACGCCGACGCTCGCGAAGCTCGTCGAGCGGTTCGGTCCGGAGATCCTGCGCGACGACGGATCCCTCGACCGGTCCGCGCTCGCCGCCGTCGCGTTCAAGGACGACGAGACGCGCAAGGAGCTCGAGGCGATCACCCATCCGGCGATCGGGGAGGAGTTCCTGCGTCGTGTGGCTGACTCGCCGCCCAACGCGGTCGTGATTCACGACGTTCCGCTCCTCGTCGAATCGAAGCGGGGTTTTCAATACGCGGCTGTCATCGTCGTCGAGGCGCCGGTGGAAATACGGCTCGACCGTCTCGAGTCGCGAGGCGTCCCGCGCGAGGACGCGAGCCGGCGAATCGGACTCCAGGCGACGGACGCGGAGCGGCGCGCGGTCGCGACCTGGGTCGTCGACAACGCGGGCGATCTGGACGAGCTGGAGACACAGCTGCGCGACATCTGGACCGACCTGCAACGCCGGGCCGACGAAGGCGATCCGGGGACCGTTCCGGAAACATAGCTGTCTCACCCCACCGGTACTCTCCCTCCGTGCCGCTGTTCGACCTCGTCACCGATATGGAGCCCGCCGGCGACCAGCCGGAAGCGATCACCGCGCTCGGTGAGGGCCTCGAGAACGGCGACCGGTTCCAGACCCTGCTGGGCATCACGGGGTCCGGCAAGAGCTTCACGATCGCGAACGTGATCGCCCAGGCGCAGCGGCCGACGCTGGTGCTGGCGCCCAACAAGTCCCTCGCGGCGCAGCTCGCGGCCGAGTTCCGCGAGATGTTCCCGAAGAACCGGGTCGAGTACTTCGTCAGCTACTACGACTACTACCAGCCCGAGGCGTATCTCCCGACAACCGACACGTACATCGAGAAGGACAGCTCGATCAACGACGAGATCGACCGGCTGCGCCACTCGGCCACGAGCGCGCTGCTGACCCGGCGAGACGTGATCATCGTCGCGTCCGTCTCCGCCATCTACGGCCTCGGATCGCCCGAGATGTACGGCAAGCAGCTGCTGATGCTGAGCCCGGGCGACGAGCGCGATCAGCGCGACATCCTGCGCCGGCTCGTCGAGCTGCAGTACGAGCGCAACGACTTCGGCTTCACCCGTAACAAGTTCCGGGTGCGGGGCGACACCATCGAGGTCTTCCCCGCGTACGAGGAACGAGCGATCCGGATCTCGCTGTTCGGCGACGAGGTGGAGCGCATCTGCACCGTCGACCCGCTCACCGGCGAGATCGTCGAGGATCTCGACGCGCTCGCGCTGTTCCCGGCTTCCCACTACGTCACCGACGAGATCCGGCTGGCGGAGGCGATCGAAGGCATCCAGACCGAGCTCGCGGCCCGACTCGAGGAGCTCGAAGGCGCGGGCAAGCTGCTCGAGGCGCAGCGGCTCCGGATGCGCACGAGCTACGACCTCGAGATGCTGCGCGAGGTCGGGAGCTGCTCCGGCGTCGAGAACTACTCGATGCACCTCGACGGCCGGCAGCGGCACCAGCCGCCGTACACGTTGCTCGACTACTTCCCCGACGACTGGCTCTGCATCGTCGACGAGTCGCACGTCGCCATCCCGCAGCTGCACGGGCAGTTCGAGGGCGACCGTTCGCGCAAAGACACACTGGTCGACCACGGCTTCCGGCTGCCGTCCGCGATGGACAACCGTCCCCTGCGATTCGAGGAGTTCACCGAGCGGGTCAACCAGGTGATCTTCATGTCGGCGACGCCGAGCGCGTACGAGCGCGAGACGTCGACCCAGATCGTCGAGCAGGTCGTCCGCCCGACCGGACTCATCGATCCCGAAGTCATCGTCAAGCCGACGAAGGGCCAGATCGACGACCTGGTCGCCGAGATCCACGCTCGCACCGAGAACGACGCGCGCGTGCTGGTCACGACGCTCACCAAGAAGATGTCGGAGGACCTCACCGACTATCTCCTCGAGCTCGGCATCCGGGTCCGGTACCTGCACTCCGAGATCGACACGTTGGAACGTATCGAGATCCTGCGTTCGTTGCGGTTGGGCGAGTTCGACGTGCTCGTCGGTATCAACCTCCTGCGAGAAGGTCTCGACCTCCCCGAGGTGTCACTGGTCGCGATCCTCGACGCCGACAAGGAGGGCTTTCTCCGTTCGGCGACCTCGCTCATCCAGACCATCGGTCGGGCGGCGCGCAACGTCGACGGCCAGGTGATCATGTACGCCGACCAGATGACCGACTCGATGACGCACGCCATCTCCGAGACGATGCGGCGCCGTCAGAAGCAGCTGGCGTACAACGAGGAGCACGGCATCGATCCGCAGACGGTGCGCAAGAAGGTCACCGACATCCTCGAGATGATCCGGATGCGCGACGGCGGCGGCGACGGACAGACCAGTAGCGGGCGGGGTAGGGGCCGCGGGCGGGGCGGCGCCCGGAGCCGGGCGCCCGTCGCCGAGCGGCTCGACCTGCCGCGCGACGAGCTGGGTCGCCTGATCCAGAGCCTCACCGACGAGATGCAGGACGCGGCCCGAGACCTGCGATTCGAAGAAGCCGCGCGCCTGCGCGACGAGATCCACGAGCTCAAACGCGAGCTCCGCGAGGTGAGTTGAGCGCACGAACAGGTGTTCGACAGCCAACCCGGCCGGCAGGTAAACTGCCTTCGATGAACGACACGATCGTCGTCCGCGGCGCGCGCGAGCACAATCTGCGAAATGTCGATCTCGTGCTACCGCGAGACCAACTCATCGTCTTCACCGGGTTGTCGGGTTCCGGCAAGTCGTCGCTCGCGTTCGACACGATCTACGCCGAGGGTCAGCGGCGGTACGTCGAGTCGTTGTCCGCCTACGCGCGCCAGTTCCTCGGCCAGATGGACAAGCCCGACGTCGACTTCATCGAAGGCCTGTCGCCGGCGATCTCGATCGATCAGAAATCGGCGTCGCGCAACCCGCGCTCGACGGTCGGGACCATCACCGAGATCTACGACTACCTCCGATTGCTCTACGCGAGGATCGGGATCCCGCACTGCCCCAACTGCGCACGGGTCATCACGCGCCAGACGCCGCAGCAGATCGTCGACCGCGTCCTCATGCTCGAGGAAGGCACGCGCTTCCAGGTGTTGGCGCCGGTCGTTCGCGGCCGCAAAGGCGAGTATCACGCGTTGCTCGACGAGCTCGCGGGTCAGGGATACACGCGGGCGCGCGTCGACGGCGAGCTCGTCGACCTGCCGGCGAAGTTGAAGCTCGAGCGCTACGAGCAGCACACGATCGAGGTCGTCGTCGACCGGCTCGTGCGCCGCTCCGGGATCGAGCGCCGCCTCACTGATTCGCTCGAGACCGCGCTGAAGCTCGCCGAAGGTGTCGCCGAGGTCGAGATCGTCCACAAGGACGAGACCGACGAGCCCGAGATCCTCACGTTCTCCGAGCACCTCGCGTGCACGCACTGCGGGCTCTCTTTCGAAGAGCTCGCGCCCCGCAACTTCTCCTTCAACTCGCCCTACGGCGCGTGCGAGGAGTGCGACGGGCTGGGCACGCGCTTCCAGGTCGACCCCGAACTGGTCATCTCCGACGACGATCTCTCGATCGACGACGGCGCGATCAAACCGTGGTCCGGGTTCCGGGGCGAGTACTTCAAGCGCGTGCTCATTGCCGTGGGCGACGAATACGGGTTCTCGACCTCGACGCCGTGGAAGAAGCTGACCGCGAAAGCGAAGAAGGTCATCCTCTACGGTTCCCCCGGCAAGCAGGTCACCGTCAAGTACAAGAACCGGTACGGGCGGCAGCGCTCGTACTCGACGAAGTACGAAGGCGTCATCCCGTGGGTCGAGCGCCGCCACACCGAGTCGGAGTCCGATCGGGTGCGCGAGGTCATCGAGGGCTACATGCGCCTCGTGCCGTGCCCGGTGTGCAAGGGCGCGCGGCTGCGGCCCGCGTCGCTCGCGGTGACGGTCGGAGGCCGGAACATCCACGAGGTCGGCGAGCTCTCCATCCGCGACTGCGCCGCGTTCTTCAAGACCGTCGAGCTCAGCGAACGCGACCGCATGATCGCGGAACGGGTCTTCAAGGAAGTGGGCGAGCGGCTGCAGTTCCTGCTCGACGTCGGGCTCGACTACCTCTCGCTGAACCGCAACTCGGCGACCCTCGCCGGCGGGGAGGCGCAGCGGATCCGGCTCGCGTCCCAGATCGGCAGCGGGCTCGTCGGCGTGCTCTACGTGCTCGACGAACCGTCGATCGGATTGCACCAGCGCGACAACCGGCGGTTGATCGAAACGCTCGTGCGGCTCCGCAACCTCGGCAACACGGTGATCGTCGTCGAGCATGACGAGGAGACGATCCGGGTCGCGGATCACGTCGTCGACATCGGTCCGGGCGCGGGCGAGCACGGCGGCGAGATCATCGTCTCCGGAACGGTCAAGGATCTGCTCAAGACGAAGAACTCGATCACCGGGCAGTATCTGTCGGGCAAGCGCACGATCGAAGTGCCCACGCTGCGGCGCGAACCGAGCGATGCGTGGCTCGCCATCCGCGGCGCGCGCGAGCACAACCTGCAGAACATCGACGTCGAGCTGCCCCTCGGATGCTTCGTCGCGGTAACCGGGGTGAGCGGGAGCGGCAAGAGCTCGTTGGTCGGCGACATCCTGCACCCGGCCCTGATGCAGAAGATCTACCGCTCACGCGAGGTTCCCGGCCGCCACAAGAAGATCGAGGGCGCCGAGTTCATCGACAAGGTGATCAACATCGACCAATCGCCGATCGGGCGTACGCCGCGATCGAATCCGGCCACGTACACGGGCGTGTTCGACAAGATCCGCACGCTGTTCGCCAGCACGCAGGAAGCGAAGATCCGCGGGTATCAGCCCGGCCGGTTCTCGTTCAACGTCAAGGGCGGACGCTGCGAAGCGTGCCAGGGCGACGGCACGATCAAGATCGAGATGCACTTCCTTCCCGACGTCTACGTCCCGTGTGAGGTCTGCAAGGGCGCGCGTTACAACCGGGACACGCTCGACATCACGTGGAAGAACAAGAACATCGCCGAAGTGCTCAACCTGCCGGCGGAAGAGGCGCTCGCGTTCTTCGAGAACCAGCCGTCCATCGCCCGGCAGATGCAGACGCTCGTCGACGTCGGTCTCGGCTACGTCCGGCTCGGGCAACCGGCTCCCACGCTGTCGGGCGGTGAGGCGCAGCGGGTGAAGTTGTCGACGGAGCTCGGCAAGCGCGCGACCGGCCACACGATCTACATCCTCGACGAGCCCACCACGGGTCTTCACTTCGAAGACGTGCGTCGGTTGCTGTACGTATTGCAGCGACTCGTCGACGCGGGCAACACGATGCTGGTGATCGAGCACAACCTCGACGTCATCAAGTCGGCCGACTGGATCGTCGACCTCGGGCCGGAAGGTGGTTCCGGCGGGGGACTGGTCGTCGCGGAAGGGCCCCCGGAGCAGGTCGCCAAGGCTCCCGAGAGCCACACCGGCCGTTATCTCGCGCCGCTCCTCGGCATCACGCGCTAGTGCTGAGTGGGCGCCGCGGATGACCGACGACGGCGCCGACTCCGACCCCGACGACCCCTGGGAACGCAACGCCGGTTGGTGGCAGGACGGCTTCACCGACGGCGCCGATGCCGAGTACGAAGAGCAGATTCTCCCGCTCGCGCGCGAGTGCCTCGCCGGTGCGGCGCGGGTGCTCGATATCGGGACGGGTGAAGGTCAGATCGCGCGCCTGGCGGTACGGGACGGCGCGGCGCTCGTGGTGGGCGTCGATCCCACGTTGGCGCAACTCGCCGCCGCCCGGCAGCGGGCAGGTGGAGTCCGCTACGCGCGCAGCAGCGCCGACGCACTCCCGTTCCCCGAAGACTCGTTCGACGCCGTGGTCGTGTGCCTCGTGTTCGAACACATCACCGATCACCGCCCCGCCATCGCGGAGATCGCGCGTGTGCTCGCGCCCGGCGGCCGGTTCGCCTTCTTCTTGAACCACCCGTTGCTCCAGGCGCCGAACAGCGGCTGGATCATCGACCACATCCTCGAGGAGCAGTACTGGCGCATCGGGCCGTATCTGACCGAGGACGTGGCCATGGAGGAGCTCGCGCCGGGAGTGCTCCTGCCGTTCGTGCACCGTCCCCTCTCGCAGTACGTCAACGCGATGGCGGGCAACGGGTTGCTCATCGAGCGTATGGAGGAGCCGGCACCACCCGAGGGATTCCTCGCCCGCGCACCTGAATACCGCGACGCGGCGACGATCCCGCGGTTGCTGTTGATGGTTGCCCGCAAACTCGCGTGATCAGTCGCGCATTGCGACGACGATGAGCTCCGGAGAATCCGCGCGCACGCGCTGACGGCCCCAGTCGCCGTAGACGTGCACGACGGTGAAGCCGGCGTCGGCGAGCGTTCGGGTCAGCTCCGCCCGACTGCGAAAGCGCAGCTTGCCGCGGGAGACGATGTGCTCGCCGGTCGCCGCGAAGAAGTACCAGCTGTTGAACCGCACGATGTGATCGTCGATGTCGAGGAACACCGTCTTCGTATCGATCCGGCCGGCCTCGGGGTCATCCACCGATCGCATGACGTCCCGCGTCCAGCGCTCCCACTCGCGCGCTTCGGGGTTGCGGCTCTCGAACGCAATGAGACCGCCGGGTCGGAGCGCCCGGTGCAACGCGACGAGATTCGCGTGCCACTCGTCGTCGGTCAGGAAGAACTGCGCGACATGGCCGGTCAGGATCGCGAGGTCGGCGCCGGCGTCACCCACGAGAGAGGCATCGCCTTCGAGCCATCGCACCCGGTCGCCGAACGGTCGGCTCCGAGCGACCTTCAGCATCTCCGACGAGGGGTCGACGCCGATCATGCGGTAGCCGAGGCGCGCGAGCTCACGCGTGATCAGCCCAGTGCCGCAACCGATGTCGACGATGGTTGACGCGTCGATCTCGGTGGCCAGCTCCCGGCAGAAGTCGGGCTGCGTACCGATCTCGTACTCGTTGATGCTCTCGTAGACCGCGACGAGTCGCGGATCAGAAAATTCGCCGATCTCGTGGCCTTCGGCCTCTGGTCGCGCCACGCCGCTCGCGTCAGGTGATCGCGAGCATGCGCTCGAGCGCGGTGCGCGCCCATTCGGTGGTGTCGGGATCGACGACGATCTGGTTGACGACCGTCCCCGCGACGAGGTTCTCGAGGACCCACGCGAGGTGCGGGGCGTCGATGCGGAACATCGTCGAGCACGGGCAGATCAACGGGTCGAGCGAGACGATCGTCTTGTCCGGGTGCTCGCGCGCGAGTCGTTGCACCATGTGGATCTCGGTGCCGATCGCCAGCGCGGCACCGGCGGGCGCGGCGCGCACCCAGTCCTGGATCCGTTCGGTGGATCCGACGCGATCGGCGATCTCGACGACGTCGTGCGCGCACTCGGGGTGCACGATGATCTCGATGCCGGGGTGTTCGGCCCGAGCCGCTTCGACGTGGGTCGGGCGGAAACGCTGGTGGACCGAGCAATGGCCCTTCCAGAGCAATAGCGTCGCGCCTTTGACGTCGCGCTCTTCGAGTCCGCCCCGCTCGTGCAGCGGGTTCCACACCCGCATGTCGGCCTCGTCGTAGCCCATCGTGAAACCAGTGTTGCGACCGAGGTGTTGGTCGGGAAAGAACAGCACCTTGTCGCCCTTGGCGAGCGCCCACTCGAGGACGGCGCGCGCATTCGAGGAGGTGCATACGGCGCCACCGTTGCGGCCGACGAACGCCTTCAGCGCGGCGGACGAGTTCATGTACGTGATCGGGACGACCCGGTCGACCGCGGTGACGGCGGAGATCTCGTCCCAGGCCTCTTCGACCTGGTCGATGTTGGCCATGTCGGCCATCGAGCAGCCGGCGTTGAGGTCGGGGAGGATGACGCGCTGGCGGTCGCCGGTCAGCACGTCGGCCGACTCGGCCATGAAGTGCACGCCGCAGAAGACGATGTCGGTGGCGACTTCGTTGTCGGCCGCGAACCGGGCCAGGAGGAACGAGTCGCCGACGGCGTCGGCCCAGCGAATCACCTCGTCGCGCTGGTAGTGGTGACCGAGGATGACGAGCCGGTCCCCGAGCGTCGCCTTGGCGGCGGCGATGCGGTCGACGAGCTCACCTTCGGTCGCGAGGGTGTAGTCGTCAGGGAGCGGAGCCT
>JAODBI010000312.1 GCA_025463875.1 Actinomycetes bacterium
GCGCGTCGGGGGGCATCCTCTGCCCTCTGTCGACATCTTTACCCCACGAGATAGGTCTCGTTGGTCACTCCCCCGCTCTGGCGGGGGCCGACTCTGACGAATATGCCTTTGTTGAGCCAGTTGAGGCCAGGAGCGGCAGTCTCGATTCGGGTCGAGGCCCGAAACGTATAGTCGTGCGGATCGACGTCTTCACCGCGGGCCAGACGTGCCAGCACGTCGGCCGGTCCATGCCGGACGCTCCGTGAGTGAACGTCGAGCAGGTCACCCCGATCCGTCTGCAACGTGTAGCGGATGTCGCCGAGCGCGGTGCCATCCGGCAGCACGATCTGCCGGTCAGCGCTCCCGGCCGGCAACAGCTTTCCGCTCATCTGCGGACCGCGGAAGGTTCCGCCGGTGAGCGGCACGATGCGGCGCCGACCTTGGGCGCTCTCGCCGAGCTCATGGGGCGGGCCGACGGTCGCCTCCAACCGGTACACCGGGGCGAGCCGCGGATTCGGAAGCGATGACCCGTTGAAGGCGGCCTGTGGCGCCGGGTCGTTGGGGTGAGCATCGAGACGCGTCACCGCGACCTGCATCCATTCGGCAAGGGGTAGCGCATCGAGGAGCACGTCGAGCTGCGCCTCGTTCTCGGCTCGGTAGAGACCGAGAACGCTTGTGTCGCCCGCCGCGCCACGTCGCTTCCACACGCGCAAGAGATGACCCTGCTCCACGAGCTTGGCGGCGG
Organism: Actinomycetes bacterium; assembly: GCA_025463875.1. GTDB lineage: Bacteria > Actinomycetota > Acidimicrobiia > IMCC26256 > PALSA-610 > PALSA-610. Next base: position 725 of record JAODBI010000312.1, read on the forward strand.
CGACAGCCTCGGCATCCTCGCGCCGCTTCACCTCTGAGTCGGGAGTGCCCTCCGGAGCCCTGACCTCGAACTCGACAAGGAAATCCATTGCACCTCTCTTCAGTCTGACGCCGACGCACACGCCCTATGACGCGTCCGCCGTGAAGTGTCTGCTCGCACGCAGGGTTCTCGCACCCGTGAGGACCCCGGGTTCAACCCTTGGTCAACTCAGGACTGCCTACGCCGGTGACGCCGGCCGCGACTGTCGAGGCAAGGCTTCGCCGAGTTCCCGTCGGGAGGTGACACCGAGCTTGGTGTAGACGTTGTGCAGGTGCCACTCGACGGTGCGGGGACTGATGAAGAGCTGCGCGCCGATCTCCAGATTGGTGCGACCTTCCCCGGCGAGGCGCGCAATGTGAGCTTCTTGGGGCGTGAGTTCGTCGTACGTTTCCACGCTGCGCTTGCGGACGGTCTCGCCCGTCGCGAGCAACTCGTGACGCGCGCGCGCCGCGAACGCCTGGATCCCCATGGCGCTGAACATCTCGTGTGCAATACGGAGTTGCGAACGCGCATCGCTCCGTCGGTTCTCGCGCCGGAGCCACTCGCCGAAGAGCAGATGCGAGCGAGCGAGTTCCGGGCGAATCGCAGTCCGGCTCAGGTGATCGACCGCGTCGCGGAAACAATCCTCGGCGCCGCTGCCCTCGGCCAGGAGCGCTTCCGACCGGCGCTGAATGCCGATCGCCCAGTCGGAACCGCTCGGCACCGTGGTCTCCTTGAGGCGCTCGAGCGTCGCCGCCGCGACGCCGGGCTCTCCGCAGCGCGCTGCGGCCTCGATGAGCTCCTGGGCGTAGACGTGCGCGGACCGCACCCACGGGGCCTCGATCGCTTCCGTCGCGGCGGCGAACGCCTCCCCGTATTGCCCGCGGCCGTTGTAGAGGATCGCGGCCGCCCACAGCGCGCTCGCGAGCCTGAACCCATGAGTCGCGCGGGCGCCGGCAATCTGGTCCTCGATGACCCTGGACGCGTCCTCGGCGCCGTGAAGCGCGACGTGGATGGCGAGACCGGTGGTAAAGAGCCGATTGCTTCCTGTCGCGTCGAGAATCTGCGTCGCCTCCGCGAGCGAGGCTGCTGCTGCGTCGAGGTCGCCTTCGAAGAGCTGCAAATGGGCAAGCGAGTTGAGTCCCATGGGCAGCACCGTGAGCGCACCCAGCTCACGCGCCGTCTTGACCTGGACAACCGCGAGCTCTCGGACGGTCTCGAAGTCCCACAACATCATCGCCGCGCCGAGCTGCTGCCCTTGCCAGTGAATGACCTGGGCGAGGATCGTGTCGTCGACCGGCGCCTGCAACGCCCGCCGCAGCGCCGGCGCGGCGGCGGCCGGCCCGTCGACCGTGAACTGTGCGTGTCCGACGAGGAGCCACTCTTTCGTAGTGCAGACGCGCGGTCGCGGACATGCGAGCGCCGCGTCGGACGCCGCTCGGACGCTGAGGCCGCTGTCGACAATGCCCGCCGCGGCCATTGCTTGGAGGTGCGCGACGGCGGCGAGGCCGAGGTCCAGTGGCTCGAGGCGCTTGGCCGCGCGCAGCAACAGATCCGGTCCGTCGCGCATGTCGCCGCCGATCATCGCGTGACGGGCGCGCAGCAGCTCGAGCTGCGCCTTTCCCATCTCGTCGAGGGGTGCCGCTTCCGCCGACGCCATGAGGCCGGCGGCGATATCGAACGATCCGGCTTCGAGATGTGCCGTTGCCGCGGCCAGGACACGAATGCCGCGCCGGTAAGGATCGACGGAGAGGATGACCGATCGTTCGAGCAGCGCGCCGACGGCGGCAAGGCCGCCCCGCGCTCGCGCCCGATCGGCCGATCGTTCGAGGGCTTCGGCAATGTCTTCGTCGGGGCCGGGAGACCCAAGCGCGCGATGCCAAGCTTGCCTGTCCGGTTCGCTGTCGGAGTCGGTGGCTTGCGCGAGCGCGCGGTGAGCCGCCTGGCGATCGGCCAGCGCCGCCGCGTTGTACGCGGCCGACCGCACGAGTGGATGCCGGAACGAAACGTGGACGCCGAGCTCGACGAGCCCGACGTCGATCGCCGGCATCGCGTCCTGCGGCCCGACACCGAGCGCACTCGCGGCGCGCCACACCGTCACGGGATCCGCCGTGGGTTCGGCCGCCGCCACGGTGAGGAAGCGCTGCGTCGCCCTCGGGAGCTCCGCGACCCGTCGACGAAAGTTCTCCTCGATCTGTCCCGCCATCGGCAAGAGCGCCGGCATGCCGAACCCACCCGCCAACTCGGCCGGCGTCAGACCACGGGGCCATTCGAGCAGCGCGAGCGGATTCCCACGTGTCTCCGCCACGATCCGCTCGCGCACGCGCACATCCACCGGTGCGTGCAACACCGTGCTGAGCAGCGTGTGCGCATCGGCGTCGTGCAGACCGTCGACTACCAGTTCGGGAAACTCCGCGAAGTCAGCGACCCGCCAACATGTTGCGAACACTACGCACACCGGGTCGGCCAGGAGCCGCCGCGCGACGAACGCCAGCGCCTGCGCCGATTCGCGGTCGAGCCATTGTGCGCCGTCGACGACGCACACCAGCGGACCGTCGTCCGACACCGCCGAGAATAAGTTCAAGACCGCCAGCCCTATCAAGAGTCGATCCGGGGGTCCTCCGGTCGTCAGACCGAACACCGCGCTGATCGCTTCTCGTTGGGGTTCCGGCAGGGCGTCGAGACGATCCAACATCGACGCGCACAACTGGTGAAGCGCGGCAAACGGAATCTCCATCTCCGACTCGATGCCGACCGCATGCACGACGGTGCATCCCGATGCCGCATATGTCAGATGCTCGAGCAGCACCGTCTTGCCGATGCCCGCGTCGCCGCGGATCACGAGCACTCTCGCGTCGCCGACGCGAACTGCATCGAGAAGCTCTTCCAGCGCGCGGCACTCCCGTTCGCGCCCGACGAGATCGGCCCGAGCCGGCGTCGTTGCCAAATGAACGCCTCCGTCGCTTGAGCGACGCTATCGCCGCACGACTCGCGACGCCACGCTGCACGCTTCGTGCGATCGCGGTCACTCCCGGCGAGCTGACGCGCGCAAGAAGCCCGTGGCGCGTTTCGCGCGGTGTCGGCGGGGTTACCTGCCGTCGACGATCTTGCGGTCGCAGAAGCCAGGTCCGTTCGTCAGCGCAGTACCTCTGGACCGAGCGGCGGGTTCTTGTGGCTGCACGTCTTGTGAAGGCACCTGAGTCCGAAGCCGTCTTGGACGGTGCGTAGCAACGAGTAGTGGTCGTACGCGGTGCTGGAGTGTGTGCCCGGGTGCGTCGAGAGCGGCGAGAGCACGAGCGTGAAGATCCGGCCGCCCTGCGCCGTCTTGCAACATCCTCGCGTGTCGCTCACGTTCGACTCGTCGAAAGTGATGATGAGCACCCCGTGACGGGCGTACGCCGGCGATCTGAGGATCGGCGGCACGTTGGCCGATAGCCAGGCGTCAGCGGTTGCGAGCCCACAGTGCGCGCCTCCATTGTGCGCGTCATCGCAAGTGTTCGGCACGATCAGCGAGTAGTTCGGAACCTTCTTCGCTGCAAGATCGGAGGTGAAGTTCGTGTAAGGCACGTCATGGACATCGCACCGCACGGGATGGTCCACGACGTCGCTGTAGTACATGAACGGGTTGTGGCGCGTCGCGTATCCACCGGTGGGTCCGAGGCCGAGAAACGGGTCGAGTTGACCCTGGATGCCGTGCGCGCACGGCGTCGGCATGCCCTCCATGTAGGCCTTCCACGACAAGCCATGTGCCTGGAGTTGGTCCCCGATGTTCTTGTCCTTGGGGTGCTTGTACACACAGTTGTACAGGAAACAATCCGCGCTGGTCAGTGCGTTGGGAGGCTGCCCGCTCGTCATGGCGATGTAGTTGTCGAGGCTCAGATGGCCAGTAGCGAACATCCTGTCGAGAGTGACGCCGCGGGCGGTGAGACCGGTCAGGAACGGCATCGCCGCTTGCCCGGCGGGGCTCACGACGTCTTCGTAGCTCGTGTTCTCGAGCACGATCGTGAAGACGTGGCCCAGCCGCGGCACCTTGTATCGGGGCTCCGCCCCGGCGGTTGCGGTGTTCGCCCCGGACACGCCGACCAATCCGACGGCTACAGCCATCGCGTACGTCACCGCTCGTCGCGCGGCCTCATGCCGGAGGTGATTGCGCGGTCGCGTCCGAGTCCTTGCGATCACGGATTTCCCCAATCGTCGCGATTCGGAGTGCATAGCGAAACAGTCTTGCGAGGCCCTCGGTCGTGTTCAACCCAGAACCACGCCGCTCCCGAGACAGCGCGGCCTGCCCGTCTCCGCGTCACCCATAGGCGGTGAGTGATGCACGAGCCAGAGTGCAGGCGTGTTCCCGCCAGGGGTGTCGGCGATTGACACGCGCTCCACGTGCGAGAAGGGTGTATATCGTCGACTTGGAGGTGTCGCTGTGCCGGAGAGCGTGTACAAGGTCATCGAGTTGGTGGGTACGAGCACCGAGTCCTGGGAGAAGGCTGCGGCCGCTGCCGTCGAGAAGGCCGCGTCGAGCCTTCGAGACCTGCGGATCGCTGAAGTCAGCGAGCTCGACCTTCAGATCGATGGCGGAGTCGTCAAGGCGTACCGAGCCAAGGTAAAGGTTTCGTTCAAGTACGAGGACTGACCGCGTAGCCCGCCACGAACCACGGTGGGCCGAATCGAACATTGCTGTGTCGAGCCGGCCTGCTCGCCGTGGCCGAGGGCGTCACAACCCGAGAGCGGATCGGCAATATGTCAGGTCTCGCGACGAACGTCATGACCCGAGAACTCGACGGGTAGGACATAGCGATCGGAGAGACGGCGGACCCAATAGCCGTCGTGCGCCGCCTCGGCGACCTCAAATCCGCGAGACCAGTCGCCGCGAAAGTGCCCGCGGACCTCGATGGACGTACCGACCGCGAGATTCAGTCGGGGTGAGTTGTCTGGGAAGTGTTCCATCGTTCGCTCTCGTCTTGTGTGGCTGCGCGTCGAGTCGCGCTCTCTTCGCGACCCTCGGAGCGATGGACGCGAGTTGGACAACGACTCCGGCGACTCATTGTTCGTGGTCGTGCGTGCGAACCGGGCGCACCGGCTGACCATGGCGCGTCGCCCGTCGATCTTCCCGAACGAGTCGGGACTGCACAGGGGCGCACGATGTGGGGAACGAGGAGGCGTCGCACGGTTTGCGAGATAGTTCCCTGACCTCACCATGCGCCACCGTGTCAAGTCGCGAGCAGCGACCGCTCGACTCCATCAGCGCGATGGATTTCCGCGGCGAGGATCTTGTGGTCCCGCGCCCGCAGGTCTACCGTCGAATGAGCGACAGTGTGCCGCTGACGATGCCCCCGGCGAGAGCCAGAGGGCATCGTCGCGTACGACAACATCGCCCCCGGTCGCGATCGGTTTCGAGCGGACGGGTCGGCTCGTCGCCGCCGTGGCGCTTCTGTCGCGTGAGGACACGACTGCAGCGAGATCAACGCATTCGTGGTCACGACACCAGGTGATCTCGTCGAGCGGCGCTCGACCCAGCCACTCATCAGGGCCATCATGGGAGCGTGTCGGGTGTTCCGACCTAGCCCGCCCCGAGTTCGCTGAGGGAGAACAAAATGTCGGGTGACATAGAGACTTCGGCATCCGCGACGATTGACGCAACGCCGACAGCCAACGAACGCTCCGCCGAAGAGACGATGCAAAGGACGCTCATCAAGTCGGTCGCCGTATCGGTGCCGATCGCGATCGCCTTCTTCATCGGACTGGTCGCGCTCGCCGTCCACAACCAAGATCCCCATTGGAACGTGTGGCTCAGCATGGGCGCCGGGATTGGCGTGATCGCGGGCGTGTTCTTCGGCCTGCTCGCCGGTTTCATGCGAACAAGTCACCTCTTCAAATGACACAACACACCGTGCGCGCCGGACGCATCACCGAGATCGCCGAGCTCGAGGCACGAGAAGAAGCGTTCGCATACGCAGGACGGACGTAACTCCAGCCGAGCGGTGGTCGGAAACGGAGGTCAGTCGTCGGATCGCGACAAGTCCTACTCGATCGTCGTTACCCGATCGCCACGTGCACCGGTGAAGATGGACGGGCTCTCGTCGTCGCCTCGCACAGTTCGCCGCAGCCGCGGGCAGCGCCGGACAACAAGCGAAGAGAGCCGTGTCCGATGCCACGACCGCGCCCGGCGTGTGGCATGAAACACGAATGGAGGCGGGCAGGAGTCGAACGCGCGGCAAGCAAACCTCCGACCTGCGCGTTCGTGGTGGGCGCCGGCGGACTCGAACCGCCGACCCCCTGCTTGTAAGTACGCCCGAGAGGCATCTCGGCCGACGACTACGGGCCGTTACGGCTGGTCACGTCGGCCGGTCGGGCTTCAACGGACGAGGGCGACGAACTGCGAACGCGCGAAAAACGCGCGATGGCTGGCCCAACGATCCCTCGCCGAGGAAAAGAACTTGTGGTTTGCGAACCCGGGCATCTCATGCTTCGAGCGAGTCGATCCAGCGCTTGAGGCGGCGGCCCTCGTGGGTCAGCAGTTCGGGTTGCCGGAGCGCTTGCGTCAGCACCGCGGCCCCTTGGTATGCGGCCATGAATTCCACCGCTAGGTCGTGCGCGTCGTGTCGGCCCATTGCTCGGAACTGGCGCTCGGTCCACTCGATCGGGATCTCCAGGAGTCTGACGGTGGCGTGGTCGGTCCCGCTCGTGCGTTTCTCGAGCTCCGAGCAGAGAGTCCCGTGGGGACAGCCATACTGCGCGATCACGTTGCGCTGGTCTGTCAGCTCTCTGGTTAGCGCCTTGAGTCGGCTCTTCGGAGTGCGATGGCGGCGGTCGAGCGAGGCGAGCATCTCCTCGATGTCGTGCACATGGGCCTCGATGACAGCGCTGACGATCTCATCTTTGGTCTTGAAGTAGTAGTAGACGTTCCCCAACGGCACGTCGGCCGCGTGGGCGATGTCAGCGAGCGTCGTGTTCTCGACTCCCTGTTGGTAGAGCAGATCGCTGGCAGCGCTCACCAGCCGCTTCCTCTTTCCCGGCCTCGCGGCCGAGCCGCCGATGCTGTCGTCGTCGTCTGAGTTAGCCATCTCACTCGCAAGTATAGACGACGGCGCAGGCGTCTGTTAAGTTAGCCTTCCAACTTACTCGTCGGAGGGTCACCCATCCATGACGCCAGCACTGCCCGAACCTTCGTTTCTGGCCACTCGCCGCGGCAAGCTCACGCTGGCGTTCCTCTGCGCCGTCGCGTTCTTGGACTTCGCTGACACCTCGATCGTCAACGTCGCGCTGCCGTCCATCCGCCACGACCTGCACTTCACAATCCAGAACCTGCAGTGGGTCCTGAGCGGCTACGTGCTCACTTACGGCGGCTTCCTGCTGCTCGGCGGACGCGCCGCCGACCTGCTCGGACGCCGCCGGATCGTCGTTGCCGGCACGGCGCTGTTCGCGCTCTCGTCGATGGCCTGCGGCCTGGCCCAAAACTCGGGGACGCTGGTCGCCGGTCGCCTCGCCCAGGGTCTGGGCGCAGCCATGATGAGCCCGGCCGCGCTGTCGATCCTCACGACCAGGTTCAATCAGGGCACTGACCGTCTCAAGGCGCTCGGCGCGTGGGGTGCCATGGTCGGCTTGGCTTCCGCGGTCGGGGTTTTCCTCGGCGGCTTGCTCTCGGGTGGACCCGGCTGGCGGTGGGTGTTCTTCGTGAACCCGCCGATCTGCCTGCTGGTGCTCATCGCAGCATTCCGACTCGTCGACAATGACAACAAGCGAGCACGTCTTGCCCACTTCGACACCGGGGGGAGCATCCTCGCCACCGGTGCGATGTCGTTGACCATTTACGCGCTGGTGAGAGCACCCATCGTTGGATGGAATACGACCCGCACCATCGGCGAGCTCGCCGGTGCAGCCGCTCTGCTCGTCGTTTTTCTCGTCAATGAGCAGCGGCACCCCAACCCCTTGGTGCCGCTCTCGATCTTCCGCATCAAGGGCTTGGCCGCGGCCGACGGCACCCAGATCATCGCCATTGCGGGTTTCTTCTCGATGTTCTTCTTCATCACTCTTTACATGCAGAACGTGCTCGGCTTCTCGGCCACCAAGGCCGGCGCGGCCTACATCCCGGTCGCTCTCGGCGTCGCCATCTCCGCCGGCGTCTGCTCCATACTCTTCGTCCGCATCGGCACGCGCCCGATCATGGTGGGCGGCGCGTTGCTCGCTGCCGGCGGCGTCTACTGGCTATCGCGAATCCCGGTGCACGGCTCCTACCTCACCGACCTGCTCCCCGGCCTGATGATCATGTCGGTGGGGCTCGGCGCGGTGTTCGTCGGCGTCCAGACCGCCGCCAACGCCGGCGTGCCCCCGGACAAGGCTGGTCTCGCCGCCGCGCTGATCAACGCTTCGTTCCAGCTCGGCGCGGCGCTCGGCCTCGCGATCTTCTCTGCGATCGCGACCTCCCGGACCGATCACCTACTCGCTCGCCACGTCGCGCAACCCGACGCTCTTACCTCCGGTTTCCACCGAGCGCTTCTGGCCTCCAGCGTCTTCCTCTGCGCCGCCGCGGTGATCGCGCTCCGCGCCACCAACACGAGGGGCGAGCCGATGCCGGACATCGATCGCGATGAGCTCACGATCGCCGCCGACTCCCTACCGCTGCCCGCCTCCGAGATCGCGTGATGAAAGATCGCGCAGTCGAACATGACGAGCGCCGGGTCGCTGTCAGACCTGGACTGGGTGCTCTGCGTCTACGCCGCGCTACTCGTTCCGGATGTAACCGGCTGCTTCGACTACCTCTCCTGGGCCGTCTCGCTTGACAACCCCACGTCGAGCGCGCTGACCCAGAGGGGCTTGATGCGATGCGCTATCAGCAGACCGAGCGCGCGACGTTTGCAGCGACGCTCGACGACGAAGAGGCTCCAACGCCGGGCGTAGTCAGGAGAGCGACTCGTCGAGCTCGCCGAGCGCGTCGGTCAGCTGCAGGTTGGCCGAGTAGTCGACGGGGCATGCGATCACCGAGACGGTGTCGTCGGTGAGCGCTCGACGGAGCGTTGGGAGCAGCTCGTCGGGTGCGTCGATTCGGTATCCGCGGGCGCCGAAGCTCTCGGCGTAGGCGACGAAGTCGGGGTTGCCGAACGCCGTGTCGACCTCGTGCCCGAGCTCGAGCTCCATCTTCCATTTGATCAGCCCGTACTCGCCGTCGACCCAGATCAGCACGACGATCGGGATCCGCTCGCGCAACGCGGTCTCGATCTCCTGCGAGTTCATCAGGAACGCCCCGTCGCCGGTCGCGACGAGCACGCGCGCTTCGGGCCGTGCGATCTTCGCGCCGATCGCGCCGGGCAGCGTCCACGCCATGGTCGACAGACCGTTGGAGATCAAGCACGTGTTCGGCTCGTAGGTCGGGTAGAGCCGCGCCATCCACATCTTCAGGGCGCCTGTGTCGACGAGGACGATGTCGTCGCGCGCGAGCGCGGCTCGGGTGTCGGCCACGATGCGAGCGGGCGCAACGGGAAACCGGTTGTCGCGTTGGCCGCGCTCGAGCTCACCGGCGAGCATGGCGCGGATCCGCTGTTCGCCGATGTCGGGGGCAAAGTGCCGACCGGTTTCGGCGGCGAGCGCGTCGAGCGTGTGGCTGATATCGGATTGCAAGCCGACCTCGATCTCGTAGTGGACGTCGACTTCGGCCGGGAATCGATGGATGTGGATGATCTTCTTGTCGCAGTTCGGATTGATCCGAACGGGGTCGAACTCCTGCAGCTCGTAGCCGACGGCAACGATCGCGTCGGCTTGATCGAACCCGAAGTTCACGTAGTCATGGCGCATGAAGCCGACGGCGCCGAGCGCCTGGGGATGATCGTCCGGAAAGACTCCCTTGCCGTGGAACGTGGTCGCCACCGGTACGCCGAGCGTCTCCGCGAAACGCCGCAGTGCGTCGCTCGCGCCGGCGCGCGCGGCCCCGTGGCCCGCGAGCACGATCGGGTTCCGCGCCGCGCGCAGGATGTCGGCCGCACGGCGCAACTGGCTCGCGGAGGGGTCGGCGGAGCGAGGGGTGTTCACCGCCAACGGGCGAGCCCCTTCCGGGGCCGCGGCCTTCTCGACATCCTCGGGCACCGCGAGGTAGACGGCTCCGGGGCGCTCGGTCTGCGCCAGCTTGAACGCTTTGCGAATCATCTCCGGAACGGCGTCCGGCGTGGCGATCAGCTCCGACCATTTGGTGGCCGGCTGGAACATCGACACGAGATCGATGCTCTGGTGCGACTCCTTGAACTTCCGGTTCATGCCGACCTGGGCGGACAGCGCCACGACCGGCGTGGAGTTCGTGGTCGCATCGGCCACGCCGAGAAGCAGGTTGATCGCGCCGGGCCCGAGCGTGGCCGAACAGACGCCGGCCTTCCCGGTGAGGCGGCCATACACCTCGGCCATGAACGATGCGGCCTGCTCGTGGCGCACGAGCACGTAGCGGATCGAGGACTTCGACAGCGCGTCGACGAGGTGAATGTTCTCCTCTCCCGGGATACCGAAGACGTGTGTGACACCCTCGTTCACGAGGCAGCGGACGATCAGCCGCGCGACGCCGCCCTCCGATTCGGCGCTCGTCATCATGTCTCCCGCGCATTGTGCGCGGTCATGCCGACGGGTTCTCGAGCACCAGCGCGACGCCCTGGCCGGAGCCGACACACACGCCGAGCACGCCGTAACGCGCGCCCCGCTCGCGCAGCTCGGTCGCGAGCGTAAGCACGTAACGGGTGCCCGACGACCCGAACGGATGGCCGATCGCAACCGCGCCACCGTTCGGATTCAGACGCTCGTCCGGAACCTGGAACCCGTCGAGCTGGTTGGGCAACTCGCGCACGATCGCAACCGCGACCGCGGCGTACGCCTCGTGGATCTCCCAGACATCCATCTGCTCCGGCTTCAGGCCGGCCCGGGCGAGCGCCTTCGGGATCGCGAACGCCGGCGCGATCCCCATGATCTTCGGATCGAGCGCGTACGTCGCCGACGCGACCACCCGCGCGAGCGGCTCGACGCCGAGTTCGTCCGCCGCCGCGGCACTCGCGAGCACAACCGCGCTCGCACCGTCGTTGAGCGGCGAGGAGTTGCCGGCCGTCATCTGCGTCGTATTCGGCTGCGGCGCCAGCGCCGCGAGCTTCTCCGCCGTCGTGTCGGCGCGGATGCTCTCGTCATGCTCGAACGTGCGCACCGGCTCCTTACGGCTCGCCGGGACCTCGACCGGATAGATCTCCAGCGCGAGGCGTCCCGAATCACGTGCCCCGGCTGCGTGCTGATGCGACCGCAACGCGAATGCATCGATCTCCTCGCGGGACAGCTTGTACATGTCGGCGACGTTCTCCGCCGTTTGCATCATGTCGATGTACGCGTCTCGAGCGAGCAGCGCCGGGTTCGGCGGGCCACCCGCGCCGGCCCACATCGTGTCGAGCCAAAACACGGGCCCGCGCGGCATGAACGGCGCGTCACCCTTCATCAATGCCCAGCCCGATCGCGACATCGACTCCACTCCGCCTGCCAGACCGACGCCGAGCTCGTCCGCGCGAATCGCGTGCGCGATCTGGATCGCGCACGTCAGCGACGACGCGCAGAACCGGTTGACCGTCGCCGCCGGAACCGAGTCCGGAAAGCCCGCGGCCAACGCCCCCCAACGCGCGATGTCACCCATCCCCTCATGCGCGACGTTGACGCAACCCGCCGCGATGTCCTCGATCCGCCCCAGGGGAACCCCCACTCGCTCGCACGCCGCGACCATCGTCCGGCCGAGCAGATCGTCGGTACGGATATGCGACAGCGACCCGCCGTAACGCCCGACCGGAGTCCGCACGCCGCCCAGAACAAACGCGTCAGTCATCGTCATGGCCCTCCTCGATCAATATTGCCCAGCACCTCCCCCGCGGGACACCATGAGAAACCCCTAAGGTCGGCCCGGCGAGGCTCATGCGCGGAGTGTCATTCACGCGAGGCGGGGTTCGGATCCGCCGGTGCACGGTGCGCGGCAGAGCACTGAGTAGTGTCTTACCCGTTCCTTCGTCCCCCTGGAGAACGAGCGAGACTCGGCACGACCGCGAGTGGATCGACGTAGAGCGATCTCGTGAAACGGTCGACCGTTCCAACCCTCATCGCCGGGCTCCTCGACACTCTCGTCACGGAACACGAAATGCCCCCGACGACCGTCAAGCGCCCAGTGGTGTCATAGATGTGGGATGGCTCCGTTTCGGGGGGCTGAATCGGGACTCGGAGCCGACACCCGCAACCCCGCGACCTGGGCTTTCGGGTGGTGGGCACTGGCGGGCTCGAGCCGCCGACCCCCTGTCTGAAGTACGAGAGGGACGGACCTTGGCGGACTCGCGCCAACCGTTTCGGCGGGTCGGACCGGCCGGCTGGACCTCAACGGACGACGGCGACGACGCACACCGCGCCGTGCGTCACGATCACTCTTCCTGAGCGCCCGAGTCGTCGGACTCTCGCTCGCGATTTGTGCGCCCGCACCGACGACGTCGAGGCGCAGCTCGACGAGTCAAACGAGCTCTCGAAATCGACGCCTGCGATCGTTACGTGACTGCCGCGCACTCCGCGCTGCGTACTACGCCGCGGTTCCTTGTTGCGGGGAGGGCGTTTTGAACGTCTCATGTCGGCTTCAACGCGTCGGCAGCGAGGCGTTGCCGGGCCAACGTCTTGGTTGATTCGTCGGCGATGGGGAACATCACGTCGAGGTACAGGTAGCAGAACATGCCGAACGCGACCGTGGTGAGAACGGAGGGCGGCACCGGATAGCTCGCGCCGAACGCGTAGTTCGCGATCGCCATGCCGGAGACGAGGGCGCCCTCGACTGAGTCGAACGTGAGGTTGTTTCCAGTGAAGTAGAGATTGGTACCGGCGTTGGTCACACCGGTGAGGGTGCCGGCACCTTGCACGGTGTGCATCTGCCGCTTGGCGTCGATCATGTAGCTCGGGAGCCACATGCCGTGGGTGAAGTCCTCTTCAGCGAGGATCGACGCCGGAGCCGGTGTCTTCGTACCGAGGTCGGGTCCGTACATCGTGACGTAGAGGCCTTCGGCGGTCGCGTCGCCGTTGCGCACGTTTTCGACGAGGTAGGTCGTATACGCGAGATCGATGTCGTAGTACGGATACGCATCCAGTGGGGCATTCACGGCGTTGAACTGAGCCACTTCCTCGGAGAGCGGGAGCAGATCCGGCGCGAGGATGCTCTTATCCGAGTGGATGTAGCACTTGCCGGTCTGCAGGAGGTCCCAGAGGCTCTTGTCGAGCGCGTTCGAGTAGAGGCTCGTCCAGTAGCTCTGATTCTCATCACACGAGAGCAAGTTGGCACACGTCCACATGTCGACGGCGAGCACGACCTTGTCGTAGGTCGTGCCGGTCGTGTCGGCTTCGGTTGCGACGGTCACCGGGCCGGTGAGGCCGTTCGCGAGCCACACCTTCGTCGCGGTTGTCGACTGCAGGGTGACGGGCTGGCCGAGGCCGAGTGCGATGTCGTACATCCCTTGCACCCACGTCGACGCGCCGTTCTTGAACCGCTGCCATCCTTCGCCCGGTACGGACCAACTCGCAAGGGGCCCGTCAAAGCCGGGGATGCGTCCGAAGATCGGGAGCAGATCGCCGACGAGGATCTGGCTGAGGTCGGGCTTGCCGTAGCCGTTGATGACGTTCATGAAGGGATCGACGAAGTAGTTGATGAAGTCCTGCAGGTTCTCATAGGTGAACGGGAACGCGGGATCGTTGAGGGCGGCCTCGACCGTGTACGCCATCCGACCGGTCGCCGGCGAAGCCGCGATGTACGTCTGGAGTTGGGCGCAGTTGGCGGCCATGCCGGCCTCGTTCCAGAGCTGAAACCGCTGTTCGCTGTCGTTCGGGTTCTGATAGTCGGGGAAGTTGCCCCAGTTCATCTGGTTGTTGTTCATCGCCGGGAACGCGCAGGACGCGGTCAAGCTCGTCACCGGCTCGAGGGGCGCAAGGCCCGGAAACTCGCCGCTCTGGAGCACAGCCGAGACGTTGGGGTTGGCGAGCGGCGAGATGCATTGCACACCGATATCGACGGGGATCTGCGCGTTGGTGTTGGGATTCGTCACCCAGTAAGTCGAGCAATGACCGCCGAGGCTGGCCTGATCGTGCACGATCGTGACGTCGTACTGTCCTCGGACCTGCGGGTCCTGGGCGAGTGTCCACAGGAGCCCGGTGGCCGCCGGGCCACCGCCGATGATGCACAGAGACTGCGCCATTTCCGGGTTCCGTTCTGTCGTTTCTCAGGCATTGAGGAGCTCAGTCGCTCTTCGTTCGAGAACGGCCGCGCCGAGTGCCTCTCCCACCGCGTGAGCATGCTCGAGCAACTCGCGAGCCGTGCTGTCGTCGCCGGGGCGACGACGCATCAGCAACATGCGTGCCCATTCGATACGTGAACGCGCCGACCACACGGGCGCGCCGATCCGCTCGTTCGCCGTCAGGGCTTCGGAGAAATGAAGATCGGCCGTGTCGAAGTCGCGCCGCGTCGTCGCAAGAAGGCCGAGGTAGTACCGCACCGACCCACTGCAGAACTGACCGCCGCACGCGATGTGGTCGGCGTACGGCTCGAGCATCGTTGTGAGCTCGCCCGCGGCCTCCGCCGCGTCGAGCCGGGCGCACACTTCGCTGTAGAAGCACACTCCCGTGATCCACCCCGCCGTGTTGTAGAGCAGGTGACTGAAGTGATTTGCGGCGTCGGCGGTGAAGATCTCGCGCGCCTCGTCGAGGCGGTCGAGTTCGGAAAAGCACATGGCGAGGCTCGGTCGAGCCAGTGTGATGGCCGGGTTGTCCTCGACCATCGTCGCGATCATGTCGATCAGCTCGGCGATACGGCCCTGGTCGCGCCGCAGGCTCAGGAGGAACGCGCCGTACAGAGTGAGGACGTCGGGTTGGCCGCTGCGCGATCCGATGTCGAGGATTTCGTTCGCGGCTGCTTCCACCTCGGCGAAGCGGCCGGCGGTCAGTGCGCGCCCGGCCGCAAGTGTCGCCGCGAAGTAGCGCAGTCCGGGTTCGTCGATTCCCGCTGCCAAAGCCTGCACGATCCCGAGATGGCGGTCGACCTCGGCGACGTCACCGATCTGCATCATGGTGAGCACTCGGTCGAACGACGCGCTCCAGCGACCGATCGGGTCGCCGAGTTGCTCGCTGAGCACGAGGTTCTCGGCGGTGCGGTCGATCCGCTCGGCCAGATTGCTCGGGACCATCAATGCCCCGTGCGCCAGGTGCAGCACCTGCGACAGGGTCGCGGGATTCCCGACTCGACGGGCGATGGCGATGCCTTCTTCGACCAGCGGCTCGATCTCGTCGGCGTGCACGGCGTGGCTCATCTCGGTTGCCTGGAGCACGAGCAGCCGGGCGCGCTCGCTCGAGTGCGGTTCGGAGACTCGGATCGCGTCACGGAGTACGGCGACCCGGGCGGTGTCGAGCTGATTCACGGAGCTGACTTGGCCGCGGCTGTTGGCGAGCGCCGCGCGCACCAAGAGATCGTCGGCGCCGGCCGTAGCGGCGACGTTGGCGGCGCCGAGCAGGGTGTCCCGAAACGCGCGATCACCGCCATGACGCTGCGCAGTACCGAGTCCGATCAAGAGCTCGGCGTGGGTGCGGGCGGCGTAGTCCGGCTGCTGTTTCAGGAGCTCGAGGGCCTGGTCGTACCAGCGCACCGCTTCATCGGGCGCGAGTTGCGCGAGCGCGCGTTCTCCGGCCAGCCGTGCATAGTCGACGGCCTTCGCCGAATCGAGCGCGCGCGTCGCCTCCGCCCAGTGATAGGCGAGCTCCCCGACTCGGTGCATCCGGCGGTCAAGCGGGAGCGCCTCGAGGGCCTCGGCGACGCGCAGATGGACGCGCCGGCGGCGGGCCGCCGAAAGATCGTCGTACAGGGTGTGCTCGATGAGCGCGTGACTGAACGTGTAGCGCTCGGCGGCACCTGTGACCTCGCTCACGATTCCGGCTTGCAGCGCGGCGTCGAGGACATCCAGGAGCTCCTCCTCGCCGGCGTTCGTGATTGCATCGAGCAAATCGAGATCGAAATCGCGGCCAATCACCGCGGCCGCGCCGAGCGCGCGCACCGCGCCTTCGCCCAGTCGCGCGACGCGCCGACCGACCACCTCCCGGATGCTCTGCGGTATGCCGAGATCGGTGAACTCGCCCTGCATCGTCCAGCGGCCGTCGTCGCGCTGCACGAACACGTTCGACTCGGCGAAATGCCGCAGCAGCTCCAGCATGAAGAACGGATTGCCGTCGGTCTCCCTGCTCAGCGCGTGCGCGATCTCCACGCCGCGGTCGTCGACGTCGTGGCCGGTCAGAACGTGCAACAGCTCGATGAGCTCGAAGTCGGCGAGACCTGAGAGGGCGAGACGCTCCACTCCGGACTCCCGGCGCAGGTCGGCAAGGACGTCGGCGAGTGGATCGCTCGCACTGAGGTCCGTGTCCCGGTAGGTCGCGATGATCAGGAGCCGCGACACCGAGCGCGACGCAACGAGATGCTTGAGCAGCAGCAGCGTCGGCTTGTCGCCCCAGTGCAGGTCGTCGAGCACGAGCACGACCGGCGCGAGGGCGCTCGCCTACGCCAGGAGAGCGGTGAATGCCCAGAACAGCAGGTAGAGCTAGGCTTCAGGATCGCTTT
>JAODBI010000319.1 GCA_025463875.1 Actinomycetes bacterium
CGGCGCGACCGTCGTCGGATACGAGTGCGACGGATGCGTGTTCACCTACCGCGACGGGCTCCCGTACCCGACCGGCGAGGACGGCACGCCGGCGACTTTCGAGATCCTCGGCACGTGCCCGACGCAGCACTTCACGCGCGAGACCGCGCCGCGTCCACCCAAGCCGGGCGAGCCGAGCGAGTTGGAGTACATCGCGTCACGCGTGTTCGGGACGCGTGAGCCCGAGGCGATGGAACGCATCCGTCACGGCCACGCGGTGCTGGGCGCGTACACGAACGAGGCGGGCGCCACAGTGATCACGTCGGGGTCGACCGACTGGGCACACGGGCTTGCCGGGCGAGATCCGCAGGTTGAACAGATCACCCGCAACGTGCTGACACGGTTGGGCTAGCCGGCCCATCCCCGATCGGGTTCACCGGCCGTTTCAGGTGAGGAGTACTTCGACGGCGACGTCGTGCTTGGGGTAATACGCGGCCACGTCGTCGGCGCCGTACTTCGCACGGAACTTGTCGACGATCTGCGCCACCTCGGTCGGGTCCGTGATCGGATTCACATGTGCGCTGATCTGCGTGCCACCGACGGACAATCGAATCGTCGGAGTCTTCAGCACGTTCTTGTACCAATCGCTGTCCGGTCCGTAGACCGGCAACAGGTACAGCGTGTCGCCCTCCCGCACGAACCACACGGGAATCGTGATCTCCCGGCCCGACGTGCGACCGGTGACCGTGAGTTCGACCTCGCGGTTGGAATCGAGCGCCTCGATGAGCTCTTCGTCTGCCATATGGGGCCCGCTACCCACGCCGCGTTCAGGTGAAGCACGGCAAAGGCCCTGATCAACCGAGGACCGGAGAACCTGGCACACGCGCGCCGCGATCGGGCACATTTCGCGCCATTGTGGACCGCCCGGGATCTCCACCGCGTCGATCACTCTCCGTAGTTGCCCGAGATGTCGCCAATCGCCCAGTTGCTGGCGCGTTGTGTGACATAGGCCGCCTTGTGATTCCCTGCACGAACGCATAGGGTGGTCGGATGCGGGCGACGGGCGGCGAGAGTTTTATGCGCGGAATTTGGGCGCGGGTTGCAGTCGCGGGGCTGGCCGCAACCTTGTTCATACCTCTTATCGGCATGAAGGGTGCCCACGCTTTAGGTCCGTGTGATCCGCCGGTGGCGAATCCGATCGTCTGCGAGAACTCGAAGCCGGGCGTCCCGACCAACTATTGGCAGGTGCAGGGCGCCGGCGACCCCGGTCTGCAGGGTTTCGGTACGCAGATCAGCGTCAACCAGGGCGACACCATCGGCTTCAAGGTCACGTCCGTTGCGACGTGGCACTACGACATCTTGCGTTTGGGTTGGTACGGCGGCAGCGGCGCCCGTCTGATCGCGCAGGGCCTTTCACCTCAGGCCGCGCAACCGCAGGCGCAGCCGCCCTGCATCACCGACACCAACATCGGTCTCGTCGACTGCGGCAACTGGGATCTGTCCGCGTCGTATCAAGTTCCCCCCGACGCGGTCTCCGGCGTCTACATCGCCCTGCTGACGCGCGACGACACCGGCGGGCAGAGTCACATCGTCTTCGTCGTCCGCAACGACGGCAGCCACTCCGCGATGGTCGTGCAGACCTCCGACACCACGTGGGAGGCGTACAACCCCTACGGCGGCTTCAGTCTCTACCAGGGTTCGAACGCCGCGCACCGCGCGTACAAAGTCAGTTACAACCGTCCGTTCATCACCGTGCAGAACGACTCCCGCAACTGGTGGACCAACGCCGAATTGCCGATGTGGCAGTACCTCGAGCGCAACGGCTACGACGTCTCGTACATCTCCGGTGTCGACACCGACCAGCGTGGTTCGTTGCTGTTGAACCACAAGGTCTTCGTAGATGTGGGTCACGACGAGTACTGGTCGGGCGCGCAACGCGCCAACGTGGACGCGGCGCGCGATGCGGGCGTGAGCATCGCGTCGTTCTCCGGCAACACGGCGTACTGGAAGACGCGCTACGAGCCGAGCTTCGACGGGACCAACACGGCGTACCGCACGCTCGTGACGTACAAGGAATCGCTCGACAACGCGGTCACCGATCCCGCGTCCCCGACCTGGACCGGTCTGTGGCGCGACACGCGCTTCAGCCCGCCGGAGGACGGCGGTCATCCCGAGAACGCACTCCTCGGCCAGAACAGCACCAGCATCTGTTGTGAGGGCACGATGACCGTGCCGGCGAGCGACGGGCAGATGCGGCTCTGGCGCAACACCGCGGTTGCGAACCTTGCGCCGGGCACTTCGCACGATCTCACCGTGGGCTCTCTCGGCTACGAGTTCGACACCGACGTCGACAACGGCTTTCAACCGGCCGGGTTGATACGCGCCTCGGCGACGACACTCACCGAGCCGTCGGTCATCCAGGACTTCTCGCAGACAACCGGCGCCGGGACGGTCACGCACCACCTCACGGAGTACCGCGCTCCGAGCGGTGCGCTCGTGTTCGATGCCGGAACCATCAACTGGTCGTTCACGCTGATGGGTAACAAGAACGGCGACCCGGCCGACCCGAACGCGCAACAGGCGACGGTCAACGTCTTCGCCGACATGGGTGTGCAGCCGGCGACGCCCGACGCGACCCTCGCCCCCGCAACGCAGTCGACCGACACGACTGCTCCGACGTCGACCATCACCTCGCCGGTTCCGGGTGCGACCTTCGCCCATGGCACCACGGTGACCGTGTCCGGTACGGCGACCGACGCGGGCGGCGGCAACGTCGCGGGCGTCGAGGTCTCCACCGACGGCGGCGCCACCTGGCACCCGGCGACCGGCCGCACGCAGTGGACCTATTCGTGGTTGACGGCCGGCGACGGCCCCGTGACGGTCAAGACGCGTGCGGTCGACGACAGCGGCAACATCGAGATCCCGTCGTCGGGTGCAAACGTCACCGTCAACTGCCCCTGCACGATGTTCGCGAACGCGACGCCGACGACTCCCGCGGCGAGCGACGGTCAGGGCGTCGAGGTCGGCACCCGATTCCGCGCCACGACCAACGGCTACATCTCCGGCGTCCGGTTCTACAAGGGTGCGACGAACACGGGTGTCCACATCGGAAACCTCTGGACCGCCGCTGGGACTCAGTTGGCCACCGCGACGTTCACGAACGAGACCTCGTCGGGTTGGCAGCAGGTCAACTTCTCCTCCCCGGTCGCGGTCACCGCGAACACCGACTACGTCGTGTCGTACCACACGAACGTCGGCCGCTACTCCGTCGATCCGAAGTACTTCTACACGGCGGGCGGCCTCGCCCCGTTGCGTGCTCCCGCGAACTCGGCGGCGACGCCCAACGGCCTCTTCTCGTACGGTGCCGCGAGCAAGTTCCCGACGTCGTCGAGCGGTTCTGCGAACTATTGGGTCGACGTCGTGTTCACGACCGACCAGACGCCGCCGAGCGTCCTCTCCACGACGCCTGCGAACGGCGCGACCGGAATCGCGCCGAGCGCGACGATCTCGGCCGCGTTCACCAAGCCCGTCCAGGGCTCGAGTGTCTCGCTCGTGGTGAAGGCTTCCGACAACACGACGGTTCCGGGCACGATCACCCTGAACCCGGCGAACAGCATCGTGACGCTGACGCCGTCGAGCCCGATGAACCCGCTCACCACCTACACCGCGATGGTGAGCGGTGCAGTCGACGCGGGCGGCAACCCGATGCCGGGGCCGTACTCGTGGTCGTTCACGACGACGAGCTTCGCCCCGTGCCCGTGCTCGATCTGGGCGCCGTCGGCAACCCCGGCGAATCCGGCCGTAAGTGACACGCACTCCGTCGAGCTCGGACTGAAGTTCCGCGCCGACGCGAACGGCTACATCACCGGCGTTCGCTTCTACAAGGGGACGACGAACACGGGCGTGCACACGGGGACGCTCTGGTCGTCGTCGGGCACACAGCTCGCGACCGCGACCTTCTCGGGTGAGTCGGCGAGTGGCTGGCAGCAGGTCAACTTCTCGCGGTGGGTCGCGGTGACCGCGAACACCACCTACGTCGTCTCGTACCACACGAACGTCGGGCACTACGCGAACACGGCGAACGCGTTCTCGAACGGCATCGACAATCCGCCCCTGCACGCGCTGGGGAACGGTGTCGACGGCGCGAACGCGGTCTTTGCGTACGCGTCGGGCGTCGTGTTCCCGACGACGAGCAGCAACAACGGCAACTACTGGGTCGACGTCGTCTACCAGCTCGCCAACGCGGCGCCGTCGGTGACGACGACCACGCCGGGGAACGGGGCGACCGGCGCCTCGGTGTCGGGCAGCGTGACGGCGTCCTTCGGCAAGACGGTGCAGGGATCGTCGGTGCAGATGTCGCTCGTCGACGCGTCCGGTGCGGCCGTGCCCGCGACCGTCTCGTTCGACTCGGTGAACAACGCGGCGACGCTGACGCCTACGACTGCGCTCAACCAGGCGACGGTCTACACGGCGACGGTCAACGACGTGGTCGACGCGGCCGGCGTGCCGATGTCCGCGCCGTACACGTGGTCGTTCACCACCGCGACCTCGCCGTCGTGTCCGTGCAGCATCTTCTCGCCGACGGCCACACCGGCCATCGCCACCGATGGCAAGGCAGTGGAGCTCGGCGTGAAGTTCCGTTCGGACGTCGGCGGCTACGTCAAGTCGGTGCGGTTCTACAAGGGCGCGACGAACACGGGTGTCCACATCGGGAACCTCTGGACCTCCACGGGAACCCGGCTCGCGACCGCCACGTTCTCCGGTGAAACGGCGTCGGGTTGGCAGCAGGTCGACTTCGCCACACCCGTGCTGATCAACGCCGGCACCACCTATGTCGCCTCGTACCACACCAACGTCGGGAAGTACGCGGCCACGACCGGCGGCCTCACCAACGGGGTCGACGCGCCGCCGCTGCACGCACTGGCGAACGGGGTCGACGGCTCGAACGCGGTCTTCATCTACAACGCGGCGAGCGTGTTCCCGACGACGGCGGCGAACGGCACCAACTACTGGGTCGACGTCGTCTTCGATTCCGGACCGCAGGTCGTCGCCCGCACGCCGTACCCCGGCGCGAACGCGGTGCCGCGGACGAGTGCCGTGACCGCAACGTTCAGCAAGGCCGTGAACCCCGCGTCGATCGGCTTCACGCTCGTCGACTCTTCGAACCAGCCGGTGGCGGGCACCACCACCTACGACGCAACGGGCCAGACGGCAACCTTCACGCCGGGCGCGCAACTGAATCCGTTGACGGCCTACACGGCGACGGTTTCGGGCGCCGTCGACGCGAACGGGCTGACCATGGCGGCGCCGTACACGTGGTCGTTCACGTCGGCGGCGCTGCCCGTCTTCGTCGTCGATCGCGCGCCGGCCGTCGGCGCGACCGATGTTCCGGCCGGCGCGACGCCGACCGCGACCTTCGGCGAAGCGATCGTCCCCGCGACCGTGTCGTTCACGGTCCGGGACGCGACGAACCACCTCGTGGCGGGATCGCTCGACTTCTCGTCGGGAAACACGGTGGCGCGGTTCACCCCGACGTCGCCGCTCACGGCCGGAGTCTCGTATTCGGTCGTGGTTTCCGGCGCCCAGACGCCTGACCAGAAGGCCATGCCCGCTCCTGACTCCTGGTCGTTCACGACGACGGCTCCGCCGTCGGTGACCTCCCGGACTCCGGCGCCGAACGCGTCGGGCGTTGCGCTCGGCACGCCGATCAGCGTCGACTTCAGCCGTCCGGTCGTGGCCGGATCGCCGTCGATCGCGGTTGTCGACGACGGTGGCAACGCACTCTCCGGGACGCTGACGCTCAACGCCGCGGGCACGACGGCAACGTTCGCACCCGATGCGGCCCTCGTACCGGCCACGACGTACTCCGTGACGGTGTCGGGCGCGACCTCGCTGGGCGGCGCAGTGATGACACCCGCCACGCGAACGTTCACAACCGCGGCGCGGCCGACGATCGCGACGCGAACTCCCGGCCCGAACGCTGCGGACGTCGCCCGGGGCACGACGGTGGTCGTCGGGTTCAGCGAGTCCGTGACGGGCGCGTCGATCGTCGTGACCGACGCGGCCGCCAATGTCGTCGCCGGTTCGACCGCGTACAACGCCGCGAACAACACGGCGACGTTCACGCCGTCGGCGCTCTTGAACCAAGAGTCGACGCTCACCGTGACTGTTTCGGGCGCGACGAACGCGGCGGGCGCGCAGGCGCTCCCGGTCACGTGGTCGTTCACGACGACCGCGCCTCCTGCGGTGATCTCGAAGACCCCGGCGCCGGACGCGACCGGCGTCGCACTCGCGACGACCATCGTCGCGGGTTTCGACCGAGCAGTGACGACCGGGACGACGACCTTCCAGCTCGTCGACGGTGGCGGCAACGCGGTCGCCGGCAGCGTCAGTCTCAACGGCGAAGGCGTGGCCGCGACCTTCACGCCGACCTCGGCGCTCCTCCCCGCAACGACCTACTCCGTGACCGTGTCGGGCAGCGCATCGTCCGGCGGGGCCTTCATGGCGCCGGTCGCGTGGAGCTTCACGACGGCGGCGCGACCCACGATCACCTCGCAGTCGCCGGCCGCCGGCGCGACCGCGGTCGACGTCAACACCCCGGTGGCAGCTGGATTCAGCCAGGCGGTGACCGGCCAGACGATCGTGGTCACCGACCCGTCGTCGGCCGTTGTCGCCGGCACCTCGGCGTACGACTCCACGACCAACACCGCGACGTTCACGCCGACCGCCCCGTTGAACACGGCGGTGACGTACCTCGTCACGGTGTCGGGCGCGACGAACGACGCGGGCGCATCGATGCTCCCGGTGGCATGGTCGTTCGCGACCTCGATCCCGCCCGCGGTGACCTCGCAGATTCCGGCGGACACCGCGACGGGAGTCGCGCTCGGGTCGACGGTGTCGGTCGGTTTCGACCGGGCAGTGGCCGGCGGGTCGACGACGATCCAAGTTGTCGCCGGCAGCACTCCGGTATCCGGCAGCGTGGCGCTGAACGCGGCGGGAACCGTCGCGACATTCACGCCGAGCCTTCCGCTCGCGCCGAGCACGACCTACACGGTGACGGTGTCGGGTGCGACGACAGCCGGAGGCGGCGTCATGACCGCCATCTCGTGGACGTTCACGACCGCGGCCGCGCCGGCAGTTACCTCGCAGTCGCCCGCTCCCGGCGTGATGAATGTCTCCGTCAACACGGCCGTATCGGTCGGCTTCGACCAGGCGGTCACGGGCGCGACGCTCTCGATCACCGATCCGGGAGGAGCGGCGGTGTCCGGGTCGACCGCGTACGACGCGTCGACGAACACGGCGACCTTCACGCCGTCGGCTCCGCTGAGCTCGGCCATCACCTACACCGTGACTGCAGCCGGTGCGACGAACG
>JAODBI010000338.1 GCA_025463875.1 Actinomycetes bacterium
ATCGGGCGCGACGGGCGCGTCGCCGCCGTCGCACCCACGCTCGACGCCGATGCCAACGAGGCGGTGATCGAGTGCGCGGGCCGGCTACTCGTGCCCGGCGGCGTCGACGTGCATACGCACCTGCACCTGCCCGTGGGAGCGCTGCAGGTGAGCGACGACTTCCTGACGGGAACGGTCGCCGCCGCGATCGGCGGCACCACGACGATCGTCGACTACGTCACCGCGTATCGAGGCGAGAATCCGATGGACGCGCTCGCGACGTGGCGCACGTGGGCCGAGCCCGCGTGCGTCGACTACGGCCTGCACATGACCTTCACCGAACGCGTGCCCGAGCGCTCGATTGCCGCGTGCGTAGAAGCGGGGATCACCTCGTTCAAGCTGTACATGGCATACCCCGACCTCCTCCAGGTCGACGACGACGTCATCGCCGAGATCATGGCGTTGACGCGCAAGCACGGCGCGTTCGTCACGTTGCACTGCGAGAACGGCGGGGCGATCGAGGCGCTGCGGCGCCAAGCCCTCGCCGACGGCCGCACCGGCGTGATGGAGCACGCGCGCACGAGACCCGCCGAGATGGAGGCCGAGGCTGTACGCCGGGCCGCGGCGCTCGCCGAACGCGCGGAGACGAGCGTGTACGTCGTGCACCTCTCGTCGGCGCCCGCGCTGGCCGAGGTCCGCCGGGCGCGCGAGCGCGGCGTCGACGTGATCGCGGAGACCTGCCCGCAATACCTCTACCTCGACACCGCCCGGCTCGCCGATCCCGACGGCGCGTCGTACGTCTGCACACCACCCCTGCGTGACCCCTGGCACGTCGAAGAGCTCTGGCATGGCATCGCGACGGGCGCCGTGCAGACCGTCGCGACGGATCACTGCCCGTTCACCGTCGCCGACCGGCGCGCCGGCGTGCGCGACCGCGCCGGTGGCTACGCGGATTTCACCGAGATTCCGGGTGGTCTCCCCGGCATCGAGACCCGCATGGGGCTGATCTGGGAAGGCGTGATCGCCGGGCGCATCACCCGCGCCGACTGGGTGCGGCTGTGCGCCGAAGCGCCGGCTCGCACGTTCGGGTTGTGGCCGGCGAAGGGCAATCTGCGCGCGGGCGCCGATGCCGACGTCGTGGTGTGGGACCCCGAACGCGACCAGTCGCTCGACGCCTCCGCGTTGCACATGGCCGTCGACCACTCGCCGTACCACGGCATGACGGTCACCGGCTGGCCGGAGCTCGTCTTCGCGCGGGGCGACCTCGTGGCGCGCGACGGCCGCTATATCGGCGAACCGGCTCGCGGCCGCTACGTCAGTCGAGTGGCTCCGGAGCGTTCGACCCCGGAGCGTTCGACCCCGAAGCGGTCGACATAGCCGGACCCCCCGCAATCGAGAACCCGATCGCACGCAGCGCGCGCCGATAGGCGATCGCGAGACGGTCGAAGGGCACGTGCAGCTCCTCGACCAGATCGAGGGGCAGCCGTTCGGGACGTTGGTCCCTCGACGATCGCGCGGTCGGGCAACCAGATCTTCGCTTCCAGCGTCTCGTAGGCGTCGCCGTCGACCTCGACGCCGAGCGGGAACGCGCACAGCCAGAACAGCTTCATCGTCGTCGCGGACGTCGGCGACGCCGCGATGCACATGACCGAGCCCGGACCGCTCGCGTTCGCGAGCGCGACCGTGAACGGCAGCTCGAGGCGGTACTCGAAATTCGTCCCGACCACAGGCCGTTTCTCGCCGGGCCCGACGACGACGGTCGGGTCGCGCGACGGGTACGCATAGTCGAACGCGATGCCGTAGCCGTCGTCGCGCGTCGTGACGTGGAAGGGTTCCATCTCCATCTGCTTGTCGTTGCCGAAGGTGTCGGCGTGCAGGACCGAGAAGTGCGCGACGTCGCAGAAGTTCTCGACCTGGCGGAACGCCTGCGCGTTCCACTCGTACACCGTGCCGACGTGGAGCCAGTGCGTGCCGGCCTCGGTGACGGGCCATGTCGGCCGGGGCCGCAGCTCTCGGCTCTCGTCGACCAGGCACGTCCAGATGAGGCCGGCGTGCTCCGAGGTGCGGAAGGCCTCGGCGCGCGCGTGCCCGGGAATCGGGTGTTCGGGCGCGAGCTGCGGGATATCGGTGCAACGACCGTTGCGGTCGTACGACCAGGCGTGGTACGGGCAGCGCAGACACGCGTCGTCGACCGATCCCGCGCTCAGGCGCGCGCCCCGGTGCGCGCAGAGGTCGTCGAGCACACCCACACTTCCGTCGTCGGCGCGAAACACGGCGAGGTCGCGATCGAGTACGCGTGCTCCCACCACCGCGCCGGGCCGCACGTCGATCGAGCGCGCGACGGGATGCCAGAAGCGCGCCGCGAGGGCGGAGAACACGTCGTCGGCCGGGTTGCCCGCAGTCATTCGATCCGAAGCTAGAACCCTTGGCCCGTACGTCGCCACCGCCGCGTGTTGCGGGCGTGTGAACTCAGGTATCCGAACTCACGTTCCGGCGTTGAGGTAGTTGTAAATCGTGAAGCGGCTGACTCCCATGGCGTCGGCGACGCTCTCCACCGACCGCCGCAGCGCGAATGCTCCGCGATCGTCGAGCATGCGCACCGCGACCTGTTTGTGCTCCCGCGACATCTCCGAGAACGGCGAACCGAGCTCCTGTTCGACGGAGGTCATCATCCGTTCGAGGGTTCCCTGCATGCCGGGCAGCCGAAGGCTCCCCACGACGGTCCCCTCCCACTCCAAGGGGATGTCGCCCGCTCGCACGTTGGCCGGCCCGACGATCTCCGCCCCGAGCGCGTCGGCGACGGGTTCCAGCGCGCGCAGGAAGGGGTGACGCGCCGCGACCATGCGCCGAGAGTAGTGGCGGTGGTCGTGACGGTCGTGTGAACAGCCGGGTGAATTGGCCGACCGAATCGGCCAACCGAATTGGGTGCCCGAGTTGACAGTGTTCTCGCGCCCCGGAACGCTGGCCCGGTGGCCACTCTGATCCGCAACGGCATCGTGTTCCCGATGGTCGAGGGCGCGCACGAGGCGCTCGACCCGGGTTCGGTGCTCATCGACGGCGACCACGTCGTCGCGGTGGCTTCCGTCGCCGAGCTCGACGCCGACCCGCGTCGCGCGGGCGCGGAGATCGTCGACGCGACCGATCACGCCGTGCTTCCCGGTCTGCACAACTGTCATCTGCATTCGGGTCTGCTGCGCGGCACCGCCGAGTCGATGTCGTTGTGGGACTGGCTGAAGGCGTACGTCGACCCGGCGCACAAGGCCCTGACACCCGAGATCGCGCGGATCGCCTCGATGCAGTGCTACGCCGAGGGTCTGCTCGCCGGCACCACGTCGGTGATGGACATGTGGAGGTTCATGGAAGGTTCGGCCGACGTCGCGGCCGAGCTCGGCATCCGCGCCACCCTCGTGCCCTACGTCGCCGACGAAGAGGGCTTCGACTTCTTCGAGAGCATCGCGTCGAACCGCCGACTCCTCGAGTCGCACGCGGTCGCCGCCGACGGCCGGGTGCGCACGTGGGTCGGCCTCGAACACCTCATGTACTGCACGAAGGAATGCTTCGCGCAGGCCGTCGAGCTCATGGACGAGTTCGGCACCGGGCTGCACACCCATTCGTCGGAGTCGATCTGGGAGGTCGAGGAATCGTTGAAGCGGTGGGGTCGCCGCCCGATCGAGGTGTTCTACGACCGCGGCATCCTCGGTCCGCGTACGGTCGTGGCGCACTGCGTGTGGCTCTCGGATCGCGAGATCGAACTGCTCGCGCAGACGGGTACGTCGGTCGCGCATTGCCCCACGTCGAACATGAAGCTGGCGTCGGGTCCGGCGCGCGTCGGTGACCTCCGGCGGGCCGGGGTGAAGGTCGGCCTCGGCAGTGACGGCGAAAAGGAGAACAACAACCTCGACCTCATCGAGGAGATGAAGGTCGCGTCGCTGCTCCAGAAGGTGACGACGCTCGATCCGACCACCGGCGATCCGTGGGACGTGCTTCAGTTGGCGACCGCGGAGGGCGCGGCCGCGCTCGGTCTGGGCGAGACCACCGGAACATTGCAACCGGGCAAGCGGGCCGACGTGATCACGGTGTCGCTGCGCGGCCTCCACACGACGCCGGTCATGCACGGCGCGTTGTTCAACGTCGCCGCGCACCTGGTGTTCTCGTCGTCGGGCCACGACGTGCGAGACGTGTGGGTCGACGGGCGCCCACTCGTGCGGGACGGCCGGCCGCTCACGTTCGACGTCGAGCGGGTTCGCGCCGACGCGCAGGCCGCGGCCGAGGAGTTGTTCGAACGCCGGGCCAAGGTGCTCGCAGAGATGTGACAGGGCGCTGGCTTCTCCGCAACGCCGACCTCGTCGCCACCTTCGACGACGACGGCCGCGAGCTCCCCGCCGGCGACGTGATGGTCGACGGACCAGTGGTCGCGGCCGTCGGTCGCGACCTGTCCGCCGACGGCTGCGACCGCGTCGTCGACGGCGCCGGCCTCGTCGTGCTGCCGGGCCTGGTCAACGCGCACCAGCATCTGTATCAGGGCGCGACGCGAGCGATCCCCGCGCTCGAACGCGCGCTCATCGGGCCGTGGCTCGGCGGCCTCGGCGCGATCTTCAAGCAGTGGTGGCGGACCGGACGCTTCGAGCCCGCGCACGTCGAGGCGATCGCGGCGGCGGTGTTGTGTGAGTCACTGCTCGGTGGCGTCACGACGGTCGCGGACCAGCACTACTTCCATCCCGCGGGCCCGACGCGTCCGTACGTGGAATCGACCATCGAGGCCGCCGATCGCATCGGCGTGCGCCTACATGCATGCCGGGGCACGCTGACACTCGGACCCGATCCCGACGTCGTGCAGTCGGTCGACGAGGTCGTGCGGCACTGCGCGGCGCTCATCGCCGCGCACCACGACCCCGCGCCCGGCGCGCGCGTACGCGTCGCACTCGCACCCTGCGGTGTGCACGTCGACGAGCTCGCGCTGTTCGACGAGCTGGCGGCGCTCGCGGCCGACCATCCCGCGGTCCGCTTGCACACGCATCTCTACGAGAAGGTCGACGCCGACGCGGCGCGCGCACGGTACGGCCGTACGCCGTGGGAATTGCTGGTCGAGCACGGTTGGGCACAACCGAAGACGTGGCTCGCGCACGTGGTCGACCCACCGGCCGGGGAGATCGCGGAGATGGCCGAGGCCGGCGTCGGCGTTGCGCACCTGATCGCGCCCGACCTCCGGATGGGTTGGGGGTGCGCGCCTGTGCGCGCGTACCTCGACGCGGGAGTGACCTTGGGGTTCGGCACCACGGGGAGTGCGTCGAACGACGGGGCGAACCTGCTCGGCGACCTCCGCATCGCCGCCCTCGCGCACCGCGGCACCGAACCCGACGACCCGGCCCGGTGGCCTTCGGCGCGCGAGCTGTTGCACATGGCGACACGCGGGTCGGCGTTGTGCCTCGGCCGGGACGACCTCGGGGCGCTGGTTCCCGGCATGCAAGCCGATATCGCGGCGTGGGACATGCGCTCGATCGACCGGGTCGGCGTCCACGATCCGCTCGCGGGCCTCGTGCTGACCGGCCTGTCGTCGCGCGCCGCATTCGTCGCGGTCGGCGGGGAGATCCTCGTCGAGGACGCCGAGACCACGCACCTCGACGTCGGCGCGATCGCCGCGCAGGCGCGCGCGGTCATTCCCGATCTCCCGGACTGACCGCTACCCGCGGTGATATCAGCGGCTTGCGAACGCGCTGGCGTCGGGGGTGTAACCGGCGGCGCGGATCGCCTTGCGCAGGTAGTGCGCATGCAGACGCGTCGAGGTGATCTCGACCCCGAGCGGGGCGAGCGCATCGGCCACCGCTCCGGCGATGACCGCCGGTGTCGCGATGATCGAGGCCTCGCCGACGCCCCGGAACCCGCCCGTCACCGCCGACGGCGTCTCGCGGTGCACGACCCGGAGCCGCGGGACGTCGGGGGCTTCGGGAATCGCGTAGTCGACGAGCGTCGACGTCAACGGCTGCCCGTCGTCGTCGTAGCAGACCTCCTCGAAGAGGACGGCACCGAGGCCCTGCGCGAAACCACCCTGATGCTGCCCCTCGACGACCATCG
>JAODBI010000342.1 GCA_025463875.1 Actinomycetes bacterium
GCATGATCGCGCCGTTCCTGCCGTTCAGGATGAAGAAGCCGTAGTTGTTGCCGGCGCCGACGTCGTTCTGACCGTCGCCGTTGAAGTCGGCGATGATCGGCGACGAGATCGGACCGCCGGGCTGACCTGTCGAGAACGCGTACGGGCGCGTGGCCAACATGACACTGCCGTTGGCGTTGAACGCGCGGACATACCCGTCGGAGCTGGACGCCACCACTTCCGGAATCCCGTTCCCGTTCAGATCGCCCAGCGCGGGCGCGGGCATCGTCGTGCCGGCAGTCATCGCGGGCCAGCCGGGCAGGCTCGAGCCGTCGTCGACGTGCCAGGCGAAGACGCTCTTGCCGGCCGAGCGGTTGTAGAAGGTGCCGCCGCCGACGATCACCTCAGGACGACCGTCACCGTCGATGTCGCCCACCGCGGCACTCGACATGATCGTGTCGTTGACCTGGTGCTTCCACAGCTCGCGGCAGTGCGAGCACGACACCGAGTCACCAGCGGTCCACTGGATCGCGCGGAACTCGCCGCCCGACCAGTTGATCGCGCCACCGGGCGACTGGTCGCCACCGATGAGGATGTCGAGCCGGCCGTCGCCGTTGATGTCGTAGAGCGCGGGCGACGACCACACGCTGTCCTCGACGTTGTCGCTCATGATCTGGTTGCAGTTGCGATCGATCGCGTGGATGTGCAGGTCGAACGCACCGAAGACGATGTCGGGGAAGCCGTCACCGTTGATGTCGCCGATGGCCGGCGACGAGAACACCGCGTCGGCATAACCGTCGGGGCGGTTGCTGTTCGCCCAGATGTTGCCGTAGTCCTGGGTGCGGTAGACGCAGTGGCGCGTGCCGTCGGCGTTGTACACCGCGACGCCACCCTGCTGGTTGTGCACCCAGGTCGAGCCGAGACCGACCACGATCTCCTGTTTGCCGTTCTTGAACAGATCGCCGACCGCGGGCGTGCTGTCGATCGCGGTTCCCGTCTGTTGCGGCCAGTGGGCGATGGGCCCGCCGGTGGCGGCGTCGATGACGCGCAGCCAGCCGTCCTGGTGCCCGATGACGATGTCGCGCCTACCGTCGCCGTTGACGTCGGCGATGGTCGGCGACGAGCTGCGGTCCCAGCCGTTCGTGTTCAGGGTCCACGAGGCTCGGGACGTCACCACGGCCGCGCCGGCGGGTTGCGCGGTGGCGATGGTCGCCAACGGCGCGACGAGCGCGGCCGTCAGAAGGACAGGAAGAAGGCGATTGCGCACGGGGAGGGACCTCTCTTCGCTGGTGCACCCATAGATATCGGCAGGCCGGCGAATCGGCTTGATGCGTGGGCGTCGCGGATGGCTGATCGGAGCGGATCGAAAGGGGTGACCCGGACGCGCCGTCATCTGGAGTCGATGCATTTGCCTGTGGAGTTCCGCCCCGCCGGACACCGGGGTCGGTCTCTGCGGAACCGCCCGAACCGCCCGGTGCCGCACCGGACGGGCGATACTGTCCCGCATTCGAAGGGACCGGTCGTGACGGACGAGTACGTCGACATCCACAAGCTTGCCGCCGAGATCGAGGCGGAGGTGCGCGCTCGCCGGGCTGCGGGCGAGTACCCACCGGGTTTCGAGCGTGAGCTCGACCGGCTGTTCGACCGTTTCGCACCGCCCGAGGTCAGCAACGACTTCGATGCCGCGCTCGAGCGCGCCGAAGATCTCGTGATCGTCGACCCCGTCATCCCCGTCGCGTCGAACAGTCCCGTGCTCGGCGTCGTCAAGCGGGTCGTGTCGAAGCTGCTCGGCTGGTATCACGTCTGGCTCGCGCAGCAGATCAGTGCGCTGTCGACCGCGATCAACACCGCGCTCCGGTTGCTCGGCGGCCGCGTCGTGGAGCTCGAGCACATCACCGGCGACGTTGCGCGCGCCCGCGGTGTTGGTGCGCGTACCCCGGCCCGGCGCGACGACAGCGCGTGGAACGACATCGTCGTGGCCGCACTCCGGGGTGTTTCGGGGCGTGTCGCCGTCCTCGAATGCGGCGAGGGCGCACTGCTCGAAGCGCTCACGGGCGCCGGGCTCGATGCCTACGGGGTCGAGCCGCGCGCGATCGTCGCCGACGTCGCACTCGCACGCGGCCTCGAGGTCCGCATCGACGACGGCGCGGCCCATCTCCACGCGGTCGGCGCCGCCGCCCTCGGAGGTCTCGTGCTGCGTGGTCTCGTAGAGCGGGCGCCGCTGGGAGAGCTGCTCCTGCTCATCGACGCCGCCTCGGCCAAGCTCGCACCGGGCGGCCGGCTCGTCGTGTGCAGCCTGCGGCGGGAAGCCTGGGGCGACAACGAGACCGCGGCCGAGGCCGACCTCGTCGCGGGTCGTCCGCTCCATCCCGACACCTGGAACGCGGTCCTCCCCGAGCAGGGATTCGTCGACGTGCAGGTGCACGCCGCCGGCGCCGGCGCGTATGTCGTCGCCGCTCTCCGCGCCGACGAATGACCGCCGTCCATCAGTTCGTCCCGACGCTCGCACCGCGCGATGCGGTGGGCCGCCACTACCTCGCCGTGCAGGAGACGTTGCGCGGGGCCGGGTACCGTTCCGAGATCTATTCGTACGAGGCGAAGGAGGAGTACAAGCGTCTCGCGCGGCCCTTCGCCTCGTTCTCGGGCGCGACGGGAAAGGAACCGACGTGGTTGCTCTATCACTCGTCGGTGGGATCGCCGGTCGCCGACTTCGTCGCCGGGCGCGACGAACCGCTCATCGTCGACTACCACAACATCACGCCCGCGGCGTTCTTCGCGCGCTGGGAGCCGGCCATCGCCGGCGCGCTGATGAAGGGGCGGCGCCAGCTCGCCGAGCTCGAGGTGCGGGCCGACCTCGGTATCGCCGACTCCGCCTTCAACGCGCAGGAGCTCACCGACCTCGGCTACGAGCACACGTCCGTGGTGCCCATCCTGCTCGACGTGGCGGCGCTCGACGCCACACCCCCGGATCCCGCGACCTTCGCCCGGCTGTCCGACCCGAAGGCGTCGGGCGGCGCCGACTGGCTCTTCGTCGGGCGGCTCGCGCCGAACAAGGCCCAACACGACATCGTGAAGGCCTTCGCCGCGTACCGGCGGCTCTACGACGCCGACGCGCGCTTGCACCTCGTCGGGGGCTCGTCGTCACATCAGTACGAGACGGCCCTGACCGCGTTCGTCGACGCACTCGATCTCGGCGGCGCGGTCGAGATCACCGGTGGAGTCAGCGCGGGTGGGCTGACTGCGCACTTCGAGACCGCCGACGTGTACGTGGTCGCCAGCGAGCACGAAGGGTTCTGCGTTCCGCTGCTGGAAGCCATGCACCATCGCGTCCCGATCGTCGCCTACGCCGCGACCGCAGTGCCCGAGACCCTCGGCGACGCGGGTCTGCTGCTCGATGCCAAGGACGCGTACACGATCGCGACGGCCGTGCATCGTGTCGTGACCGATACTGCGCTGCGCACCCAGCTGATCGATGCCGGGATCGCGCGTCTGCGCGAATTCGACCTCGCGAAGTCGCGGCGCAAGCTGCTCGACGCGATCGAGCCCGTCGTGGGAGCCCCGACGTGATCGTCGACCCGACCGCGACCGGGTCGACGACATGATCGTCCACCAGTTCGTCCCGACCCTCGAACCGGGCGCGGTCGGCGCACACACGCTCATGGTGCGCGATGTCCTGCGCGCGGCCGGCCATACCTCCGAAGTGTTCGCTTCGGAGATCGAACCGGTGTGGGCCGACCGCGGCGCTCATCTCCTGCGCGACGCC
Source organism: Actinomycetes bacterium (assembly GCA_025463875.1). Classification (GTDB taxonomy): domain Bacteria; phylum Actinomycetota; class Acidimicrobiia; order IMCC26256; family PALSA-610; genus PALSA-610. The sequence continues at coordinate 3,743 of JAODBI010000342.1, forward strand.
CGCACGCGCGCCGACGTCATCGTGTACCAGATGGCGATCGGATCGATCGTCGGCGACGCCGTGCTCGCCCGCGACGAACCGATCGTCGTCAACCATCACAACCTCACACCCATGCGCTACATCACGGGTTGGCAACCCGTCGCCGCGCACGGCGTTGCCTGGGGCCGGGCGCAGTTGCGGGAGCTGGCGACGCGTTCGCGCCTGGGCGTCGCCGATTCGAGCTACAACGAGCAGGATCTCATGGAGGCCGGTTTCACCCGGACGACCGTCGTCCCGATCCTGCTCGACCTCACGTCGTTCGACGTCACACCTGCGCCCGGCCCCGCGCCGCGCGGCGTGACCTGGCTCTTCGTCGGCCGGCTCGCACCGAACAAGGCCCAACACGACATCGTCAAGGCCTTCGCCGCCTACCGGCAGTTCCACAATGCCGACGCACACCTGAATCTCGTCGGCGGTGGGCGCGAAGACGGCTACGCCCGAACCCTGCAGCGCTTCATTCACGCACTCGGGCTCGACGACGCGGTCACGATCACCGGCAGCGTCTCCGATGCGCAGCTCGCGGCCCACTACGCGGCGGCCGACGTCTTCGTCGTGTGCAGCGAGCACGAAGGGTTCTGTGTGCCGCTGCTCGAGTCGATGTATCACCGGGTCCCGATCGTCGCGTACGCCGCGACCGCAGTGCCGGAGACGCTCGGCGAGGCCGGACTCCTGCTCGATGTCAAGGATCCCTGCACCGTTGCCGCCGCAGTCGACCGCGTCGTCGGCGACACTGCGCTCAGGCACCAACTGGTCGAGGCCGGCGCCCGGCGCGTACAGGACTTCGACCTCTCGCGCACGGGACCCGCGTTCGTCGAAGCGGTCACCTCGGCCGCCGGGAACTGATGAAGCTCGCCGTCGTCACGCCGCGCTACGGCATGGAGATCCCGGGCGGCGCGGAGACCGCGGCCCGGCTGCTCGCGACCCGACTCGCGACCCGGGCCGACTTCACCGTCGAAGCGCTGACCACGTGCGCGCTCGACACCACGACGTGGGCCGACCACTACCCGCCGGGCGCGACCGAGGTCGACGGCGTCCGCGTGCACCGGTTCCCCGTCACGGGCCGCCGTTCCGCCGACTTCAACGCGGCGACCGCCCTCGTCGTCCGCCGCGGCCGCCGCGTCACCGCCGCCGAACAACGCGCGTGGATCGACAAGCAAGGACCGATCGCGCCCGCGCTGATCGAGGCGATCGCGCACACCGATGCCGACGTCATCGCCTTTCACCCGTTCCTGTACCACCCGACGGTCGCGGGCCTGCCCCGCGTGGCCGCGCGTGCAGTGCTGCATCCCGCCGCACACGACGAACCCATGCTCCGGCTCCCGCTCTACCGCGAAGTGTTCGACGACGCGGCGGGGCTCGCGTACTGGAGTGAGCCCGAACGCCGCCTCGTCGAAAACCGGTTCGCCATCGCGTCGAAACCCGCGGTCGTCGTCGGTCTCGGTGTCGACGCGGGTGAAGGAGTCGGCGCGCGGGCACGCGCCGCGCTCGGGCTCGATGATCGCCCCTATCTCCTCTGCCTCGGCCGGGTCGACGACGGGAAGGGCGCGCGGCTGCTCGCGGAGTGCTTCGCCCGGTACAAGGACCGTCGGGCCGGGGATCTCCGCCTCGTGTTCGCGGGACCCGTGGCCAACGAAC
>JAODBI010000346.1 GCA_025463875.1 Actinomycetes bacterium
GCGTCGTGGCGCTCCTGCATCACGAGTGCGTAGAGCGCGAACCCGAGCGCGAGCGCGCTTGCATTGGCGACGAACACGACTGCAAAGCCGGCCGAGACACCCGGAAGCCACGCGACCGCGCGGCTGATCATCGGGAAGAGCGGGAAGAAGCGCAGACCCTCCGACGCGACCCCGTTGTAGCCGTGTCCGGCGATATCGCGATACCACGACGCATCCCAGGCGAGCAGACCGTCGTGCGTCTGCATCGGCACCGCGAAGTGACGGGTCGTGATGATGTGACGCACCGTCGCGAGCGAGCCGAGCACGATCGCGCGCGACATCACATAGGCGACGAGCACCGAACGGGCGGCGCGCAGGCGGGTGGCCATTCAGTTCTTGTCGGGCGCAGGGAACATCTGCAGCGCGGGCTTCTCGAAGATCTTGTTGTCCGAGAGCGTGCGTTGCTGCCTCGTCCGGACGGCTGCGAAGTCGTCGGAGAGCCCTTCGCACACGCCGACGTGCGTGATATAGCCGGGGGCGCTCACGAACCAGAGCGTGTGCGCCCGGGCGCGGGCCAGTGCGGCGCGGGCGAACTCGGCGGGCTTGGCGGCGGCGAGCACCTTCTTGTAGTCGACCCAGTCGACGAGCGCGGGCCGGGCGAAGCTCGGGTAGACGACCTCGTCCAGCCCGGATTGCACGAGCCGGTGGACCGACGGCCCGACCTGATCCGGGCAGTAGACGACCAGGTCGCCCGGTTTCGCCTCGTGCCGCAACACCAACGCAACCTCGCCCGCCTGCGTGCGCTGGGTGATCACGTTGCGCACACCGCCTGCGAAGCCGAGCGCCACCGTGACCGCCAGCGCGACCGCCAGGATGCGCGGATCGCGCAGCGTCGAGAACCCCCGCGCCAGCAGCAGCACGAAGAAGGGGAAGACGAACGCGCTGTAGCGCGACTGGAATGCACCACCCGCGAGATAGTTGAGCGTCAGACCGACGGCGAGACCGGCTCCTCCGACGAATGCGATCAAACGTGCTTCGCGCGGCACGTGCAGATCGATCTCGACGCGACGGTCGTCGACAGCATTCCCGAAGACCCCGAGCACGAGCATCGGGAGCAGGAGCAAGAACAGCAGCCAGCCCTCTTGGCGGTCGGCCGCCGTCCCGCTCGCGCCGCCGGCGAAGTCGCGCAGTGTATAGCCGAGCGGGATACCGGGCAGCACCGGTGTTCCCCACGGGGTGCCGGTGTGTGCACGTTGGTAGAGGAACGTGGGCAACCACGGGAGGAACGCGCACGCACCGATCGCCATCGCCACGAGCAGGCGCACGACCGCGTCGCGATGCCGACCGCGCCACGCCGTCCAGACCAGCACTCCGAACACAACGACCAACAGATACACCGACCAGTACTGCGTGTACAGGAAGAGTGCGACGAGCAGCGCGACCACGGCGAGCCGCGGCACCGTCGGTTTCTCCATCGCCCGCAGGAACGCGACGATGCCGGCCGCCACGATCAGCATCTCGAGCGAGTACATGCGCGCTTCGGTCGCGTAGCGGATCGAGTACGGGTTCGCGACCATCACGACGGCCGCGATCCATGCGCCGGTCGTACCGATGAACCGGCGCGCCGCGAACCACGTGGCCGCGACCGCGCCCGCCATGAAGACTCCCGACAGCGACCGGACCGCGACGTTGCCGGTCCCGAACGCGTCGGTCCAGAAGTGCAAGAGCAGGTAGTACAGCGGCGGTGCGCCGTCCTGCTTCAGAGCGTGATGCAGGTCGGAGAGTGGGAGCCGGGCGATGTTCACGGTCAGGGCTTCGTCGAGCCACAGCGCGGAACGGGTGTAGAAGAAGAAGTAGAGCCCGGCGACCCCGACCAGAGCGACGGCCGCCACAACGACCGGCGACAGCTGGGACCGGCCGAGCGGCGGTGCGGTCGACCCGGGCGGGCGCGAAGGCGCGTCGGAGAGGGCCGTCACGGATGCGAAACCTAGTGCCGAGCCGCGGTCAGAGCCGTACGTTCGGCACGACTTCGTGCGCCACGGCCTCCAGGCTCTCCGACGACGGGAAGTCGCGGAACCACAGCACGAACTCGCGACAGCCGGCGTCGACGAACTCCTGCGCCTTCTCGACCACCTGCTCGGCGGTGCCGACGAGGTTGTCGCGGACGTACTCGTCGGGGTCGCCGCTCCCCCACAGCGAGCCGCCGCCCGGCGAGTCGAGCCACTTCTTCAGATCGGCCTCGGTGTCGAACAGCCGGCAGTCGGGACCGTGCGTGCGCACGATGCTGTCGAAGTCGCGGCCGATCTCCTCGCAATAGCCGCGCAGGAGATTCGACTTCCGCACGAACCCGGCGATGCCGGTCTGCCAGTTCGTCTTGTCCGCGTGGCGCGCCTCGATGCGCAGCGTGACCTTCTCGCCCCCACCACCGATCCACAGCTCCGGAAGCTGCTGAATCGGCTTCGGGTCGCAGTACGCGCCGTCGAACGCCAAGTGCTTGCCCTGATACGTGACGGTCTCCTCGGTCCAGAGCTTCTTGATCACCTCGACCGTCTCCTCGAGGATCGCAAGCCGCGTCCCCGCGCTCGGGAACGGGAAGCCATAGGCCTGGTACTCGCGCTCGTACCAGCCCGCGCCGATGCCGAGGATCAGCCGGCCGCCGGAGAACACGTCGACGCAGGCGGCTTCTTTGGCGAGCAGACCGGCGTTGCGGTAAGCCGCGCACGTGACCATCTGTCCGAGCTTGATCGTGCTCGTGTGCTGCGCCAGCGCAGCAAGGGTGGTGAACGCTTCGAACACGTGGGTCGGTTCGCGGCGCGGCACGGACTCGACGTGGTCGTAGACCCAGAGGTGGTGATAGCCGAGCTGCTCGGTGAGCTGGGCCAGCTCCTTCGTGCGGTCCCACGCGTCGGCGGCCGACCAGCCGGAGTACTCGAGTTTCCAGCCCTGCGGCGCGAACGCGCCCCATTGCAGCGGCGCGGTCATGCGTCTTCCTTCACGGTGATCGCGCCCGGATCGGCAACCGGACCCGGATCGTGGTAGTCCCACCACTGGATCTCGCACATCATCGGCAGCAGGTAGCGCACGTAGATGCTCGTGATCGCGAGCATGCCGTGGTCGTCGACGTGCTTGTCGATGATGTCGACGCGGTCGTCGCGCGCCTGCCAGGCGCGCGCCCGTTCGAGGATGTCGTCGAGCTCGGACTCGGCACCGACGGAGAGCCCGAAGTGGTCGAGGCGGGGACACTCCATCGCCTGGCCACCGTCGTCGGCGATGAGGAACACGAACTGCTCGATGTTGTGGACCTGGAACACCTGCCGCTTCCGGTCGATCGTCATCATCGGGATGTCGAAGAAGCCGAACACGTCGCCGAAGAAGTCGGCGCGCAGCTTGCGGTGCTGCTCGTCGAGCATCTCGGGCGTGAGGCTCATCGCGACGTGGTTGAAACGGGGCTTGCGCGTGGTGAACGCGGGACCGAGTGCGGGCATCAACGCTCCTGACGAGAGTGGCGAAAGCTACGAGACGCGCGGGACGACCATGGCCTTCGCCGCCAGGTCGCCCTCGTGCAGGCCGACCGCCGCGTCGAGTAGCTGGTCGAGCGGGTAGTCCTCCTGCTCGACGAGCAGGTCGTTCGGCAGCTTCCCCGACGCGAGCATCTCGAGCGCACGCGCGAAGCCGTCGTGGTCGTAGACGAACGCGCCGGTGATGACCAGCTCGTTCAACAGGATTCGATTCGGATCGAACTTCGGGCGCGCCATCCCCGCGCCGACGAGCACGAGCGTCCCCGCCCGCTTGAGCTGGGCGAGCGCCGACTCCTGGGCGCGGCCGTTCCCGGAGCACTCGAGGGCGACGTCGAACGGCTCGGCGACGCAGTCGAAAGGCATGTCGGGCGCGACGAGCTCGGCCGGATCGACCGTGCGCGCGCCGAGCTTCTCGCACAACGCGCGGCGGCTGGCCTTCGGCTCGCTCACGACGATGTCGTCGACGCCGAGCGCCGTCAGCGCCGCGACCGACAGGAACCCGATCGGTCCGCCGCCGGTGACCAGCCAACGAGTACCCGGACGCGCGCCTCCTGCCTGGGTGATGCCGTGCAGCGCGACCGCGAGTGGTTCGGTCAGGGCCGCGTGCTTGAGGGAGAGGCTGTCGGGAACCTTCAGCGCCTCGGCCGCGTGCACCGACTTGTAGAGGGCGAACGCGCCCTGCCACGTACCACCGTCGCCGCCGACCGAGTTGCGTTCGAGGCACAGCGACGGGCGATGCGCGAGGCAGTACTCGCAGCGCCCGCAGCGCGGCGACGGACCGCCGATCGCGCGGTCACCGACCGCCCAGCCGTCGACCTCCGATCCGACGGCCGCGACCGTGCCCGAGTACTCGTGGCCCTCGATCACACCGGAACGCCCGCCCCACTCGAGGAGGAAGTGGAGGTCGGAACCACAGATGCCGCAGTGGCTCACCTCGAGGATCAGGTCGCCGGGACCGGGCTCGGGCGTGGGGCGATCCTCGACGGCAACGTCGCGCAGACCCATGAACACAGCCGCCGGCATCGTTTTCGGAAGTTCGGTTTTCGGAAGTTCGGTCTTCGGAAGTTCGGTCTTCGGAAGTTCGGCCGTCGGCCGCGGGGTCCCGGGGAGTTGCGTCATGGGGGGAAGGGTGGCGCGAACCTGACACGGACGTCAACTACGCCGGCGGCACAATTCGGCCCAGGGACCTGGGTCGTACGGCGTCGGACTCGGGTCGGCCCCGGGGACGGCGCCGTTTACAATCCCCGAATGAGCACGCCGCGCCGGCCGTACCCCGGCAAACGACTGTTCGACCTGGTCGTCACCGCCGTGCTCGCCCTCCCCGCCCTCGCGATCGGCGCGGTCTGTGCGCTCGGCGTCCGCCTCACTTCGCCGGGGCCGATCCTGTTCCGCCAGGCGCGCGTCGGGCACAACGGAGAGTCGTTCACGATGCTCAAGTTCCGCACGATGCGCCACGACGGCAAGCCGAACCCGCTGCACCCCGACAAGGCCCGGATCACCACCGTCGGTCGCATTCTCCGGCGAACCTCGCTCGACGAGCTGCCCCAGCTCCTCAACGTCGCCCGGGGCGAGATGAGCATCGTCGGACCTCGCCCGACGCTGCAGTACCAGGTCGACCGATACGACTCGCGCCAACTCGGCCGCCTCGCGGTGCGTCCCGGTCTCACCGGCCTCGCCCAGGTGCAGGGCCGGAACGCGTCGACGTGGGCGGAACGCATCGAGCTCGACCTCGAATACGTCGAACGCCAGTCCGTGACGCTCGACTGCCGGCTACTGCTCCGCACGGTCGGCGCCCTCGTCAGTGGCTCCGGCGTCGAAGGCCATCCGTTCGACGATCCGATCGCACGTCCTGATGAACCGATGGCCGAGGAATCTTGAGCACTCGGGAACAAGGCGCGCCGGTGGAGTACTCGACGGTGAACCTCGGGGGCATCGACGTGTGCTTCACCGAAGACCTCGACGGGGGCGGCGGGCGCTACGGCCAGGACTACGTCGGCTTCGTCGAGCGCAAGCTGGGCCGTCAGGAACGCAGCTTCGAGTGGTGCGCGGGCCCGGGCTTCATCGGGTTCTCGTTGCTCGGGCACGGGCTCACCGACACCCTCTGCCTCGCCGACGTCAACCCGGCCGCGGTCGCGGCTTGCAACGAGACGATCCGGCGCAACGGCCTCGAGGGACGCGTCGACCTGTACGTCTCCGACGGCCTCGGCTCGATTCCCGGGCGCGAGCGCTGGAACCTCGTCGTCGGCAACCCGCCGCACAGCGGGTCGGACGAGGTGCGGCCCGAGATCAAGCGCCCGACCGCGATCTACCAGGACGCGGGCTGGAAGATCCACGAAGACTTCTACGCATCGGTGGGTGCACACCTCGCGCCCGGTGCGCAGATCGTGATCCAGGAGAACCTGCGCTTCTCGTCGGTGGACACGTTTGCGCCGATGCTCGCGGCAAACGGCCTGCAACTCGTCGACAGCCCGCGGTGCGAGACGCCCGCGGGCAACACGCTCTACTTCTACGTCTGGTCCATCGCGAATCGAGAGGTGGCATGAAGATCCTCGGGATCTGTCACGACGTCTTCATCTGTTCCGCGTGCGTCGTCGTCGACGGCGTGGTGGTCAGCGCGATCCCGGAGGAGCGACTCGACCGCCAGAAGATGAGCAGCGTCTTCCCGAAGCGCGCGATCGACGCGTGCCTGCGCGCGGCCGGGCTCACCATGGGAGATCTCGACGAGATCGCGGTCGCGTGGAACCCGGTCATCGATCTCGAGACGACCCCGGCGGGCTATCTCAACGCCCGCCGGTGGCGGGTCGAGCATCTCACCCAGGTGCCGGCCCAGTTCCTGAAGATGTCGGAGTCGCGCGCGGGCGTGACCGCGAGCATGACCGATCTCTGGCCCGACGCGCCCCCGATCACGTACGTCGACCACTACTACGCACACCTCGGTAACGCCGTGTACCTCTCGCCGTACGACGAATGCGCGGTCGCGGTCGTCGACGGACGCGCCGAGCGCCGAACCGGGATGCTCGCTCGTTTCCGCGGCACCGAGTTCGAGGTGCTGGAGGAGACGAACTTCCCGCATTCGCTCGGCCTGATGTACGGAGCCGTCACGCAGTTCCTCGGTTTCCAGCCCGACTCCGACGAGTGGAAGGTGATGGCGCTCGCATCGTACGCCGACGCCGAGAACGAGTATCTCGAACCGATGCGCGCACTGTTTCACGTCGACGCCGGCGGCGGCTTTCGCGTCGCGCTCGAGTTCTTCGAGTACTTCAACTTCTGGGATCGACGCATGTACTCCGACCGCTTCGTCGAGACCTTCGGGCCGCCGCGCGGCCGCGACGACGACATCACCGAACGCCACCAACGCATCGCCGCCGCGCTGCAGGAGGTGTTCGAGGTCTCGATGGCGAAGATCCTCACCGCGCTGCACGAGCGGACCGGGCTCGAGCGCGTGGTGCTCACCGGCGGCTGCGCGATGAACAGCGTGTTCAACGGCAAGCTCACGTCGATGACACCATTTCGCGAATGCTTCGTCACGAGCTGCCCGGACGACTCCGGCACCGCCATCGGAGCCGCCCTCTACCTCCACGCCGAGCGTTCCGGAACGCGACCGCCGATCGCCCCGTTGCACAACTACTGGGGTCCCGAGTTCAGCGACGAGGAGTGTCATCGCATCGTCGCGGGCGTGAAGACGCCCAATGTCTCCATCGTCGACGATCCCTCGTCGGCCGCGGCGGCCGACCTCGTCGCGGGCGCGCTCGTCGGCTGGTTCCAGGGCCGCATGGAGTTCGGTCAACGTGCGCTCGGCAACCGGTCGATCCTCGTCGACCCGCGCCGAACCGACGCCAAGGACGTCGTCAACGCCGCGGTGAAATACCGCGAGAGCTTCCGGCCGTTCGCGCCCGCGATCCTGGCCGAGCACGTGCCGGAATGGTTCGAGTGCCCGCCCGGAACACACGTGCCGTTCATGGAGCGCGTGTTCCGCTTCCGGCCCGAGAAGATGGCCGAGGTGCCGGCCGTCGTGCACGAGGACGGCACGGGTCGGCTCCAGTCGGTCGACGAGGCGACGAGTCCGCGTTTCCACGCGCTGATCCGGTCGTTCTTCGAGAAGACCGGAGTCCCCATCGTGTTGAACACGAGCTTCAACCTGAGCGGCGAGCCGATCGTCTGCACGCCCCAGGACGCGCTCCGCAGCTTCTTCTCGTGTGGTCTCGACGTCCTCTATCTGGGCAACGTCCGCATCGAGAAGTGACGCGGGCGTCGCTTCCGGGGAGGAGGCACTCCGCGCCGGGGCAGGGCAACGAGGGTGTGCGCGAGACTCCTGGCGGGTCCCACTGACGTGGGCGTCAGACTTCGAGGAGCGCTATGACCGCAGACGTTGTGATCCGGGGCGGAACTGTCGTCGACGGAACGGGCGCCGCCGGCCGGGTGGCCGACGTCGCCATCACCGACGGCGTGATCTCCGAGATCGGGACCGGCCTCACGGGTCGCCGTGAGCTCGACGCCTCGGGCCAGATGGTCACGCCCGGGTTCGTCGACATCCACACCCACTA
>JAODBI010000398.1 GCA_025463875.1 Actinomycetes bacterium
GCCGTCGCGCCCGCGGTGTTGCGGCACCGCATCACGCTGCGGCCGGAGGCCGAGCTCGAGCACTACCGCGCCGACGACGCGGTCGCGGCCGCGATCTCGTCGGTCCCCGTACCGCGATGACGCCGACGGCGCGCGCCGCGTACGCGGTCCTGGCGCTCGCGCTTGTCGCGCTCGTCGTTCCCGGCGCGGTGTCGTTCACGCTCCTGGCGCTGCTCGCGATCGCGACGGTTGCCGACGTTGCGATCGCGCACCACCGCCTGCGCGTGCGCCGTACGGTGCCGCGCACGCTCGCGCGCGGTATCGCCGCGTCCCTCTCGGTCGAGACCGATTCGGCCGAGCCCGCGCGTGTCGAGATCCGCCAGGCGCAACCGGCCGACGTCACCGTCGAGCCGTCGATCGGACAGGGCGCGCTCGAGGCCCGCGTCGTTGCCCATCGGCGGGGTGGGGCCGTGCTCCCACCCGTCACCGCGCGTTGCCGGGGCCCGCTCGGGTTGGGGCGGTGCACCTTTTCCGGCGAAGGCGAAGCGCACCTCCTCGTGTATCCGGACGTGGTGGCCGCGCAGCGCGTCGTCGTCGCCCTGCGGCGCGGGCAGTTCCGCGATCCGGGGCTGCGCGCCCGCGGTCCACTCGGCCTCGGCACCGACTTCGAGTCGATCCGCGACTACCTCCCCGACGACGACGTGCGGCAGATCAACTGGACCGCAAGCGAGCGCACCGGTCGCCCGATGAGCAACGTGTACCGGATCGAACAAGACCGCGACGTGGTGTGTCTCCTCGACGTGGGCCGCCTCATGTCGGCCCCGCTCGACCCTCGCAGCACCCGACTCGATGCGGCGATCGACGCGGTGACGATGGTCGCGATGGTCGCCGACGAGCTCGGCGACCGGTGCGGTGTGACTGCGTTCGACGCCGACATTCGCGGGCAACTGCGCCCGCGACGCAACGGTGGTCGGGCAGTGGTGCGGACGATCCTCGACATGGAACCGAAGGCGGTCGACAGCGACTACGACCTCGCGTTCCGCAGCGTCGCGGGCGGGAAGCGATCCTTGATCCTGGTCTTCACCGACCTCGTCGACGCGGCCGCGGCCCGGTCGCTCATTGCTTCGGTCCCGGTTCTCGCGCGCCGCCACGCTGTGATCGTCGCGTCAGTGCGCGATCCCGATCTCGACGGCGCGCTCACGCGGGAGCCCACGACCACGCGCGACGTGTACGCATCGGCGGTCGCCGTCGACGTCCTCGACGAACGACGGAGGATCGGCACCCGGTTGGAGCATGCGGGCGCGCGCGTGGTCGAGGCGCCCGCGGCAACCCTGGGCGAGGCGTGCGTCCGTGCCTATCTGCGACTCAAGGCGAGAGCGCGTCTGTAACGCGCGCGTCCGGAATGCGCCCGTCCGGAACGCGCGCGTCCGGAACGACGGGGCCGGGCGCGCCCCGCCAGAACACGAGACCCCAGTACAGTGCGCCAAGGCCGAGACCGACGACGAGCACGACGGTCAGACCCTTGCCCGCGGGCGTGAGGAAGCCTTCCACGAGCCCGGCGACGACGAGCCACACCGCGGTGCCGAGGACGATCTCGACCGAGGCGCGCGCCTCGGTGCGCAACGCGTCGATGCGGGAACGCGTGCCCGGGTCGATGATCGCCGACGCGAGTCGCAGACCCGCCATACCACCGACCGCGATGCAGCTCAGCTCGAGCACGCCGTGCGCGACGACGAGCTCGAAGAAAGGCCGTCCGTTCCCCGCGCCGATCGCGAGACCCGCCACCGCGCCCAACAGGATCCCGTTCTGGATGAGGACGTACAGCGTGCCGAGCCCGAGCAGGATGCCGCCCGCGAACGCGAGGAACGTCACCTGGATGTTGTTCGTGAAGATCTTCGCGGCGAGATCGGATTGGTCGTCGACCGACTTCCCGAGGTCTTGGCCGGCAGATCTCGGTTGGGTCACCGACTGGTACGCGCTCGGGACGAGCCCGCCGGCCGGCCCCGGCTCGCGCCATGCCCAATACCCGGCGAGCAGCGTTGGGAGCGCCAGGCACGCGATCGCGACGAGGAGCAACGCGGGTCGCTCGCGCACCCGCTGCCAGTATCCGCGCGTCGCGAATTCACGCACCGTGTTGCGCGCGCCGGTCGTGTCGTACACCGCGTGGCGGCCGCGTTGCGTGAGTCCTTCCAGTCGCCCGACGACCGGGTCGGCGGGAAACCGGCGGCGGGCGTACGCGAGATCCGCGGCGACCGCGCGATAACACGAGCCCAGCCGCAGCACACCCTCGGGACCCAGCCGCGCGGGAGCGTTTCCACCCCGCGCGACGAGCTGCTCGAGCTCGGCCCAGATCGGGGATCGCTCGCTCACGAAGTCGTCTAGGTTGGTCATGTGGCCTTGGACGACCGCGTCACGATCGCGACGCCGGAGGGCGTCACACTCGAGCTCGTGCTCGCCGGTGTCGGCTCCCGGTTCGTCGCCCGCCTCCTCGACACGGTGATCCAGCTCGGGATCATCTTGGCACTCGCCGCCGGAGTCGCGTTCTCATCGGCACCCGGCTTCGTGCGGGCAATAGCCAGTGTCGTCATCTTCTTGGTGATCTTCGGATACGACGTGCCGTTCGAGGTGATGAACGGCGGGCGGACCGTCGGGAAGAACGCGGCCGGGATCCGCGTCGTCGGGGTGCTGGGCGAACCGGTCAGCCTCCTCACGAGCGCGATCCGCAACATCCTGCGGATCGTCGACTTCCTGCCCGTCTTGTATGCGGCCGGTGTCGTTTGCATGGTCGCAACCGGGCGCGATCAACGCCTCGGCGATCTCGCGGCGGGGACCATCGTGGTGCGCGACCGCTTCCCCGGTCTCGCATCGAGCTCGAGTGCGCCCGTCACCGTGCCGGTCGACGCGGTTTTGGCATGGGACGTCTCCGCGCTCGATTCGACCGACCTGTCGACCATTCACCAATTCCTCGATCGGCGCCTCTCACTCCCGCTCCCGGTGCGCGCCCACTTTGCGTCCGAGCTCGCGGCGCGCGTCGCGCCGTTGGTCGTCGGTGCGCCGATCGGCACACATCCGGAATACCTGCTCGAGGGCGTCGTGGTCGCCAAGCAGGCGCGCGGCTGATGCACGCCCTGCCGGCCGGGATCCGCACGCGCGAGCTACGCGGCGCGAGCGGAGGCATGCTCACGATCGCGGCTGCGTGGCCGATCCTCCCGCACCCCGCAGTCGCGTGCCCGCTGCGCGCCGCGACCGGTATCCCCTGCCCGTTCTGTGGGATGACGCGCGCGGTGGTTGCGGCGGTGCACGGGCACCTCGGCGCGTCGCTCGCGTTCAATCCCGGCGGCTTGGTCGTGATCCTGCTCGCGCTGGTCGCGATCGCCCGACCGGCATGGTTGCGGCGCGCCGTCGCGCCGCCCTGGATACTCCTGGCCGGGCTCGGCGCGCTCTGGGTGTGGAACATCGGCTTCAATCCGACGTTCCATCAGCTCCTGCTGCGCTAGTCAGCCGACTTCGCGCCGGCCTTCGAGCGCGCGGCCGAGCGTGACCTCGTCCGCGTATTCGAGGTCGCCGCCGACCGGCAGACCGCTCGCGATCCGCGTCACCGTCAGGCCGGCGGGTTTCAACAACCGGGCGAGGTACATCGCGGTTGCTTCACCTTCGATGTTCGGGTTCGTCGCGAGGATCACCTCGCTGATCTCCTCGGCAGGGATACGAGCGAGCAGCTCCTTCACCCGCAGTTGTTCGGGTCCGACGCCTTCGATCGGCGAGATCGCCCCCTGCAGCACGTGGTAGCGCCCGCGGTATTCACCCGTGCGCTCGACGGCGACGATGTCGCGCGGTTCCTCGACGACGCAGACGACGTGGTTGTCGCGCCGTTCGTCGAGACAGAATGCGCACAGGTCGCCTTCGGAGATGTTGAAGCAACGCCGGCACCACGTGACGCGGTCCTTGGCGTCCTCGATCGCGTGCGCCAACCGCCTTGCGTCGAGCGCGTCGACCTTCAACAGATAGAACGCGATGCGTTGCGCGGATTTCGGTCCGATGCCGGGCAGGCGGCCGAGCTCGTCGATCAGCGTCTGCATGACGCCCTCGTAGACGTTCACGGGTTGCGAGGTCCTCCGGGGCCGCCGAGCAACGAGTTGAGGTCGAGGCCGCCGGTCACGCCCCCGAGCTTCTGGGCCTGGAGCTCCTTCGCCTGACGCGTCGCTTCGGTCACCGCCGCGACGACGAGGTCCTCGAGTGTCTCGATGTCGTCGGGATCGACCACGCTGGGATCGATCTTGATGTCGCGCAATTCACCTTCGCCCGTCACCGTCGCGCGCACGACGCCGCCGCCGACCGTCGCGTCGATGGTCGTGCTCGCGAGCGCCTCCTGCGCGGCCTGCATGTAGATCTGCATTTCCTGAACCTGCTTCAACATGTCCATGGGGTTCATGCCGGCGTTGCCACCCTGGTCGGTCATGTTCGTCCTCCCTCAGCCCCGCCGGCGTTCGTCGACGACCTCGGCTCCGAGTCCGGCGACGAGCCGCGTCACCGAATCGTGCTGCGGCGCGTCGTGCGCGTCGGCGAGCTCGCTCAGGTCGACGACTTCTTCCGGCTCCGGCTCCGGCTCCGGCTCCGGCTCTTGCGCTACGGCATCGACGGGCGGACCATCGGGACTCGAACTCGGTGGCCGCAGCGCGTCGACCTTGTCGAAGTCGTGCGCCCGCAACATGAACCGCGGCGCCGCGCCAAGGCGCGGTGCGAATGCTTCTTTGATCGCGGTCGCTTCCTTGCGGAAGCGCTCGTTGATCGCGTCGAACCGCCGCTTCGGCACACCGAAGACGATCACGCCCTTCTCGAGCGCGATCGGCTGCGCGTCCTGGATCCCGGCCCGTACGGGAGCCTTCAACCGGCCGAGCGCCTCCGGCCACGCCTCGATGACGTCGTCGAGTGCGAACGTGACCGCATCGCCCGCTTCGGTTGCATCGGGTTCGGCGACTGCCGCTGCAGGGGTGGCCGGCTCGGCCGGCTCGGCCGGCTTGGCCGCGCGTTCGCGCCGCGCGAGCACCGGACCACCCGGAACCGGGGTCGGTCGGGCCGGCGCCGGTGAAGGCGATGGCGTGGAGGACGCGGGCCCGGTTGCCGCGCGCGGCGCCGGTCCGGTCGCGGGCGCAGTTGCGGGCACACCGTCGGTCAGGCGTTGCTCGAGCCGCTCGATGCGGTCGAGCAGGGTCTCGTCGCGGGTGCGCGCCTCGCGCCGGGTGATGCGCACGACGGCGACTTCGAGCACCAACCGCGGATCGGCGACGGCCTGACCCCGGATGTCGACGATCGCCTCACCCAGGATCTCGATGGCGCGCACCACCGCGCCGTTCCCCATCTCCTTGGCGAGCGCGACAAGGCGCTCACAGTCTTCGGGCGCGCCGTCGTAGGGGACGCGCCCGGATGCGTTCGCCTGGAGGAACGCGTCCCGCAGGGTGCGGAGCAGGTCGTCGGCGACGCGGCGCACGTCGTGGCCCGATGCGACGAGGTCGTGGACGCCGACGAGCGCGGAGGCGACGTCGTCGTTCGCGGCCGCCTCCAGAATCGCGAGCCGCAGCTCGAACGGTGCGCCGCCGAACGCCGACTGCACCTGCTGCGCGTCGAGCTGCCCGCTCCCTACCGCCAGCGCCTGGTCGAGCAGCGAGAGGGCGTCGCGCGCCGAACCGGCCGCGCGCCGGGCGATGAGATCGAGTGCTTCGGGGTCGGACTCGATGCCTTCGCGGGCGAGGATGTCGGCGAGGTGCCCGACGAGTTGGCCGTGTGACAGGAGCGTGAACTCGAAGTGCTGCGTGCGCGAGCGGAGTGTGGGCAGCACCTTCTGCGGATCGGTCGTGGCGAGCACGAACACCACGTGCGCGGGCGGTTCTTCGAGCGTCTTCAGCAGCGTGTTCGACGCGGCCGCCGAGAGCATGTGGACCTCGTCGACGATGTAGACCTTGCGCCGGCTCGTTGCTCCGAGACCGAGGTGCACGCTCTGGATGAGCTCGCGCATCGCGTCGACGCCGTTGTTCGACGCGGCGTCGAGCTCGACGAGATCGAAGAACGTTCCCGCCGCAACGGCAGTGCAGTTCTCGCAGATGCCGCACGGCTCGCCGTCGGCGCCGAGGTTCAGACAGTTGAGCGCGCGCGCGAGCAGGCGCGCGGTCGTGGTCTTGCCGGTTCCTCGTGGTCCGGAGAAGAGATACGCGTGCCCGACGCGATCGTCCCGCACCGCGTGCCGGAGCGCGGTCGTGATGTGATCCTGGCCGACGAGCTCGGCAAATTTCTGAGGCCGGTACTTGCGGTACAGGCTTTGCGACGCCACGGGATCAACCTTACCGATGCCCACTAGGCTGCCAGGTGGCCCGCTCGCGCCGTATCGGGTCCGGCGCGACGAGCGCCCGTGAACCGAGTCAGGTCCGGAAGGAAGCAGCTCTCAGCGGAAGCGCTCGAGTGCCGCCGGGTCGCCTGATACGTGCTGCGAGCGGGCCACTAACATCGCCGCTCCCGGGAGGGATGCGAGAGCGGCCGAATCGGCACGCTTGGAAAGCGTGTGAGGGGCAACCCTCCGTGGGTTCGAATCCCACTCCCTCCGCTCGACAGAGGCCGGCGCGCCTTCGAACCTGGCCGGCATTCGAGGCTCAGGAAGCTCTTTTGGAGCACGAGAGATGTCGACGAGACGTATGTGGCCGATCGTCCGAAGCTGGTTCGTCGCCGTGACCGGTGGTGCGGGTCGGCTGAAGACCGGCGGGTTCGGCGATGACGGGATGGATCGAGCGCCGACGAGGCCCGAAGCGCGTCCGTTCGGCGTCGAGCAACGTCGCACCGAATCTGCCGGTGCGTTCGTCGAGACGCGTGTTTCCGATCAGCGCGACGAGTCTCGCGATCGGCGTGGTGGTTGTCCTGTCCGGGTGGCTGCTCTTCGGGTTCTCGGCGAGGGCACAAAGCGGTCACGACGTGGCGTTGACAGCGAGCCGGCTCGAGACTGTCGTCGCGGGTCTCGACGCGACGGAGGCGCAGTTGGCTGGCGCCAACGCAGCGGTATCCGAGCTCATCACCAACCTGCGTGCCGACGTCACCGGGGCGAGCAACCTGTCGCAACAGTTGTCGGGCGATGCCGACGTCGCGCAGCGCGTCGCGCCGAAATTTCGTGAATATCGCGCCGCGGTGGAGGTGCAGTTGGACTTGTTGGCGCGGGGTCAGCTGGGCGCGGCCGAGCGCGTGGATATCGCTCGGGTGGATCCGGCGCTCGACCAGTTGAAGAGGGCGTTGGTGCAAGGGTCCGCGACCGCGAATGCGCAGGCAACGTCAGCGTTGCGTTGGTTGCGGAACGGTTCGGCCCTGGTCCTGCTGGGCGCCGGAGGACTGATCGCCCTGATCGCGCGGCGCAACCGTCGTCGCTTGGTCCGCACGGTGGTGTTGTCAGAGCGGGCGCAGGTGGTCGCGGCGAGCGAGCGGCGCTTCCGAGCGTTGATCGACAACGGCGATGATGTCATCATCGTCACCGATCGCGATGGAGTGATCCAGGAGATAAGTGAGCCGGTGAGTCACGTCCTGGGCCTCACTGCGCAGGGCGGGCTGGGTCACAAGATCACGGATCTCGTGCATCCCGACGAGATCATCGCGGCAGAAGCAGAGTTCGCGCGAGTGCTTTCGAGCGGGTCGGCGGGTCCGTCCGAATGGCGCGTTCGCGACGGCGACGGCGCGTGGCGCCACATCGAGGCATCGATGACCAACCTGTTGGCACTGCCTGAGGTCGCAGCCGTGGTGTTGAACATGCGTGACGTCAACGAACGGCACCGGCTGGAAGAGGAGCTGCGCCACCGTGCCTTCCACGATTCGTTGACCGGGCTCGCGAACCGGGCGTTGCTACGCGACCGCATCGACCATGCGATGGCTCGGCGCGACACCTGTGAGGCCGCACTCATGGTCTTGGACCTGGACGGTTTCAAGCACCTCAACGACAGCCTCGGTCACCTGGCCGGCGATCACGCCTTGGCGGTCGTGGCCGACCGGTTGCGGGGCGTCAGCCGTCCGGGAGACACCGTCGCTCGCCTCGGCGGCGATGAGTTCGCGCTACTGATCGAAGAACCCATGTCACAAGACCAACTGCAGCTGTTGGGCGGACGGTTGATCGAAGCACTCGCACAACCGTTCGAGTGGGAAAACCACTCCGTCGTGATCGGCGCGAGTGTCGGCGTCGCGTTCGTCGAGGTGGGACTCCACAACGCGGACGACTTGATCCGCAATGCAGACGTCGGTCTCTACGCGGCCAAGGCCGCGGGACGGGGCCAGGTACGCGCCTTCGATTCGTCCATGTTCGACGTGGCGCGCACTCGCTTCGAACTCGAACACGACCTCGCCGACGCCATCGACAAGCACGAGATGGTCTTGCAATACCAACCGATCGTCGAACTCAGCACCGGCCGGCCGAACGGCTTCGAAGCCCTCGTCCGCTGGCAACATCCGACCCGCGGGATGCTCGCGCCCGATGAGTTCATCCCCATCGCCGAGGAAACCGGCCTGATCGTCCCCCTCGGCCGCTGGGTTCTCAACCGAGCATGCCGCGACCTCGCGAACTGGACACAGACCTATCCCCAAGCCGTACGTCTATATGTGAGCGTCAACCTTTCCGCCCACCAACTCCAAGACCCACACATCGTCGCCGACGTGCAAGCAGCACTCGCCGACACCGCCCTCGAGCCGAGCCGACTCGTGCTCGAAATCACCGAGAGCGCCCTGATGCACGACATGCAGGCCGCACTTATGCGCCTCACCGCGCTCAAGGCCTTGGGGATCCGCCTCTCGGTCGACGACTTCGGCACCGGGTACTCATCATTGAGCTACCTGAAGCAGTTCCCCATCGACACCGTGAAGATCGACAAGAGCTTCGTCGACGAGGTCTACAGCGGTGCCGACGATGCCACCTTTGTCGGAGCCATCCTGCGGCTCAGCGAAGCCCTGCACCTCGACACCCTCGCCGAAGGCATCGAAACCGAAGACCAGGCCAATACCCTGAAACAACTCGGCTGCCACCTCGGCCAGGGCTACCACTACGCCAAACCACTCGATCCGAGCGACGTCGACGAACTCCTGCGCACCCAGACCGCAACGTCCACCCAGCTCCTCCAAACACCTTGACCGCACGACTTGCGTCGAACGTCATGTCAACGACTGGCGAGCAAGGTTCAGTGGCTGGTCCACTCCCGGGCGAACCAACGCCGGATGCGGCTCGACCCGAACTCCGACTTGTCCGCGGCGTACACCCCCGAGGGACCTTCGAACCGGCCGGCGGGCGCCTTGCCACTCTGAAACGTGACCTCGACGCGTGCCACCTGGTCGTCGCCGAACTCGAGATAGCAAATGCCGCGTCCGTCGTAGGCGTCGGCATCCGAGCGGCCGCGATGCTGAGCGATGATCTCTTCCGCGACCACCGCGGCCTGGCCCTCGGCGAAGACCCCGGCCTTAGGCGTTCCCACGCTCGTCACGTCGCCGACCGCGTACACGCCGGGAAAGCTCGTCTCGAGAGTCAACGGATTCACGGGGATCCAACCGTCGACGCAGAGATCCGACTCCTGTACGACGGACGGCGCCCGGTGCACGGGCACGCCGAGGAACAGGTCGTAGGGCATCTCGGTGCCGTCGGCGAGCGACACCGTCTTGCGCCCCGGGTCGAGCGCGCGGACCAGCTGATTGGGATACCAGTCGATGTTGCGCTCCGCGAACGCGGCGATCAGGGCCGCGGATGCGTCCGGTGACGGAGGGATCGGCACGGGCAAGGGCATGACCAACGACACCTCTGAGGCGTCACGGAGGCCCCGTGCCGTGAGGTAGTCGTGCACCAACAACGCGGTCTCGCTCGGGGCCGGCGGACACTTGAACGGCGTCGAGGTCACGCCGACGATCACGCGGCCGCCCGCGAATTCCTCGAGCACCCGACGGGTCGCGAACGCGCCTTCGACCGTGTAGAACTCGTGGCCCCCTTCGACGAGCCCGGGTGTCGCGCCGGGATCGAGATCCGCGCCGAGCGCTACCACCATCACGTCGGCATCGAAGCGGCCGGCGTCGGTCTCGACGCTGCGGGTCGCGGCATCGATCGAGCGCACGGTGGTCTGCACGAAGCGCACGCCCGGCTTGACCACGTCGCGGTACGGGTGGCGCACCGCGGCCGCGACCGTGCGCCCGAACATGACGTCGAGCTTGGAGAAGCCGAACACGAAGCTGTCGGCCCGATCGATCAGCACCACCTCGACGTCGTCGCCGAGCTCGTCGGAGAGTCTCGTCGTCAGCTCGAGGCCACCGAATCCGGCACCCAACACCAAAACTCGCATCTGCATCTCCCCGCCTGATGGTGTCGATTCCCAACCGGCGCTCGAGAAGGACGCCTCGAGAACACGCCGTGCGAAATCTGCCCGTTCGTCGATTGTCGAGCAAGCTGGGCCGGTGGAGGAGTCCCTGTTCGACGATGTCGGCGACATTCTCATCGGCGTGGCCCCGGCTGCGCTCGGCGCGTACCGGTACCGCGCCCATCGCTACGGGATCAAGGTGTGGTTCGGTCCCGAGAAACCCAGCCGGGAGCACTACGAGGCGCAGGTGATCGGCGCGCAAGCCGTTCGCGACGCCACGGTCCTCGCGCTCGAGGTCGGCTTCCACTGCGAACATCGTCAGGAGGCCGAGAACGAGGCGGTGATCGCGCACCTGCTCGCGCACGAGCGTCGTTGGCGGAGAACCCTCGGCAAGGAGGCCGAAGTCGGCGCCTTCCTCGGGCGGGACACGTGGCGGCGCGTGTCGGAAACCTGGCCCGATCCCGACCTGGCCGCTCCGGACCTCGGACTCGAGATCGCGCTCCGCCTGTTCGACTACGTGAGCGCGATCGAACCGGTGCGCCGCACGATGCCGCGCTGAACCAGAACGAACCGCGCGCTCGACGTGCGCACACCGACTGCGAAGCAACTCGAGGTGTCCGAGCAACTCATGTCGTCGACCGACCCGTCGGAGAACCCGTTCGGGATCTGAATCGGGACGCGCCTCCGAACACTGCCGTCCTCGTGCGACCGAGCGTCATCGATCCCCTCTCAGTGTGATCCTCGGATCATCGGTTCGAAGTCCCGCCGGTCTCGAACGCGCCCGGTCCGAACGCGCAGTAGACCACGTCCCAGCCGCACCCCTATTGCGAAGCGCACGGCTTTCGCGCACAAACGCCCGAACGCGCCGGCGGCCCCGCTCAACCCACCCTGCGGTACTGCCGAAGACCACAGCTGTGGGGGGACACGATCACAACGCGCATCCCGTTTCGACGCGGACGAAACGTCTGATCCTCGGCCTCGCTCTCACCCTGGTGGTGGGCTCGACGACGATCGGACTGTCGGTCGCGCCGGCCGGCGCCGCGCCCCCGCCCGCACCGGCACCGCCGCCGAAGCCTGACGCGCCGCCGCCGCAGCCGGACGTCCCACCGCCCGCGACCGCGACGATGCTCCCCGGACCTCCGACCGACCTGGCCGCCGGCATCGAGGCCGCGACGAAGTTGCAGCTCGAGATCGCCGCGAACGCGAAGCGCGCCGACGTCCTCGACGAGAACTACCTGAAGGCGCAGCACGCGGTGAAAGTCGCCGACAGGAACGTCGCGGAGGAGCAGGCGCAGATCACGGCGACGAACGCGCGTGTCGACGAACTGCATCACCAGCTCGCGGGTCGCGCCGCGTTCCTCTATATGGGCGCGGGCAGCAACGACCCCATTGGTATCGACGCCTCGAGCGTGCAGGAGCTCGGCTCGATGGCCAAGTACGGCGACGCCGCCGCGGAACGGGATCAGCGTCTCCTCGACGACCTGCACCGCGCGCAGGACAAGCTCGACGCGCAGCGGACACATCTCGAGGATCAGCTCGCGGCCGCACGGAGTCGACAGCGCTCGGCCCGGGATGCGCGGCGCGAAGTCGCCCGCGTCAACGCGTCGATGATGAAGCTGCTCGACACGACGCAATCGAGCGTCAAGCTGCTCGCGGCCAAGATGGAGCAGGACGCCCGCGCCACAGCCGCGATCGCGGAGCACGACTGGCTGCAGCGGCTCGCGCGGCGGCAGGCCGCCGCGCGCAAAGCGGGCGGGAACGGCGCACCGGCCGACGCGACTGGGCTGTTCGCCGATCTCCCGATGCCGAGCTCGGGCGCGTTGCTCGCCGTCGCGTACGCCGCGAAGCAGCTCGGAAAGCCTTACGTGTATGCGGGCGCCGGACCGGACGTGTTCGACTGCTCGGGACTCACGATGATGGCCTGGCTGCAGAGCGGCGTGGTCATGGTCCACGGATCGCAGGCGCAGTACGACGCCTTCCCGCACGTCCCGATCGATCAGCTGCAACCGGGCGATCTGGTGTTCTTCGGCGACTCGGGCCCGACGAACCACCACGTCGGCATCGTCGTCGGCCCGGGCATCATGATCGACGCGCCCCACACCGGCGCCTACGTCGAGCTCGTCAGCTACTTCCGGCCCGATCTCGTTCCGCTCGGAGCGCGGCCGTCGGCCCCGCCGCCGAAGCCGTAACGGTCAGCGGGAAGCGTCGGCGGCGGCACGGTTGAGCGACCGTCCGACGACGATCGCGGCGATCGCGTCGGCGGAGCTCACCCCGAAGCACGCTTGGAGCTCGTCGATGACGCTCCTCATCGAGCGATCGTCCTGGAGGAGTTCTTGTGCCCGGCGAACCGGTGCCAGTTGGCGTCCCATGCCGATTCATCGACCAGTCTGCCCGGCTCGCCAGAAATTCGCCCGATTTCGGCCGGGGAGCTCACGGGCTTGCCCGACCCATCT
>JAODBI010000400.1 GCA_025463875.1 Actinomycetes bacterium
CAGTGCACACAACGCGAACTCGACGCCATCGCCCGTTCGCTCAACACCAGACCTCGACAGACCCTCGGCTGGATGACACCATCACAAGCGTTCGCCAACGCCGTTGCCTTGACCGCCTGAGGACACAGGCAATATGTGCGGGCGCGCAAGTGCGCGACACGATGGCTATAGCTTTGTGGCAACGACGCGGCTGAAGCCGAGATGTATCCCCTGATCGGCCCTGAGCATGGCCGCCGAGTTGGCGGCGGCCTCCTTGCGCCAGCCGTCAAGGCCGGGCGCGCTCGCTTCGTCAAAGCGCAGCCAGTCCTGCCAGCCGTCCTCGACGGCATCGGCGTGTTCGACGTGCACCTTGCCGGTCTTCTCCCAGTGGGTTCGCCACCAGTCCGGGCCGTGGAAGCAGCAGAACTCCCAATCCCAAAAGGGTGCCAGTTCGTCGGGGACGTTCGTGCCGAACTCGCGGAAAAGCGCGGGCGCGATGATCGCGATCCGACCCGCTGGTCGCAGAAAGCCGGTGATGTAGCCGAGATAAAGATCGGCGGTACCGAAGTACTGGTACGCGTCGACGCTCACGATTACATCGAAGAATCCGTTGGCGAACGGCAGTTGGTGCGCCTCGGCGTGAATCGGCACGACCAGGTCTTCCGACCCGGCTTCGCGAATCCGGTCCTGGTTGGACGATGCCCCAATCCATAGGTCGGTGGCCCAGACCTGCACTCCGAACTCCTTGGCGAGGAAAATCGAGGTCATTGCCCTACCGCAACCGAGGTCGAGAACACGCATGCCGGGTTCGAGCGGCAACACCTCGGTGAGTGACTCCACCAGCCAAAGCGCGTTCGGCCCCATCTGGTTATCGAAGACCCACCTGGGGTCGTAGGCGTTCGAGCGGTGATAGCGCGAGTGATGAAGTGGGTTCGTCTCGAGTGTGCCAGCGACTGGCGAGCTTCCCATGCGCGGCAGGCTAGGACGACTGTGCGATCTCGACTCCCGAATATCCATGCTGGGCACTCATCGAGTCGCGCCCTAACTGCCGATCGGGTACTCGCCGCGCCGGCGGGCAATCTGGCGGGTGGCGGATCAGGGTTCGCGTAGCCTGACTCGGATGTCACCACGGGGCTTAGTCGTGCTGCTAGGGATGCTGATGGTCGCGGCCGCGTGTGCCGGATCATCCACCCATGCGTCTTCTCCCGGCGCGTCGACGACGATCCCGCGAGCGACCCTCACGGCGCGCCAGCGAGCGAAGGTCTGCACCGCCGCCGACCTGTCGGTCAACAATGTGCCGGTCCCTAGATACCGACGATTGACCAGCCCGCGTACTACATGGTTCGGCCGCGTTCGACTCGACCCGGTCGCTTCGTCGGTACAGCCGCGCGTGCCGCTCGACAGGGGATGGAGCGGATTCGCTAGGGCCGGCGCGCCGACCTCTTACGCACTTGGATTCTTCGGCTCGGTGTACGGCTCCGCGATATACGACGTGGAGTTGGCGTATTGGTCCTCCGACGACACCCTCGGCGGCCTCGTCGTGCAGGAGCACGGCCAGCCGGTTGCGCACGACCATGTGCTCGCGTGGGTGGCGATCGGAACACACCGACCGGTCGAGGCACAGGACGTGGATTCGCAGCGCCTGACGATTCCCGGCGTGCCGTGCTACTTCGGAATCGGCATCACAGCCGTCAACGCGACGACGGGGCAGCTACTGGCGAATGCGCTCGACTACCACTAGACGAGCGCATAACTGCCGATCGGCATTCGCCGCGCTGGCGCGCCGATCGGGCAATCGGTGCGGCTGTTACGCGAGGCATGATGATGCCGTGCACCGTGTACTGACGGCGATGGTCACCCCGTTCTACGCGCAGGTGTTCTTGACCACCTCGCCTGACGCGCCGCATCCACAATGGGAGACAGGCGATGAGCGCGCGGTCGCCACAGCGCACGCGATCGCAGTCGCGACCGCGCCCGACATCGACGTCGCGACTCAGAACGCCGAGGTCAGTGTGGAAGTTTGGGTCGACTCTTCGCCGGACGACGACTGGACCGAAGTGCTTCGCACCCCCCTGCTCGTGTCGTCGTGGGGCATCGCCGTTCCGGACCTTCTCATGAGCGACGAACATCGAGCGGCAGTCCGACCCGGCGAGTACGAGGCCGTCGTTTCTCGTGCATCCCGATACCTCGCCGCGCCACGTCCGGCTCGTTCTGACCCGTCCATAACTGCCGATCGGCGCTTCGCGCGTCGGGACGAGATCGGGCAGGATGGGCCCGTGAAGTCGGTCATATTCGAGTGGCGGGGCGTGTTCGATAACGCCGAGATCAACGCCCTTCATGCGCAAGCGTTCGAGACGCGCGTGTTCGACGCGTCCGAGTGGAACTGGGTTGACCAGGTGCAGCGGTACAGCCTTGGCTGGGTTGTCGCCCGAGCGGACAGCGACCTTGCCGGCTTTGCGAACGTCCTCTGGGATGGACTTGTACATGCCTGGTTGCAGGATGTGATGGTCGCCGAGAATGCAAGGCGTCGCGGTGTCGGTGTCGGGCTGGTCCGCCGTGCTCGGGAAGGGGCAGCCGACGCTGGATGCGAGTACCTGCACGTCGACTTCGAGGATGACCTTCGACCGTTCTACTTCGACGCTTGCGGGTTCATACCAACCAACGCTGGGCTCATCGAGCTTCTCTAGGCGCGCACAGAACTGCCGCTCGGTAGTAGCCGAAGAGTCGTCGGCGTTAGTCCTCAGGATGCCTGCGTGACTGGAGACGCTGAAGCAGTCGACCGGCCCAGTTGAGGGGGCGTTTCGGTTCGCGAAACAACGAACTCATGGGCTCGGTCCAGTCCGGAGCGTGACCCGTGAAGCAGTACGAGCAGAGCTCGCCGGGCTGGGCCGGGACCGGCCACCCGCCGAACGGCGGCGCGAGGGCGCGACCGCAGCGGGGGCAATACCGCGAGTCGCTCACATGGGGATGGTACGCGGTCATGCACGCGCCAGATCTGCCGATCGGTACTCGCCGCGCCGGCGCGAGATCGGGCAATATGCGCTGCTCGATTACGCGGGCTGATCGAAGTGCGCGTCGCCATGAGGACTCATGTCGAATCGCGCGTTATGGCGCGTCCCCTACCGGCACTTCGGTGGCAATGCCCACGGCGTTGTGACCGCGCGTTCTGGGACACCCGGTAGCCACCGGCGTGTAAGCAGAGCCGTCGTTCCGGTCGGCTGAGCGAACCGTTAGGACGGGTCGGCGGACATGCGTGATAGCCGCACGCATCTAAGAACTGGCTGACAAGGAGTTGAGCACCGCGACCTCTGGCAACGTCGCCGGCGCGCCGTAGCCGTGCTCAACCAGCCACCGGATCTCCATCAAACTTCGCAACGACCAGTACGCGCGAATCACGTCGATCTCCATGTCGCCGCCATAGCCCGCGACGACATCGTCGAGGTGCTCCTCGTGTGCGAGCGTCAGAGTGGCGAGGTCATACATCGCATCGCCTTGGCCGCCCTCGGACCAGTCCACGACGCCGCTCACCTCGTCACCGTCGACGAACACATGAACGATCTGCAGGTCGCCGTGGATGAACACCGGTGTCCATGGCCGCAGCGCCACCTCCGCGACCTGACGATTGCGCCTGACAACGTCGGCGGACACGACATCGTTGGCGACGAGCCACTCACACTCCGAGTCGAGGTTTGGCGGAAACTCGACCGTGCCCCGACTGCTGAGAGCGGGCTGCTGCTGACACTGGCTGCTGGGCCACGGCGGCAGCGGAGCGTCGTGCAGCGTGCGGACAGCGGCACCCGCCGCAACCCACGCCGCCGAAGACGCACGCGAAGGCTCTTTAAGCACGCCGAGCGCCGCTCCAGGAACTGCCGCGAGGGCGAGCACCGGCGGCTTGCGCCAAAGGACCTCGGGGGTGGGGATCGGTGCCCTCGCCATGACCTCGACCTCTCGGTCGATGCGCGCTTGATCCGTGTCGATCTTCAGGAACACATCGCCGACGCGCAGCGTCACGCGCTCCGAATGCGCGACAACGACTTCGATCTCCCGCATGTCGTCGATCATCGCACAGGCCACCGACGGCGCAGAGAATATTGAGCACCGCCTGGCTGCCGGGCATCGCTCGCACGAGCGAGGAGGTTGCCCCACAACGCCGGATCGAGGACGCATAACGACGCGCCAGAACAACGGGCAGAAACGGACGCGAAGCCGCGAAGGCAGCCGACCCTCACCGTCGTCGCAACAACGAAAGCGCGCGCCCGAACTGCCGATCGGGCTTCCTTCTCCTACGCCGTGCCGAGAGCGGGGTCCGCGAAGTCGGTGTCAGATGGTGGTCCGATCGCCGTTGCGACATAGCTGTCCGTGGTGCTGAAGATGCCTCGGAGCTTGACGAGGATTCCAAGCTCTTGGTCGAAGCACGCTGTCCTCGAGGCACGGCGAAGGTCGACGTGCGCATATGCGGCTTTGACTCTGGCTGGTAACACCTTCAGAACGTTTCGCCCGCGAAAGGTGAAACACTCGGCTGAGCGTGAAGCTACGGTTTCACGAGAGGTCTGGTCGGCCACGCCAGCGCTCGCAATGACTACATCTGTGTCCTGCAGGGCGATTTCGAGAAGCCGAGCGACCTCGGCGCGAGCAGCGACCGCACCCTGAGCGTGACGCGTGCATACGGGGGCAGATCCGGGAAACACGTTGCACGAGGACGAGTACCCGTCGCTGACGACATTCACGTACGAATTAGAGCGTATGGAGGCGCGTCCCACTCCATCGGTCGCAAGGGTGATGTCGCTTCCAAACTCCGTCTTGTAGGTCACTCTCCAGCGACCTTTGGCAGCACCAGCAATCGCGTGGAGGATGGCTGCTTGCGCGCTGGATGCTTCGACGGATGTAGGCGCGGTGTTGCGTAAGCCGACCGCCGTCGAGATACTCAACGGCGCGCCATGCTTCGTCGTCGTCGATCCACCACAAGCAGCGAGCAGCACCATGAGCACGGCGAGCAACGTCGTCCGAACGCGCATCTGCCCTCCTGCCAGCGATACCGACGAGGGCGAGGACTGTAACCACTGGTCGCTCGCCACGCCGCTCATCGCGACCTGACGGCAGCGCATAACTGCCGCTATGCGCTCGCCGTCGGGCCGAAGATCGGGCACTCTGTGGGGGTGCGTGAGATCGATCGGCCCATTGCCGAACGTGTATCGATCCTCGACCGCGCTCTGGACTTCGAAGACCGCGTCGATGTCGAGTCGGTGCCGTTTCACTCGACAAGCGTTGAACTGGAGACCCTGCGGCTAGCCATGCGGATCGATGATCGCGAAGTCCTCGTCGGCCGAGGCGACGACGACGTATTGGCGCTCGGCGTCATCACCCGAAGTGGTGGAGGCGGATGCGTGAGCCTGCGTTGGGTGTTGCGCGAGCGCGGCGCGATCGTGATGACAAACTCGAACGCGGACGGGATTCTCGTGGTTGGACTCGTGGCCGACAGCGTTTCTGCCGTGCGTGTAGGAGAGGTACCAGCCATCCTTGCGAACAACGCATTCCTGGCCGCGATTGGTCCGGATGACAGTCCCGTGGTCGTCGTCACGACTCCTGACGGCGACCGCGAGGCAGCAGGGCCTCCCGCGAATCCATAACTGCAGCCGATCGGGTACTCGCCGCGTCGGGCATCATGGCGCCGATGGGCAAGCTCTCGAATCTGTGGCGTTGGATGTGGGCACCGACCAAGTCCGATGAGGAACAGTGGTCGGCGGGCGCGTATCACTGCCCTCGCTGCGGGCAAGAGCTACCCGCGTTCCGTCCGGGAAACGGCAATCGAGGCATCTGGTCGACGCGGTCCGATGGCGAACTCATTCGGGAGTGCCCTTTCGACGGTCGACCGCCGTTCAACGACAAGGCAAAGGCGATGCTGGCGAGCGGGAAGGCTCTCGGACACGCGCAGCACGGAAACGCCATAACTGCCGATCGGGGCGCTCGCAGAAGGGCTCCGGATCGGGCATTCTGTGCGGCGTAGACTACGCTCTTCCGATGATCTCGCTGACGTTGTCGCGAGCAGATGCGATCGTGCTTTTCGACTGGTTGAAGAAGACCGACCTGAACGCGATTCCGATGGAACACCCCGCCGAGAAGCAGGCGCTCACGGATCTACTGACTCGCATCGAGGGCTACACCGACATCCCCTACGGCGGGTCGGGTTCAGGTCTGACTGACGACGAGATCGACACCGCGCGAGCCGAGGTCGCTCGGGACATGGGTTGGTAGGTACGCCATAACTGCCGATCGGGTACTCGCCGCGTCGGCGCGCCATCGGCCAATCTGTACGAGTGGGATTTGCCTTCGATGGATCGCCGCAGGTGCGCTCGGTGACCTGCACGTCGTGCGGACGCGAGTACCCGCTCGTCACCGCGTTCGTTACGAAGGACAGCGTCGCGACGGCGATCGTCTACGTCGCGTGCCACGCCCACGACGAGCACGCCGAGGCGTGGATGGACGTGGCGTTCGGCTCGTTCGACGAACCCGACTTCGCCGACCAAGCGACCTTCTCGTGCCGCGTTCGCTCAGAAGGAGTCACCCTCTTTCCAGGGCCGGTAGCCGCCGACGGTCGAGCACAATTCTTCGGCAAGATGCTCAGCGCCGACGAGGCCAAGAACCACGACGGCTTGCCGGACGTGTGGGCGATCGTGGACTTCGTTGGTGCAACCGAACCGACTGTGCGCGCCACGGTGTACGGCAACGCCGCTACGCCATAACTGCCGATCGGTCACTCGCTGGCATGGCCGGGATCGGGCAATCTTTGCGGATGGATCTGACGTTGTCCGTGTCCGAGGATCGCTTCACCGAGGCGTTGGAGTCGTGGGCATGGATTGGCCTCGACGACAAGCGTCCCGTCCTGTCGTCTCTGTTCGGGGACATGTTCTTCGAGAGCGAAGGGGGCTGCTGGTACCTCGACCTCGTCGCAGGCACCATCGATCTCCTGTGGCCGGAGCGCGGGTCGATGGATTCGGTGCTCGCGACGGCCGACGGGCACCTGCGGTACCTGCGTTCCGCGCTCGCGGCATCGGCTGAGTCGCACGGCATCGTGCCCGAGGCTGGCCGCATCTACGACTTCACCAAGCCACCGGTGCTTGGTGGACTGATCGACCCTGCCAACCTCACGACGATCGACTTCGTAGTCGGTGTGAACATCGCGGGTCAGATACACGACCAGCTACGCGGCCGCGCTGGCGGTACCTCGGTCACGAGGGTAATGATCTCGACCGAGCGAGAACCGCCTCGACGCGGATTCTGGCGTCGCGGGCGAGGCTGACGCGTACATATCTGCCGATCGGGAACTCGCGCGCCGGCGTGCGATCGCGCATTACGCGTGACGCGGTTCGTGCCGATGATGAGGCGTGTTTGACGATTACAAGCGGCGACGGCAGGGATACGCGGCTGCGAATCGGGTGAAGTTCTCGGTGACGCAGTCCGTCGTCATTCTCTTCATGTTCACGGTCCTTTTCCGTAACGTCTTCGCTGGGCTGGCGGGCGCAGTTCTGGCGCTCGCGCTCGGTTTATACTGGTGGCGGCCTGACGGCCCCGGGCCACGGCGACTTGAACGCCGCGACAAGGCATAACTGCCGCTCTGTACTCGCCGACGAGCGCGCGATCGGGCATCCTGCGTGTGTGTACCGCCGATTCTCACTCTCGATTCGAGACGTTGAACCACCGGGCTCGCCGCAGCTGTCCGTCGTCGGTGAAGTTTGGCTGGGGCCGTTGAACGAACGTGATGTCTTCGTTGTTGCGACAGACCAGCGAGATGACGACCGCCCGATCCGCGCCTGTGTCCAGGAGATGGTCGGGCTTGATGGGAGCCGGGTAGCCGCAGCAGGGCCCGGCACCGTCGTCAGGATCTCGCTATCGGGAGACGGACTCGATTCGATTCGACTCGGCGACATCCTCGTCGGCGAGCACGACTGACGGAGCCATAACTGCCGATCGGTGCGCGCGGAGTGCGAGCGCGCTCGACTCGGGCCTATAACGCTCGGATGAACATCATGCTGTATCCGATCGCCATCACCACTAGGGGCGAAAGGATCATCAAGGCGATGGCGATCGCTCCGAAGCGCCGCCACCGACTACGACCTCGAAGCGAAGCGAACGCACTCCCGTAGCTTTGGATCACTCCGGCGGGCGTGAGTGCGGAGGGCACCTCTTGCGGCTCGGCGTTCGTTGTGTAGCGCCTTGTCGATGTGGGACGGCCAGGCATGGCTGCAGCGTAGATCAGGTGTGATCCGGATGGTGAGAGCAGGGTGAGCGGCTGTTCGATCCCGAAATAGCCGCGCCATAACTCGCGATCGGGCACTCGCTTCACCGGCGCGCGATCGGGCAATCGGTGCGCGTCACTCGGGGTCTTGCGGCCGACGTGTGAGAGCACGTCGACCTAGACCCCACCACGTCTGAGGGAACGACGACGGGAGACGGCGCTCGACTGCGGCCGCGCCGATTCCCGCGGAGGCCAAACATGCAAAAGCGCCAACCAACAAGAGCACGTCCACATCGGCGAGTACGGACATGACGCACGCCGCCAGTCCTCCGACACCGAGCATCCAGGCGCAAACACCCGCCGCCGACATCCCTCGCTTTGGGCCGGGCTCTTCTCGTTCAGACGTCTCGGGATGGCGCAGGAAGACGATGAGAGCGAATATGCCGACCGCTGCGACCGGCACAAGTGGGCCGGGCGATCGGGTCACGGCGGCTGCGACACCGAGGGCGGCGAACACCGCTATCCCGAATAAGCCGACGAACCATCGCACCCCATCAATCATGCCGCAGTGGCAGTGCCATAACTGCCGATCGGTCCCGATTAACGCGTCATCCATGAGGGCATGGTGTCGGGGTGTCCGACGACGAGAAGCCGAGAGCGTCTCGCTCACTCTGGATCGCCGAAGCTCTGGTGGCTGTGCTCATCGGTCTCGCCGCGATCACCGGAGGTCACCCGTGGCTTCTGGGCCTCGCGGCCGCTCTGCTCGTGATTTGCGTTGTCGCGGCCGTCCGGGCGAGGCCGCGACGGACGACGCCATAACTGCCGATCGGGGTCGCCAGTATCGAGGAGAATCGAGCAGTCTGTGCGGGTGCTCATCTGGTGCGGACGTGAGTCGATAGCCGTACCATGAGCTGGTTGCGGCGATGGGACGAGCACAACCAACGAGTCTTCGATGGCGTGATCTCGGACAAGGTTCGGCAGCGCTGGCGATGGAGACGCGAGCCAGACGGGACGCTTCGCCACGGAGGGACCGTCCTCGATGACCGAGGCGTGCATCAGAGAAGGTTGCGACGACGGTTTTGGCCGTGGAGCGACGTCGCCTATCTCACCTGGGAGGCCACGAGCGGTGGTGCGTGTCTTGTCGTCTGCGTTAAGGGCGACCCCTGGGTGAAGTCCTTGTCGGGGGTGGGGAACTGGACCCGAAGTCACGATGCTTGTCGAGCGCTGCTCGAGGATGCTCGCACCTACGTGGGACACAACGGTGCTCGCGTTCGCGCGACGACGGATCCCGCCGCAGAGATGTCGTGGGTCGATCAGCCCGAGGCGCGGAGGCACCGCGACGCGATGCTTTCGCGATGCGCGCATACTCGCCCCACGCCGATAAGCGCCGATCGGGTACCCCTCCGTCGGTGGAGGCGTGACAATCTGCGGGAGTGATCCAGGTGGGCAGGTGAACGGGCACAAGAGCGAGGCGATCGTTCTCTTCCTCGGAAGTCGTTCCTACCCAAAGCCGGACCCCGCTCGATTGATCGAGCGCTTCGGCGAGACCGAGGGGTTAGACCTCGTCGCGTACGCCCAAGGAGTGCTGACGGAACTCTTCAAGGTCCTCCCGAACTGGGAGATCGACGATCTCAGCGCGGCCACGCAACGAGCGGTCGCCGTAGTTGCCGAGAACCATCCCGAACTCGCGCCCGCCGCTCTTGCGGCTCTCCGTTGGAGTTACTCCTTCAGCTACAAGTAGAAGGGCAATGTGGACACGGCGAACGCCATAACTGCCGATAGGAACGGAATGAGTGGACTGCACTGCGAGGGTTGTGGCGAGTGGGTCGACACGACGGGCACAAACTTGGAGCCGGACATCTTGCGGCAAGGCGAGTACAACGGACACCCCGGTCGAGTGTCGATAGTCGTGTTCCTCCGACCCGCCGAGTCTGACGGGCGCTTCAGGGGCGAGCTCGCTCACCAGTGTGCGCTCGGCGCGTATCTGCCGGAGGGTCAAATCGCGCCGCCGAAGGCGCGGTAGCCCGATACATAACTGCCGATCCGGGAT